>ONNS01000124.1 GCA_900319275.1 uncultured Eubacteriales bacterium
TCGGCGGCGGCATCGTCGGCTGCGGGGGCGGCCTCGGCGGCGGGAGCCTCTTCGGCAGCGGGAGCGGCGGCGGGGGCCGCCTGCTGGCCGCAGGCACAGAGCGCAAATACCATCACGAGCGCCAGAAGCATTGCGATAATCTTTTTCATTTCGAATCCTCCTGTTTTGTTTTGTGATTTATAATTTGCGGGATCGCTCCCGCCAATCACCTAGTTGTTAGATCGGCCACGCTGCTGCCCTCCAGCAGCCGGCCGGAGACCACATAACGGTCGATCAGCGCGGTCTTGGGATGCTCGATCAGCTCGATCAGCCGCGCCGAAGCCTCACGGCCGAGGTCCTCGGTGTTCTGCCGCCAGGTCGTGAGCGCCGGGCTCATGACCGAAGCGAGCCGGATGCCGTCATAGCCGACGGCCGAAATATCTTCGGGGATCTTCAATCCCGCCTCTGTGATCGCGTTATAGCCGCCGATGTAGGAAAAATCGTCCGGGAAGAAAATGCAGCTCGGCCGCTCGGGCAGGGCCAGGAGCTTCTTCGTCGCTTCATAGCAGCGTCCCACATCGTGGTAGGCTCCCTCGATCACACACTCGTCTCTCACCGGGATCTCCAGCGCCTCACAGGCACGGTAGAAGCCGGTCAGCCGTCCGTCGGTAACCGTGGTCTGCTCGCCATGGATAAAGGCCAGCCGCCGGTGTCCCTTTCCGGCAACGTAACGGACAAGTGTTTCCATGCCGGAAACGTTGTCGCTCATGATCGCCATGCGGCCGTTGAACATATGGTCGATGGTCACCACCGGCAGGCCGGACTGGATCAGCTCCAGCACCATCGGATCGGCAAAATCCACCGAGGCGATCACCACACCGTCTACCCCGCGGTACAGGCAGTGCTGCAGGTAGGTGGTCTGCTTTCTGGCGACGTTACGGTTGATGAACGTGATGTCATAGCCGCAGCGCTCGCCCTCCACGCGGATGCTGTCGAGCACCGAGGAGAAATACTCATGCGCAAGGCCGCCCTGTCTCGGATCGACGAACAGCACGCCGATGTTAAAGCTGCGGGAGGTTTTCAGCGCGCGGGCGGAGGCGTTCGTCATATAGCCCATCTCGTCGGCAACCTGCCGGATCCGCTCCCTTGTCTCCCGTCCGATGTCCTGCTGGCCGTTGAGGGCTTTGCTTACCGTGGCGACGGACACACCGCAGGCCTGTGCAATGTCCTTCATCGAAACCACGGTTTGGCCCTCCCTTGCACTTAATCGTTTTCGCATTTCAAAAATAGCGCATATTTTTCGAAAATGCAAGAAAAGGTTTTGAAAAAATCCATTCAAAAATCATTTTTGTCAATTGTGTACAGTTTTCTTTCGAAAAAATAGGCTTTTTGCACCCTTAACATTTTCGCTGCTTGCGTCAATTTAGAAAAATCTTGTATGTTTTCACATTTTTCCGCAAAAACAGCTTGCAATTTCAGCGGAAATCCGTTACTTTAATGGAAGAGGCATGTGCTTAAACGTTTTCGATACAGGAGATCTACATATGAAATACGGTTTTTTTGACGATGCCAGAAAGGAATATGTCATCACGACGCCGCGCACGCCGCTGCCCTGGATCAACTATCTGGGCTGTGAGGATTTCTTTGCGCTCTGTTCGAACACGGCCGGCGGCTATGCTTTTTACCGTGACGCGCGGCTGCGCCGTCTGACGCGTTATCGCTACAACAACTGCCCGCTCGACTCCGAGGGCTTCCGTATTTATATTCGAGACGGGAAGAGCGTCTGGAACCCCGGCTGGCAGCCCGTGCAGACAGAGCTGGACAGCTACCGCTGCCGCCACGGTCTGGGCTATACGGTGATCGAGGGCGAAAAGGACGGCCTTTATGCCCGTCAGGAGCTGTTTGTCCCCCGGGGCGACAACTGTCTGCTGATGCGTCTTACGCTTCGCAACGACAGCGACGCGGTCAAATCACCGCGGGTCTTCTCCTATTTGGAATTCTGTCTCTGGGATGCGATGGACGACGCCTCAAACTTTCAGCGCAACTACTCCACCGGCGAGGTGGAGATCGAGCCTGGCGCGATCTATCACAAGACCGAATACCGCGAGCGGCGCGACCACTATGCGGTTTTCTGGGCAGACCGCCCCTGCGCCGCCTTTGACACCGCCCGCGACGCCTTTCTCGGCGTCTACGGCTCCCCCGCCCATCCGGCGGCCGTCTTCGGCGAAGGCTGCACCAACAGCGTCGCCCACGGCTGGCAGCCCATTGCGGCGGAGCAGTTCGATCTCACGCTTCTCCCCGGTCAGAGCGAAAGCCTGATCTTCGGCCTGGGCTATGTGGAAAACCCGCAGGAGGAGAAGTGGGAGGCGCCGGGTGTGATCAGCAAGACGCGCGCCCATGCCATGATCGCGCGCTATGCCGGAAACGAGGCCTTTGACGCCGCGCTCGGCGCGCTGGGCAGCTATTGGGAGGAGCTGCTGAGCGCCTATCGGCTCACGTCAGGGGAGGAAAAGCTTGACCGCATGGTCAATATCTGGAACCAGTACCAGTGTATGGTCACCTTCAATATGAGCCGCTCGGCCAGTTATTTCGAATCCGGCATGGGGCGCGGGATGGGCTTCCGTGATTCCTGCCAGGATCTGCTCGGTTTCGTGCATATGATCCCGGAGCGGGCCCGCGAGCGTATTCTGGACATCGCCGCCACCCAGTTCCCCGACGGCAGCGCCTATCACCAGTATCAGCCCCTGACCAAAAAAGGCAACCTCGCCGTGGGCAGCGGCTTCAACGACGATCCGCTGTGGCTGATCGCCGGCGTTGACGCCTATCTGCGTGAGACGGGCGACTGGAGCATTCTTGATGAGTCCGTGGACTTTGACAACGATCCGGCGCTGGCCCGGCCCCTGCTCGAGCACCTGCGCCGCAGCTTCCGTTATACCTGCACGCATCTGGGGCCCCACGGTCTGCCGCTGATCGGCCGGGCCGACTGGAACGACTGCTTGAATCTCAACTGCTTCTCCGCTCACCCGGGCGAGAGCTTCCAGGTCACCGGGCCAAGCGAAGGGCCTGTGGCCGAGAGCGTATTCATTGCCGGCATGTTTGTCAAATACGGCCGCGCCTGGGCGGATATCTGCCGCCATCTCGGCCTTGACAGCGAGGCGGCGGAGGCGGAAAAGGCCGTGGCAGACATGGAGCGCACGGTGCTTGACAGCGGCTGGGACGGCGAATGGTTCCGCCGCGCCTATGACGCCTTTGGTCATGTTGTCGGCGGCGCGGCCTGCGAAGAGGGCAAGATCTATATCGAGCCGCAGGGCATGTGCGTCATGGCCGGCATCGGCAAGCAGAGCGGTGAGGCCGCACGCGCGATGAAGAGCGTGGAAGAGCGGCTTGACACCAAGTACGGCATCGTGCTGCTGCAGCCCGCCTATACCCGCTATCATCTGGAGCTGGGCGAGATCTCCAGCTATCCCCCCGGATACAAGGAAAATGCCGGCATTTTCTGCCACAACAACCCCTGGATCGTCTGCGCCGAGGCCGAACTGGGCCACGGAAGACGCGCCTTTGAGGTCTATCGCCGCACAGCGCCCGCCTATATCGAGGACATCAGCGAGATCCACCGCACCGAGCCCTATGTCTACAGCCAGATGATCGCCGGGAAGGACGCGGCCAGCTTCGGCGAGGGCAAGAACAGCTGGCTCACCGGCACCGCCGCCTGGACCTTCCTGAGCATTTCCCAGGCGATCCTGGGCG
>ONNS01000075.1 GCA_900319275.1 uncultured Eubacteriales bacterium
GTGGAGACACGTGGACGCTGTAAACTCTATCCGGAGCAACACCGTGGAATGGGGACACACAGGTCGGCCCGGCCGTCCCCCGGAGGTGGCTTGAGCCTGTCGGCAACGGCAGGCCTAGATAGATGGTCGTTAAAACAGAACCCGGCTTACAGGCTCACTCAATTTTATAGAAAAAATCTATCGGCGCCGGTTTTCCGGCGCCGATGTGTTTTCATTATGGATTCGCGGGAAGATTTTTCTTACGCGCATACAGATACACGCACACGGCCAGCACAGCAGTGACGATCACGGAGGTTACAGCGCCCTCGACACCAAAGACTGCGTCATAGACTATACTGCCCTTTGCCGCCTCCAGATGCAGGAAGGATTTTTCCGAAACAATACCGGAGTTAGGCAGACCGAAGAGGATATTCTGCGTATAGTTCCAGGCCGTATGGATCGCAATGCACATCCACAGACTGTCGAGATAATAGACGATCAGGCTGAGTGCAAAACCGATCAGTACGATTTCAAGGACGGAGACTACCGTAATACCGGGGTTCATAAGGTGCAGGACGCCGAAAAACAGCGAGTTGACTACGATGCCCACCCATACGTTATAGCGTTCGCGCAGTGCACCCATCATATAACCGCGCGTGAGGAGTTCCTCGGCCCCGGACTGAATGCATACGGCAACCAGCGCGCAGATCATATACACGAAATCAAAGCGACCGACAGACAGATCCAGATCACCGTGCAGCCAGGCGATCAGAATGCAGACCCCGTTCATCAGAAAGCCGACAAGCAAACCAATGGCAAAATTTTTCAGCGTATTACCGCGCATGCCGCCCTGTTTTTGGGGGAAGAAGCTGCGGTAGCTGGGCTTTTCGGCAAGCAGGCTGTAAACAATAACAAGAATATCAATGCCGATAAATGACAGATATTGAAACAGGAACAGGACAGCGCCGCTGGGGTTCGGGAGCATCCCGGCGATAACGTTCATCAATAGAAGCCCGATCAGCTGCCCGATCAGCATCAGCAGGAAGGCGATTACAATGACGGACAGAATAAACTGGCGTTTCAGCTTCTTCCTGATCGGCTGAGTTTCATTCACTGTTTCGACAGATGGCTGATCCATGGGAGTACGCTCCTTATACATCAAAATGGCAGTCAAATTATAGTATGCCGAACGGAAAATGTCAACGTAAATCCCATCTGCATTCTGTGTTGCATTTTTACATTTTTACAGGTATACTACTGTCAGAAAAATATGATAATCAGGAGGTATATCCCGTGTCTGAAGCATTGAAAATCATTCAGGACCCGACCCTGACCTATAAGCAGGAGCTGCTTGCCCTGGCGCGCCTCGGCGAGAGCACCGACGATTCCCTGCGCTATTCCGATGCCTATTATGAGGCTAAGCGGAAGGGTGCGCTGTGCGATCTGAACGAAGGCGTTATGCCCTACCGCCCCCGCTACATCTGCCCCGATTACGAGCTGCTGTTCCAAAAAGGCTGCCAGTTCCTCGGGCTTGAACCGCCGAAGGATCTTCTTGAAGCTGTGAACGTGCTGGAAATCTTCTACTGCCATGTGCCGTCCATTACGAGCTTCCCGGTCTATCTCGGCGATCTGGATAAGCTGCTCGAGCCCTTTGTGGTTAAGGAAGACCGCGCCTATGCCAAGAAGGTTCTTGGCCTGTTTCTGCGCAATATCGACCGCGTGCAGACGGACTCTTTCGTCCACGCAGATATCGGCCCCGAGGACAGCGTCACCGCACGCCTGCTGCTGGAGCTGACAGAGGAGATGCAGCTGGCCGTTCCGAACCTCACGCTGCGCTATGATCCCGAGAAAACCAGCGATGATTTTGCGCTTGCCTGCATCCACTGCATGCTGAAAACCGCCAAGCCCTCTTTTGCCAACCACCGCATGTTTGTACGCGAGTGGGGTGAGCGCTATGCCATTGCCTCGTGCTATAACGGCCTCTCGATCGCCGGCGGCGGATTTACCCTGCCCCGCCTGCGCCTGTATGAATGTGCGCTCGATGCCAAGAGCCCGGAAGACTTCCTGGAACGTGAGCTGCCGCGCCATATTGATCTGCAGCTGGAGTATATGGATAAGCGCGTAAAGTTCATTGTCGAAGAGTCAAGCTTCTTCAAGACCAACTTCCTCGTCACCGAGGGCTTTGTCAAGCAGGAGAACTTCACCGGCATGTTCGGCGTGGTCGGTCTTGCCGAATGCTGCAACTACCTGCTGGGCATCACCGATAAAAAGAAGGGCTTCGGCATGAATGAAGAGGCCAACGCACTCGGTATCCGCATCATGGACGCGATCGACGCGCGTGTAGCTGCCCATGAAGCTCCCTACTGCGATGCCTACGGCCATCGCTATCGCCTGCACGCACAGGTTGGCATCGACTCTGACGGCATGGACGATTCCCCCGGAACCCGTATCCCCATCGGTGTCGAACCGACGATGCTTGAGCAGCTCGAGGTTAACGAAAAATTCCACCCCTACTTCCCCACCGGTACCGGCGATATCTTCAAATTTGAAGAGACATGGCTTAAAACCCCCGATGCGATCCTTTCGATCATCAAAGGCTCGCTGGCGAAGGGACTGCGCTATTTCTCCGGATATCTGGAAAATAACGACGTGGTGCGTGTCACCGGTTATCTTGTCAAAAAGAGCGAGATCGAAAAGCTGCGCGCTAAAAAGCAGTCTCTCAACAATGTGACGGTCTTCGGCATGGGTGCCCAGGACGGCGGCCACGCACTTGACCGGCGGGTTCAGCAGCACGATGAGAGCGCCTGTCAATAAGATCATTCCCTTTTCCAATGTGGACGGGCCTGGCAACCGTACATCGATCTTTTTTCAGGGTTGCCCCTTTAACTGCCTGTTCTGCCATAACCCGGAGACGATCCATATGTGCCGCGCCTGCGGCTTGTGTGTGGAGAAGTGCCCCGCCGGAGCGCTGACGATCGACGGCGATCATGTCCGTTGGGATCCGTCTATGTGCGTCCAGTGTGATACCTGCATCCGCGTCTGTCCGCATGACGCCTCCCCCAAAATCCGCTGGATGACGGTGGAGGACGTCATGGCAGAGCTCCGCCGCTCAGCACCATATATCGAGGGGATCACCACCTCCGGCGGAGAGTGCACACTGCAAAACGAGTTTCTGATCGCGTTGTTCACGAAAGTGCAAAAGCTGGGTAAAACCTGTCTTATTGACTCCAACGGATCCTTCGATTTTGAGAAGGATCCGAGAGTCCTTGCGGTATCCGAGGGCGTGATGCTCGATGTCAAGGCTGTCGAGCCGCATTGGAGTGATGAACTGATCTCTTACCCGCGGGACATGGTGCTCAAAAACCTTGACTACCTGCTCTCTGTCGGCAAGCTTTACGAGGTGCGCACCCTCATTTTTCCGGGGCGTGACCGTGAAAACGAGGAGACGGTTCGCTATGTGGCCGAGCGTATCGGTGACAGATGTTTCTATAAAATCATCCGCTATCGGCCCTATGGCGTGCGTGAGCGCTATCAGAAACTGCTCGGTGAGTTTGAAACGGAGAAAGACTATGCCGAGCGCTATGCACAGCTTGCCCGTGATCTCGGTGCTGCAAAGGCCTATGTAGTCTGAGTAAGCAGACATGTCCTATCTCAGTGAGAACTAAAAGGTAAAACCATGAGAACCGCTTACAATCTTCTCTTATTTCTGATCATTGCCCTGGCACTCTCCACCCTGTTTTTTAAAAAGGGGGAAGGCTTTACAGCGAGCGGGGTCACGGACCTGAAATACTACACCGTGGATTCCAACATCCTATGTGCCGTCTCGTGCCTGTGCTGCGTCCTGGGCGGCGATCTGCACTGGATTGCTGTGCTGCGCTTCGCTGGCACGGTGGCTGTGCTGGTTACCATGCTGGTCGTGATTTTCCTGCTCACACCGGCCTTTGGCATTAAGGCTATGTATACAGGCCGGGACTTTGTTTTACATCTGGCCGCGCCATTGATTGCAGTCATAACGTTCTGCTTGTGTGAGGAGAATATACATTTTGAAGAGGCCGCATGGGGTGCGGTTTCGGTGCTGGTGTACGGCGCGTGCTATCTTTTGAACATACGAAAGAATGGTATTGAGGATAACGACTGGTACGGCTTTGCACAATACGGACTTAAACAAAAACTGTTGCCGCTCAAGGCTTTCTGGTGGGTCGAGGTGCTTCTCTTTACACTGTTCGCTTTTCTGCTTTCTCTGGGCTTAATTGCCATACATCCGTAACGTCTATCTGTTTCACATTACAAGAAGGAGTAAATGAGACTGCAATGAACATATGGATCGTGCGGCATGGAGAAACGGACAAAAACAGAGAAAAGCTGCTGCAGGGCCGCAGCAATGCGCCGCTCAATGAAAACGGCATCCGACAGGCTGAGGCCGTGCGGGATTTCTTCCGCACACAGGAAACGCGTATGGACACAGTGTATGCCAGTCCCCTGCTCCGCGCAGTACAGACAGCCCGGATCGTCGCCGGAGACGAGACTGAGATTATCACCGATGAGCTCCTTCTGGAAATGGATTACGGCCCATACGAAGGCGCCAGTCTGGAAAATCCGGCCCTGGAGTTACTCTATTTCTTTTCTGATTTTGTGCATCATCCCGCGCCGGAAGGCATGGAGAGTCTGGAACAGGTGAAGACGAGAATGGGCGTCTTTCTGGAACGGATCAAAGAGTCTGGCGCAGACAATATCCTTATCGCGACACACGCCATCGCTATGAAGGGCGCGCTGGAATACCTTACCCCGGAATCAAACGGCGCTTATTGGTCGAAGACGATCGGGACCTGCACGGTCTATCATTCGGTGTATGATGGTATGCGATACACAGTGCCGAAGGAAGCCTTCGCCATCGGGCATGAGCCAGGCGTATAATGATTCTTTGACAGCAAAAAGCAATCCCGGTTTTGATAATCGGGATTGCTTTTTTTGTGTATACCATGGTACGGCGTTATACAGATAATCGCTGCTTGATTCTATTCTTCTCTGTGTACATATCTGAATCTGCCCGTTTGAGGATCGCCTCGACACTCTCATCTGTGGCTTCCCGGCATTCCGCGATTCCAACGGCCGCCGAGCAGCGTTCCCATGGCTCCAGTGTTTTATCCTGGCTTCTCCTGTCAAACTCAGAGCGGGCATCCTGCAGGCGACTTGAGCGGTCCTCGTAATCCGCTCCGAGCATAACGGCCACGAACTCATCGCCGCCGATACGGAACACCGGCGAATGACTGAAGGCATGGCAAATGATCGCGCAGCACTGCTGAATATAGATATCTCCTTTTTCGTGCCCGTATGCGTCGTTGATTTTTTTCAGACTGTTCAGATCGATCATCGCAATGGCAAACGGCTGTCCGTGTGAACGCAGCTTAGCCTGCAGCTCGATGGCATAGGCGTCATAGGCATTCTTGTTGCGAACCTCTGTCAGCGAGTCCTTGTTGGCCAGCACAGCCATCCGGGACAACTCGCTCTCCGTGTACAGGATGCTTTTCACATAGCCCTGCATGGCCTCACTCATCTTTCTGACAGCAACGGCCAAAGATTCTACTTCATTATTCGTGTGGATCGACGGGACCTGAATATTCAGCGCATCTGGGTCCTTCTGATTCTGGCAGGAGGATGCAAAATCTGCCACACAGCTCTCCAGCTGTTCAAGCGGCGACGTCACGTTCCGCGCAGCCCATCGATAAAACAGCAGAACAAAGCCGGCACCAAGCAGCGCGATCGTCAGGATCATGGTTGTCACATTCTGCAGCAATTTGCCGTGAATCGACGCAACGTCCACGTCCACGCAAAGCGCCGCAATTTTATTTCCTTCGGAATCATACAGAGGAAGAAGACCGGTATAGTCGTCACCCCACTGACTGATCTCCTCAAAGAACGACAACTTACCCGAGTTATAGGCGTTCAGATACTTTTCCGCGGTTTCCGGTGAATACGAGTCACCTGTCAGCATGTTCAAATAGACCAGCTCATCGGCCTGGTTGGCGTATTCAAACTGACTGGCGCCGGCAATGATGTTTTTCATATTGTCGACAGGTTCTGTATTTAACGGCTCGATCACGTAAATGAAATGGATATCCAGTCTGTCGCGCATACTGTCCAGCAGTTTCTGCAGCGCATCATACTTTTCTGAGGTCTGGCCGCTGCGGATACACGCCGCCAGATCGTCGGTATCAATGCCTCCGGCCGCATAATTCAAAATATTCTCGATATATACCTCATAGCGATCATAGAGAATCGCTCTGTAGCGGATGTACTGTACAGTACTCAACAAAATACACAGCAGAATGACAAAACTGATCGTACCGATGAGTACACTCCGTTTGAGAGGTTTTTTATATTGTTTCATCTCGATGCCTCTCTGTTCGGCTGACTATATATACGCTCTTAATAACCGAATGGTTTACTCGCTGTCGCTGCCCAGCAATTGCAGCTCGGCGGCATGCGCCTTCATGCCTTCAATGCAGATCTCGGCCACTTCCTTCAGATCCATTCCAAGCATGGCACAGCCGTTTAATATCAGCTCCCGGTTGCATTTCGCGGCAAATTTTTTGTCTTTAAACTTTTTCATAAAGCTTTTGACCTCGAGATCCTGAATGCCCTTTGGCCGCATCCGGGCACAGGCCTGGATAATACCGGTCAATTCGTCGACGGTATAGAGACTTTTTTCCATATTGCTGATCGGCTTGACATCGTTGCGGAGTCCATAGCCGTGGGACAGGATCGCGCGGATATCTTCCTCTTCCACACCGGCAGCGCGGAGCGGCTCGGCGGTGTGATTCAGATGCTCCTCCGGGTATTTCTCATAATCGTAGTCATGCAGCATGCCGACGGCCTGCCAGTGCTCTTCGTTTTCGCCGAAATGCCTTGCCATGGCGCCCATGGCGTAGCAGACATTCAACTCGTGCAGAAGAAGATGATCCTCCGTTACCATTGTCGCGTTTATTTCTTTTGCTCTGTTCAGTGTCAGCATATATATCCCCTGCTATCCTTTTCAACGGATTATCCGGTGCAGAAACTGTGTGCATCCAGCGATATCCGTATTGTTTTTCAGTTCTCGTTTACAAAGGCGGCTTTGAAGCCCAATCACGATTGTATAGTATTATACCACGGCATGTTAAGAATTACCATCACCGGATGAGATTATTTATTTAAAAATCTGTTTTTTTCACGACAAGGGCAGTACGCATCTGCCGCGTAAAGCACATTACTCCCCGTCCGCCGTTATCGGCAGCAGAGAGCTTCCGTAAACGGACCAGAAATAATCTGTTCGGTAAGCGGAAAGCGACGCGGCCGGAACATACAGCTTTGCCTCGCAGTCTTCCAGCAGCCCCTGCCCCACCCGGCAGCTCGAGGGGACGTCGTTTGTAAAGACGATCCGTTCCAGCGAATTGCAGCCGGAAACAGCCCCGTCGGAAACCGTTCGGATATTCGGCTGAACCGTCAGCTCCCGTAAATGCGCTGCGGACGAAAAAGCGCCGCGTGTGATCGACAGTACGGCTTCCCCATCATGGGTGCTTGGAATAACAAGCTTTTCGCGTTCAAGGCCTTCCTCTGTCAGACCGATAACCGCGCTGCCGTCATAGAGAAAACAGGCGGCATCACTGTCATCTCCCCGGAAGGCTGGGAGATGCGCCAGTGTCGGCATTTGCGGCAGTTCGATATGCACAGGACTCGGATCACCGAGCATCGCTTTGATGGCGCCGATCAACTGTCGGGTGTATACGGTTTTCCCGGATGTGTTCAGATGGAAGTTGGTATCGTAAAACCACGCGGGATCCATCACACTGTCATTGGGATCGCCGATGATCGGCACTTCCAAAGCAGTATACAGCGCATTGCAGAAGTCATCCGGCACAGCCTCGCCGGTTACAGCGAGGGCATTCATCGGGCAGATGGCATACCAGACGGCAGCTCCCTTTTTGCGGGCTGCGGAGGCATAGCTGTTCAGCCGCGTCAAAAACGTCTCGTCCGGCAGAGACGTATCAAATACGATCGGCGTACTCGCATCAAAGCCCTCCGGCATTTCATTTTGCACGCAAGGCACGCCTATATCGCCGTGTTCGTTGAAAGAAGCGCGGCGATAAACGCCTGTTGGTTCAGGCCTGCTCGCCGACAGGATATAGTCAAGCTTTCCAGCAGCGAAGGTTGGAAAAGCGCCCAGCAGCTTGCCCAATTTGCCGCGCGGGAGATCAGCGAGCAGCCCGGACGCACCATCAAGCCCCTGCCACATGACCGAGGGGTCAAAGCTGTCGGTTAGAGTCTGGGCGTTCTGTTCGGGAATAACGATGACGATATCGCCATTTCGCAGATGGCTTTCCGATAAATCCAGCATCACAGAGGTGCCGATGGCGGCATACATACCGAAATTCACAACATGAAAGCCTTTCAGTTCTCTCTCCATCAGCGTACTGTCAACGCCAAAGGCCACAGCACTGCCTCCGAGCAGAATAATCCGCGGCGACGGGGTTTCCTCCAACAGCCGTACCTTGCAGGAGAGCTCGCCCATAAATGTGTCAGAATAGACCGGCGGCAATACAAAGCCGCTGACCGTCAGTACAGCAGGGACAAGGAGCAGGATCAGCGCGATCAGAATACTTTTCAGCTTCATTTTCATAGTCAGAATTGAAAATAGATAAAGGCATTGTTTCCGCCCCCGGCTAAAAGCGCAAGCCAAGCTGTTGCGAGGGCGGTCAGCATCAAAAATACTGTCAGATGTGCTGGCTTGTGTATTCTTCCAAGCAGCCAAAGGCACAAAACAGCGAGCACCGTGCGCGGTGCATACGCCGGCAATGAAAGCGCTGCCCAGCCCAGCGGCAATCTTTCGAGGAGCGCAGCAGCTGTGTGGAGATCGTCAGCGCGGAAGAAGATCCAGGCAAAGGAGACAAGTGAAAATGTGATCACGCGGGAGAGGGTTTTATTCTGTTCCCTGTTTCGGAAAAGCAGCGTTTCAGCACAGAGAAACAGACCGTGCAGCGCACCCCACAGCACAAAATGCCAGGCCGCTCCGTGCCAGAGACCGGACAGCAGGAATACGATCATGATGTTTGCCAGCATGCGAGCCGTCCCGTTTCGACTGCCGCCCAGGGGTATATACACATAGTCTCTAAACCAACTTGTCAGACTCATGTGCCACTTGTGCCAGAAATCGCGGATAGATACCGCCGTATACGGCCTGTCAAAATTCTCTGCAAGGTCGATACCGAGCAATTTTGCGCTGCCGCGGGCGATGTCCGTATAACCGGAAAAATCGCAGTAGATCTGAAAGCCGAACAGTACAGCGGCGACAATGACCTCTGCGCCGGCAACACTCTCCGGTGCGGCAAAGACGGCGTCGACGATCGGCGCGAGATAGTCGGCGATCACGATTTTTTTGAAGTAACCGCGCAGTAACAGCCAGGCGCCGTCAGACAGAATCTGACGGGAGAGCGCTCGTTCCGCCCTGAGCTGTGGCAGCAGGCGCTCCGGTCGCTCGATCGGCCCGGCTACCAACTGAGGGAAGAAGGCGATAAACAGCGCATAATAGCCGAAATGCGCTTCCGGTTCAACCGCGCCCCGATACACATCAATCACATAAGAGAGTGTTTGAAAGGTGTAAAAGGAGATACCGACGGGCAACAGAATCTGCATGGATAGCCGCAGACCCACGAGGGAAGCGAAAAAGCCGGTATACTTAAATCCAAACAGACAGCCGAGCGATACGGTCAGGGCCAGACCCAGCCAGAGGTATCTCCCGGCTGCGGTCCGGGAACGGTAAAGCTGTGAGGCACAGATCCAGGAAGCGACTGTTGTCAATATCAGCAGAAGTCCGGCGCAAATATCCCACTGGAAATAAAAGAGCCAACTCGCTGCAAGCAGCAGCGCCCAGCGCAGACGATGCGGCAGCAGCCAATGCAGAACAAAGACAACAGGGAAAAATACAAGGAAGGATAATGAGGTAAAGTTCACGCACTCTCCCCCTCTCGCCACAGCGCGACAGCGCAAAGGAGCAGTACCGGCGTCAACAGATCCTGCAGCGACAGGCCGTCCATCAAACCGAGAAGTATGCCGAGCGCAGCGCATAAAGCGGACAACACAGCAAAAAGAAAGTGTTTTTTATGGAAAAAAGCGAAAGCCGCTGCCGCCGCAAACAGCAGCCACAGAAGAGTGCTACTCATGTTCACGCTCCTTTTCCATTTGCTCGCGCAGTTCTACGATCACGCGCTCTGTACGGAGACGGACACCCTCAGTGGAGAGATGGTTGTCCGTGCCGGAAAGGTATAGTCCGGAAATCAGCGAGTCTCTGAGATCAGAAATGATGGGAACTTCGATATTTGTACGAAAATAGGCATCCAGTTCTTCGATACTCTGCTCGGAACTGTCTTTCGATACAGCAAGGCGGTTGCGGGGTGAGTAAGTCATATAGACGCGGATTCCCTGATCGGTAAAGCGCGACAGTTCGACATTGAAGGGGTCGATATAGAGCTCGTTCCGATAGAATTCCGGCGTATAGGGGACCTCAAGCGCGTATAAAGGTTCTTCGCTTTCGGAGTTGGATCGGTAGAGGATGTAATCCCCGTATTCATTGTAGCTGGGTGTTGCGCTCGGGTTTCCGTCCTCGTCATAATCGGCGGGAGAAAGGGCATAGCTCCGCTCCTCCATCCCGATCCGAGTCGACAAATACGCCCCCAAAGAGGAGAATACCAGGCTATACTCCCGCAGATCAAGCTTCGAGAGCATATCATAATTTGCTTCCATCAGGTTGAAAAAAGGCGCGTCCAAAGCATTCGTTGTGCAAAACTGGCGTTTGGCCGCATCCAGCTCGGGAGAGAGCAGCAGGATATCGCCGGCCTGCATGCATTCGCGGATCAACTCCATCTGAGGCAGCGCATTGGTATAGGCGAAAACCCCCATGTTCACCACCGCATAGTCAGAAAAGGCAGCATCGATCAAAGCGCTGTCATAGCCGAAGCGGGCAGATGAGCCGGAAAACAAAATGATTTTCTGCCTGTCACGGAGATTCAGCAGGCGATCATATTTGTCTGCAAAAACTGCATAATAGCTGCCGCTGTAGACGGGCGCGGTCGCGGCGTTCAGATGCAGCGTTTCCATCGCAGCACAGCCGTCAAAGCTGTAATCACTGATACTGCGGATACTGTCGAAAAGATAGAGCGTGCGCAGCTGCGCCCCCTCAAAAGCTCCCGGTTCGACGGTACGGATGCTCTGAGGGAAAATCACGGTGTCCGCTCTGCAGCGAGCAAAGGCGCCGGATGCGATCGTGTATACCGCTTCCCCACCGATCTCCGCTGGAATAACGATCCTGCTCTCGTCGCCGTGATACCCGGTAATGGCTCCTTTTTCATAGGAAAACAGAGCTGCATCCGACCATTTTGCCCACTGAGCATAAAGACAAAGCCCGGGCCGGTAATCGACACGACTTCCAAGTTCGATGCTCTCTCCGCTTCCGTCCGGGCGTGTATTCCAGGCATAGAGCGTATACCCATTGCGGCTGAAAATCGCCATTTCTGTGTTTAGTCTTGCATGCGCAGCGGTGACAGGCTGTTCCACCGATTCCCG
>ONNS01000078.1 GCA_900319275.1 uncultured Eubacteriales bacterium
CTATATGCTATTTTTACGTTTATTTTTGTGCGGTTATTGCGCTCAAAGCCAAAATCCGTATAACATTTTTGGCAGAGTCACATGTGGGAAGTTTTAGGACTTGAATCAAAATCGAACGCCCCGGTGGAAAATGCGAGCTTGCGCTGCCGGTGGCAGAAAAAGCAAGCTTGCATTTTCCGCAGCGGTCGGAGAATGCAAGGAAAAGCGTGAGCCCGCAGCATTCTCCGGGCACCGCAAGGCGGACTGTTCATCGTCCAGTTCAAAAACTGGACGATACTTTGATTTTCGCCGTCCCCCGCAAGGCGAAAATGCAGGCAAGTCCCTCTACTCGGACCGGCGTCAAAACAAGGCCGCAAGGTCATGTGGCGGCACAAGCACCGCCACATTGACCGGCGACCTTGTTTTTCCTTTCCGAATCGAACCCGCTTCGCTGGGCTTCGATTCGGTTTATTGAGCAGCGCCCCCTGCTTTCGTTTTGGCGAGTGAGGGACTTGCATCGTCCGGGGCAGCACGGTATAAATAGGTTGATTTTTACCTATAATGTGGTATACTGTAGCGGGAGGCGATCAATATGACAATTGATACCAACGCGATTGTGACGGCCACGGAGGCCAATCAAAATTTTTCCAGAGTTGCCAGAATGGCGGAGAAAAAGGGGCGCGTCGTGGTCTTTAAAAACAATCGGCCGAAACTGCTGGTGATCGATCTGGACACCGAGCCGCAGATCGAGATGACCGAGGACGAAAAGCTGGACTTTGTGGCGGCCCGTATTCTGCGAGAACACAGGGCGGCCTTTGAGGAACTGGCCAAATGATTAAATTCTCAAAAGAAAAGGTGCTGCTGCTTCACAGGATCCTCGCGGAAGCAACAGGCGGCAGTATCGGTGTACGAGACGAGGGATTGCTCGATTCTGCTCTGGAAGCTGCTTTCGCGGGCTTCGGCGATCAGGAGTTTTACCCCAGCAAGGAAGAGAAGGGGGCCAGACTCGGGTATACGCTGATCTCTAATCATGCCTTTGTGGACGGAAACAAGAGGATAGGCGTCTATGTGATGCTGTCTTTTCTGGAAATGAACGGGATACGGATTCATTGCACGGATGAGGAATTGGTTCATATCGGCCTTTCCGTTGCAGACGGCGGGATGGGCTATGAAGAACTGCTGCAATGGGTGCTGGACCATAAAGAGTAGTTGCTTCTATGTCGTTGCTGCCTTGTCTATGCTCCACGAAAACTGACCCGCCGCGGACATGAACCGTCCGGGACGGTGAGGCAGAAAAAAGGCCGAAGCCGCACATGATGCAGGGAGATTGTATGAAAACAGCAAAGAAACCGATCATCATGATAGCAATTATTTGTTGCCTGTTTTTTATTGGCAGTGTATTATATCACTGGTTTTATGATATTCATTCGATAAAGCCGGGAGAAAAAATCGCAGAATCCATATCTCCACTTGATACATATACAATTACGGCCTATTTGAATAATGGCGGAGCTACAACAGACTATGCGGTTCTTTGCGTACTGACCGATGGAAATCATTCGAAGAATATATACTGGAACGATCATTGCACTTCAGCAGACATAGTTTGGATTGACGATGATACTGTCGAGATAAACGGAGCACACTTGGAGAATGTAGATAGAGATACTTACGATTATAGAAGAGAGAAATAAACCTTCGTCTCAATTTGCATAGCTCACCCCGCAGCTCCAGCCGAAGAAACGACAAAATATGCACATAAACACCGCCCCGGGCTTGTATCGTCTGGGACGGTGTGGTATAGAGGATACGCACAATACATAACAAGGAGAAGAGAGATATGAAAAGAGCTATGATCCTTCTGCTGCTGGCCGCTACGGTGCTTTCCCTTTCGGCCTGTGCCCAATGGCAGAGCGGCGTGCACGACCTCCACGGCAGCATCATCGGAAATGAGTATTATATCGATATTTTTGACAATTCCGGCATCCGCACCCTGCGCTCGCACGGCAGGAAAATCGACATCGACAATAATATAGTAGAAGAAAAGACCTATTCCTCGGATTCGGATTCGTGGCTGTCGACGAAAACCCTGAGCTCGGTGATCACGATCACGATCGACGGCAAGCAGCTGGTCTCCTGCGGCGACACCTGCATTTTCTACGATACCAGACTGAACCCGGACTATGAATTCTATCTGGACACGATAGAAAGCTCGTCCTCGGGCCTCTGGGACACGGCGCTGGTCAGCGGCATGGTCAACAGCGTCAAAAACAAATTCGGGAAACCGATGATCGTGGTTATCAAATCCCAGATGGGCGCGCCGATCTATGCCTTCTCCGGGAATAAAGTGTATTGGGAGATCGTGGACGATCTGCCGCGGTTCACCAAGCTGATGATCGACGGCAAGGCGCTGTATATCCATCGGGCCAACTTCCAGATCATCGACAAGGCTCTGCTCGATTGACTCCCGCGGCGGGCAGAAAACCGTTGATACAGGGCACAAAATCCCGGCATCATTCAGAAAAAAGAAAACAATCTCAAAAAAATGACCCGCCCCGGACTTGCATTGTCCGGGGCGGTGTGGTATAAAGGGCACATTGCAAATATGCGGCAGACAGGAGAAAGGCGGCAGAGGAATGGCGGCAGTCAAGGCGAAACTGAGCGGCAGAGATGCGCGCTTTTTAGAGCGCAGTCTGAACGCCGAGACCTGGAAGGTCGTGCTGACTGTCGGGCTGCCGCTGGCACTGTATCAGGGACTCAATATGCTCTTTACGGTGCTGGATACGATGATGGCCTCGCACATCAGCAAGGAATCGGTCTCGGCGGTGGCCTATCTGTCACAGCTCAATCTGCTGCTGTCGGCCGTGGGCGGCGGGCTGGCGGTCGGCGCCGGGATCCAGATCAGCCGCGCTTACGGCGAGGAAAACTTCGCCCTGGTGCGAAAGCGTGTCAGCAGCCTGTATGTCATCTGCCTGGCCGTCGGCCTTGCGATGCTGGCGGTGATCCTGCCGTTCACCAACGCGTTTTTGCGTCTCGCCGGAACGCCGGATGCGCTGATTGCTGTCGGCGCGCGGTATTTCATGGTCGAGATGCTCGTGATGGTCGTGAAGTTCCTCAACGATGTCTACATCGCCGTGGAGCGCTCCCGCGGCAACTCCGGGCGCATCATGACACTCAATTTCCTGGTCATCGGGATCAAGCTCTCGCTGACGGTGCTATTTGTCTATGTGCTGCAGGGCGATCTCGTGATGATCGCCGTCGCGTCGCTGGTGTCGCAGACGGTCATGTTTGCCTTTGCACTCAAAAACAGCTTCGAAGGCGAGGACGGCGCGTTCAGCTTCTCCCTTTCGGCCGTCACCATGGACGCCGAGACGACAAAACCGATGATCACGCAGTCCGTGCCGGTCGTTGCGGAAAAGGCACTGTTCGCCTTCGGCAAGACCGTGGTCAACGCCATGAGCACGGTTTACGGCCCGACGCTCGTGGGCGCAATGGGCGTTTCAAACAATCTCGGCGGGATTACGACCAATCCGCAGAACGGCTTTCAGGAAGGTGCCGCCGCGATCATCAGCCAGAACTATGGCGCCGGGCGGTATCGGCGCGTGCTCGAGGCCTTCCATGCGGCGCTGGTGATCAATGTGATCATCGGGGCGGTGATCTCCGGTCTGGAGCTTTGGCAGCTTGAATGGCTGGCCAGGCTGTTTGACAGCGGCAGCGCGGACTTCCACCGGGAGATCGTGACCGTGTACCGCTATGAGGCGCTGGGCGCGGTGCCGCTGGGCGTCAACGCCGCGGTGCTGGCGCTGCTGTACGGGCTCGGGAAAACGCGGCTGACGCTGCTGCTCAACTTCGCGCGAGTCTTTGTGTTCCGCATCCCGGTCTTCTGGTTTTTGCAGCACTATACGCAGCTCGGCGAGGCGAGCGCTGGCGTCGTGATGATGGTCAGCAATACGGCCTCGGGCGTTCTGGCCGCGATCATCAGTGTGCTGGTGATCCGGCAGTTTAAGAAGCGTTATCTCCGGCAAACGGAAAAGGGCGAAGCAGCATGAGCGCCACAGGGAAGGAAAGTCCGGTTTTGCCGCACGGTATGAGTCCACGTCCAACTGAAAATCCGACATTCCCGCCGCCCCGGACTTGAACCGTCCGGGGCGGTATGGTATAACAGAATAGACTATATGAAAGAAATGCGAACGGAGCGGTCTATGAAAAAGAAATGCAGCAGAGAGCTTGCCTATGTGTTTGGCATCGTGTTTGTCGCCTTGGGCGTGGTATTGATGGAAAAAGCGGATTTTGGCGTGTCGATGGTCGTCGCTCCGGCCTATCTGCTGTATCGCTGGCTCTCGCCGGCCTGGGGCTTTGTCAGCTTCGGCATGGCGGAATACGGCCTGCAGGCCGTGCTGCTGCTGATCATGTGCCTGATCCTCCGTCGCTTCCGGCTCTCGTATCTCTTCTCCTTTATCACGGCGGTGATCTACGGCCTGGTGCTCGACGGCTTCATGGCGCTGGGGTCGCTGCTCCCGGCGGATTACCTGTGGCAGCGCGCGATCTGGTATGTGGTCGGCATGCTGTTTTGCTCTGCCGGCGTCTCCGCCATGTTCCACACCTACATCTCACCGGAGGCCTACGAGCTCTTTGTCAAGGAACTCTCCGGCTATTTCCGTGTCGATATCAACCGCTTCAAGACAGGTTATGACTGCGTCAGCGCCCTGATCGGCGTCTGCATGAGCTTTCTGATCTTCGGCCTGTGGCATTTTGTCGGCGTGAGCTGGGGCACGGTGCTGTGCGCGCTGATCAACGGGACGATCATCGGGCGTTTTTCCGCCTTTTACGAAAAGCACTGGAGCTTTTACGACCGTTTCCCCTGGCGGCGGTTTTTCGAAACGGAGAGCGCGGCGGACGAATGACAACGGACGATAATCGAAGGATGTGAGCGTATGGCGTCAACGAAAGAATACCTGGACTACGTGCTCGAGCAGCTTGCGGCGCTGGACGCTGTCAGCGCCCGGCCGATGATGGGGGAGTACGTGCTCTACTGTCAGGGGAAGGTGGTCGGCGGCGTATACGACGACCGCCTGCTGCTCAAGCCGACGAGCGCGGCGCTGCGAGCGCTGCGCGAGGCGGGGGCGGAGACGCGGATGGAGCGCCCCTATGACGGCGCGAAAGAAATGCTGCTGGCGGACGCGGACCGCCGGGAGCTGCTGTGCAGCGTCGTGCGTTCGATCGCGGAGGAGCTGCCCGCGGCAAGGAAAAAATGAACGGTAAGCAGGATGGAGGAACGGCAATGCTTGAGCTGTTAAAAAACAGATTCCTCGCGCACGGGGAGCGGCATCCGGAACTGCGCTGGGAGCGCGTGGAGGAACGCCTGCGGGACAATGAGACGGCGCTGGCTGCGCTGCGGCGCATGGAAGAGAGCGGCGGAGAGCCGGACACGATCGGCTTTGCGCCGGAGAGCGGGGCGCTGATCTTCTGCGACTGCGCAAAGGAGAGCCCGGCCGGGCGCAGAAGTCTCTGCTACGACGACGAAGCGCTCGCAAAGCGCACAAAAAACCCGCCCGCCGGCAGCGCGCTGCGGCAGGCACGGGAGATGGGCGTCGAGCTGATGGACGAGGCGCTCTATGCTCAATTACAGACGCGCGGCGAGTTTGACCTGAAGACCTCGAGCTGGATCGCCGCGCCGGACGAGATCCGGCGGCAGGGCGGCGCGCTCTTCTGCGAGCGCCGCTACGGGCGCGTGTTCACCTTCCACAACGGCGCCGACTCGTATTATTCTGTGCGCGGCTGGCGCGGCTATCTGCTGGTATGAACGACAGCGCGCTTGGGCCGCAAGCGGGGAGGGCGGTTTTTCATCTGCCGGGGCTGTTTGAGTTTATCGAGCTGTACCGGGTCTTTCTGCCGCTTTTCTATACCCATCGGGAGTACTTCTACGACTGGTGCGAGATCGGCTCGATCTACGGCGCGCCCGCCGACTGTCTCTGGGGCGGCGGACGGGTCGGCTTCGGGGAGGACCGGCCGGAGGAGGCCGCGGCGCTGCTGCGCAGCTACGGCATCTCCGCGCGCCTGACATTCAGCAATTTGCTGCTGCGCACAGAGCATCTCACGGACAGGCGCTGCAACGCCCTGTGCGCCCTGTTTGAAACAAGCGGCAGCGTCCCGAACGGCGTGATCCTCACGTCGGATTTGCTGCTGGACTATCTGCAAAAGAATTATCCCGGTTTTTATTTCGTCTCCTCGACCACAAAGGTGCTGACAGAGTTTGCACAGCTTGAGCGGGAACTGGACCGCGCGGACTTTCGCTATGTGGTGCCGGATTTCCGGCTGAACCGGGACTTTGCGCGTCTGAATGCGCTCAGCGAGAGGCAGAAGCAGAAGGTGGAATTCCTCTGCAACGAGTGCTGCTCCTTTGCCTGCCCGGAGCGCAAAGCCTGCTATGAGGCCGTCAGCCGCAAAAACCTCGGGGAGGACGGCGAGCACCGCTGTGTGTCGCCGAATGCCGCGCGGGGCTACCGCTTTTCGGACGCAATGCGCAATCCCGGTTTTATCGGCATCGGGGATATCCAAAACATCTATCTGCCGAACGGCTTCACCCAGTTCAAGCTCGAGGGGCGGAGTCTCGGCAGTGCCGTCGTGCTGGAATTCCTGCTCTATTATCTGACAAAGCCCGAGTATCAATTGAACGTGCGCGAGGAGATCTATCTCGACAGCACGCTGGATTTATTTTAGGAGGACGACCCATGTTTCGAGAAATGCTGCGCCGCAAGCAGCAATTGACACAGGAAGAATGCATTGAAATCTTAAAGCACGAGCTGCGCGGTGTGCTCTCCGTGCTGGGAGACGACGGCTATCCCTACGGGATGCCGCTCAACCACTATTACTGCGCCGAGGACGGAAAGCTCTATTTCCACGGCGGAAAGACCGGCCATAAGATCGACGCGCTGCGGCGGTGCGGCAAGGCCTCCTTCTGCGTCTGTGACCGGGGCGTCCGGCAGGAGGGGGAGTGGTTTCTGCGCATCCGCAGCGTCATCGTCTTCGGTACCGTCGACTTCATCACCGATCCGGAGAAGATCGCGGATATCTCCCGCCGTCTCAGCCACAAGTTCACGCAGGACGAGCAGTATATTGAAAACGAGATCCGCCGCGTCGGCCCGGGGACGCTGCTGCTGGCGCTGACGATCGCGCACATGAGCGGCAAGCTTGTCAAGGAAGCCTGATATGGTCCGCAGGCATTTCATATTCTACGGATCTGTCCAGGGCGTCGGCTTTCGCTATCGCGCGCGGCACGCCGCGGATCTGTACCGCTGCACCGGCTGGGTGAAAAACGAGTGGGACGGCTCGGTGAGCATGGAGCTGCAGGGCGAGGAAGAGAGCATCGAGCGCGTGATCCTCGCGATCGAGCAGGGCCGCTATGTGCATATCGAGAACATGGACAGCCGGACGGTCCCGGTGATCGAGGAGCGGGGCTTTGCGGTGGTCTGATACTGTTTTTCAATAAAACGGCTCGTTTTATTGAAAAGGCATCGCGCAAAAGCGCGCTGCCGGTTTTGTGCCGACAGGCACAAAACACGTCTCATGCAGACACCGACGCGCCTGCGGCGCTATAAAACGGCTTTAGGCCGTTTTATGGGTGTCTAGTATGAAGCATCAGGGAGATGAGGAAAATGAATCCTATACAGAAAGATACGAGGGACGCCTCCGGCTTTGTCCTGCTGGCAGACTTCGTGCCGGGCATCATACAGGAGATCCGCTATTATTCCACCTATAATTTCATCGGCGAGCGCATAATGACCATCGGTTGGCGAAATCAATCGGAGATTCGATTGATTTCGCTGCCAAACGACAGGTTTGGCAGCGAATGATTCATAGAATCATTCGCCCGATGCTCATTGCAATGAGTATAGGGCAAAAAATCATTATCGACGGCTATGAGGAGCCGGTCGCGATCCTGACACTTCAGGCCGCGCGCGCCCTGAAGGCCGTGGCGGGCGAGCTCAATGCCCAGGGCTATAGGATGAAGATCTTCGACGCCTACCGCCCCGCGACGGCGGTGAAGCATTTCGTGCTCTGGGGCATCGAGGATCTCGACCAGCGCATGAAGCCCTATTTCTACCCCGACCTTGAAAAGCAGGAGCTGTTCCAGCAGGGCTATATCGCCAAGCGCTCCTCGCACAGCCGCGGCAGCACCGTCGATCTGACGCTGCTCGATATGCGTACCGGGCAGGAGCTCGACATGGGCAGCCCCTTCGACCTGTTCAGCGAGCGCTCCCACCCCGATTCCCGTGCCGTGACCGACGAGCAGCACGAAAACCGGATGTTTCTGCGCAATGCCATGCTGTGCGGCGGCTTCGCGCCGCTCGACTGCGAGTGGTGGCACTTCACCCTGAAGGACGAGCCCTACCCGGACACCTATTTTGAGTTCCCGGTAGCAACAGGCGTTCTGGGCCGGTGATAGGTGAAACCGGGGATCGTCCTTTGTTTTCCGGTTGTTTTTTTCCTGAATGTATTGTAAAATAGGAATGAAAGGAAGTGAGCCAACATGATCTATACCATTTCAGAAATTCAGGCCATCGTTATCCCTATTGCGCAAAAGCATAAGCTGAAAGCCGTGTATCTGTTCGGCTCCTATGCCCGCGGAACAGCCACGGAGAAGAGCGACGTGGATCTTCTGATCGACACAGAGGGAACCGCTATCAAGTCTCTGCTGGACTTGTCCGCCGTCTACTGCGAGCTGGAAGAGGCTCTGGGTAAGCCGGTGGATCTGCTGACACTCAGCTCCTTCACGCAGCCCACACAAATGCCCAGTGAAACCGCTTTCCGCAATACGGTGAATGAAGAAAGGAGAACGCTCTATGCTGTCGCCTGATTTGCAGAGAATCCAGCATATCCGCGATTACTGCGTCGAGATCGAAAAAACGATCCAGCGCTACGGCAACTCTTTTGAGACCTTTGATCAGGACGCGGATTACCAGCGGTCGATCTCCTTTTGCATCCTACAAATCGGAGAGTTGGGAAGTCGCTTATCCCAGGAGTTCCGGGAAGCCACGGCCAATCGTGTTCAGTGGGGGCCGATCAAGGGCATGAGGAACCTTGTTGCTCACAGCTACGGCAGCATGAGCCGGGACATCATCTGGGAGACAGCTGTGACCGATATTCCTGTCCTCAAAGCGTTCTGCGAAGAACAGCTCGGTGGCCGTCAACCCTCTGATTGAAACAGTTAATTCAAGTCTCTGCTGCGTCGTAGGGAGGCATCCCCAGATGCCTCCGCGAAATCTGCGCAAAATCTGCGGAGCGATCAGGGGAGAAGGTGAATTGCCCCGGAGGGGCAAGATAAGTGAGCGTCCAAATCTTTGATTTGGCCACGAGAACTTATGCAAAGCAGAGGCCGGCCTGGGCCGTCGCTCCCTACGCGCTTGGCTGGGGCGGGGCAATAGCGTGATCTTGTTCAAGGATCGAGACGATGCAGTCCCTTTCATAGGGGCTGCATCGTTTCCGTTAACTATATCTTGTGTCGCTGCGCAAGCGGAAACGCAAGCGGGAGACCCGCCCATACGCGGCAAAGCGGCGGGGAAAGTTCCCAGCCCCTGCTGAAATGGCCGGGAACAGGTCGCTTTCCGCGGCTGTTAAATGGCTTTTATCGGAAAGAAACAAAAATGTGAAATACACAATATTTTGTGGACGAATCGGTAACAAAGCGGAAAAAATTCAATATTTTGTGTTTCCTCTCTTGACAAGGGGAGCGGGGCGCGGTATTATATGGCGCGTACGAAAAAGCGCCCGTTCCGTCCTGCCGTGATGAAAGGGAGAGTTCAGAGGGGGAACGCCTCTGATTTTTCGCCTCGGAAGGCGAAAAAGAAAGTCAAATCTGTTTTTGACGGAGCTTTGCCCCGGCAAAAACTCGCTAAGCCGAGCAATGCGAGGCCTCGCGCCGTCGTCAAACGAAACTCACTCCATTCCGCTTCCGCCTTTGGGGCGAAAGCTGCATATCCGTTCCTTTCGTTTTCCTCTCAAAATCAAAGCATAGGCTTTGATTTTGCTAAGGAAGAAGAAGGGAGCAGAGCGTAGTTTTCGTCATGCTTGACGGAAACGGAGTGCCGCGAGCTTCTTTTGACGTAAGCGCGAGTGCCCCCTAACTGTTCAGTCCCTATCAGGGGACTGAACAGTTATAAAAAAAGGAGGGCCCATGCCCATGCTGATTTCCGGCCTTCAAAAACTGACGCTCCTGGATTTTCCCGGGACGGTGGCCTGCACGGTCTTCACCGGCGGCTGCAACTTCCGCTGCCCCTTCTGCCACAACGCAAGCCTGGTCCTGCCCGAGCGGCTGGACGGCGACCCAGACGGGGCGGAGACAGTCCTGGCCTTTCTCAAAAAGCGCCAGGGCATTTTAGAGGGCGTCGCCATCACCGGCGGCGAGCCGCTGCTGCACGCCGACATGCCCGAGCTGCTGCGCGCCATCCGCACACTGGGCTATCGCATCAAGCTCGACACGAACGGCTCCTTTCCCGATCGGCTGCGCGCCATCGTCGAAGAGGGGCTCGTGGACCGGGTGGCGATGGACATCAAGAACCCGCCGGCGCTGTATGCGAAAACCGTGGGGCTCAAGGCGCTGGACATCGACGCGATCACCCGCTCGAAGGACTATCTGCTCGAGGGCCGTGTGGACTATGAGTTCCGCACCACGGTGGTCAAGGGCCTGCACACGGCGGAGAGCCTTTGCGAGGCGGCGCGCTGGATCGATGGCGCGCGGGAGTACTATCTCCAGCAGTACAAGGATTCCGGCGACGTGATCCGGCCCGGCGGTCTGGCCGCCTACAGCGACGAAGAGATGCGCGCCCTGCGCGACGCCGTCGCCGGGGTGCTGCCCTGCGTGAAGCTGCGCGGGGTCGATTGAGCCGACACAACAGATTCAGGACAAAGAACAAAGAGGAGAAAAACATGTACCAGGTAGTAAAGCGCGACGGACAGGTCGTGGAGTTTGATATCACCAAGATCGCGGCCGCCATGAAAAAGGCCTTCGAGGCCACAAACACCGAGTATAACGACAGCGTCATCGATTTTCTGGCGCTCAAGGTCTCGGCGGACTTCCTCGGCAAGATCAAGGACGGCAAGGTCGCCGTCGAGGATATCCAGGACAGCGTCGAGGCGGTGCTCAGCCGCGGCGGCTATGAGACCGTGGCCAAGGCCTATATCCTCTACCGCAAGCAGCGCGAGAGAATCCGCAACACCCACAGCTCCTTCCTCGACTACAAGGAGACCGTGGACAAGTACCTCAACATTGCCGACTGGCGTGTCAAGGAGAACTCCACCGTCACCTATTCCGTCGGCGGCCTGATCCTCTCGAACTCCGGCGCCATCACGGCCAACTACTGGCTCAGCGAGGTCTATGACCAGGAGATTGCGAACGCCCACCGCAACTGCGACATCCACCTGCACGATCTGTCGATGCTGACGGGCTACTGCGCGGGCTGGAGTCTCAAGCAGCTGATCCAGGAGGGACTCGGCGGCGTGCCCGGCAAGATCACCTCCTCGCCGGCCAGCCACCTCTCTACGCTCTGCAACCAGATGGTGAACTTCCTCGGCATCATGCAGAACGAGTGGGCGGGCGCCCAGGCCTTCTCGAGCTTCGACACCTATCTCGCCCCTTTTGTCAAGGTCGACAATCTGCCCTATAAGGAAGTCAAGCAGTGCATCCAGTCCTTCATCTACGGCGTCAACACGCCGTCGCGCTGGGGCACGCAGGCGCCGTTCTCGAACATCACGCTCGACTGGACCGTGCCGAAGGACCTCGAGAACATGAACGCGATCGTCGGCGGCAAGGAGATGGACTTCACCTACGGCGACTGCAAAAAAGAGATGGACATGGTCAACAAGGCCTTCATCGAGATCATGATCGAGGGCGACGCCAACGGCCGCGGCTTCCAGTATCCGATCCCGACCTATTCCATCACCCGTGACTTCGACTGGTCGCCCACCGAGAACAACAAGCTGCTCTTCGAGATGACCGCCAAGTACGGCACCCCCTACTTCTCCAACTATATCAACTCCGATATGGAGCCCTCGGACGTGCGCTCTATGTGCTGCCGTCTGCGTCTCGACCTGCGCGAGCTGCGCAAGAAGACCGGCGGCTACTTCGGCTCCGGCGAGAGCACCGGCTCGATCGGCGTCGTGACGATCAACATGCCGCGCCTTGCCTATCTCGCGGCGGACGAGCAGGACTTCTACAAGCGGCTCGACCATGTCATGGACATCGCCGCGCGCTCGCTGAAGGTCAAGCGCACGGTCATCACCAAGCTGCTCGAGGCGGGCCTCTACCCCTACACCAAGCGCTATCTCGGCCACTTCAACAACCACTTCAGCACGATCGGCCTGGTCGGCATGAACGAGGCCGGCCTGAACGCCAAGTGGATCCGCGCCAACATGACCGATCCGAAGTGCCAGGAGTTTGCCAAGCAGGTCCTCGACCACATGCGCGAGCGCCTGAGCGACTACCAGGAGCAGTACGGCGACCTCTATAACCTCGAGGCTACCCCGGCCGAGTCCACCTCCTACCGCCTGGCCAAGCACGACGTCGAGAGCTTCCCCGACATCATCACGGCCGCCGAGGCGGGCGGCACCCCGTACTACACCAACAGCTCGCACCTGCCCGTGAGCTATACCGACGACGTGTTCTCCGCCCTGGACATCCAGGACGACCTGCAGACCCGCTACACCTCCGGCACGGTCTTTCACGCCTTCCTCGGCGAGAAGCTGCCCGACTGGGAGGCCGCGGCCACGCTGGTGCGCAAGATCGCCGAGAACTACCGCCTGCCCTACTACACGATGTCCCCGACCTACTCGGTCTGCGCCGAGCACGGCTATCTCACCGGCGAGCAGTTCACCTGCCCGCACTGCGGCAAGAGCGCCGAGGTCTACAGCCGCATCACCGGCTATTACCGCCCCGTGCAGAACTGGAACGCCGGTAAGACCCAGGAGTACAAGGAGCGCCGCGAGTACGTCATCGGCCGTTCGAAGCTGACGCACAGCGGCCCGGTGGAGATCCCGAAGCCCGGCACGCATGTGCCCGCTGTCGGCGAGGTCACCGAGGTCCCGCCCGCCGTGGCCGCAGCGCCGCAGTCTGAAAGTGCAGCCGGGACCGTGGACTTCACGCAGCCCGTCCTCTTTGCCACGCCCACCTGCCCGAACTGCCGCATCGCCTGCAGCTATATGGACAAGGCCGGCTTCGGCTACCAGAAGATCATGGCCGGTGAGCACGCCGATCTTGCCAAGGCCTACGGCGTCAAGCAGGCCCCGACGCTGATCGTCCCCGACGGCGACAGCTATAAAAAGATCGCCGGCGCCGGCGCCATCAAGGCTTTCGTCAGCGAGAGCCACATTGCGTAAATCATTTTCAAGGTATAAAACGGCGTTGTCTCACAATAGCAAAAAGAGCTATGGGGAGGCAACGCCGTATTCTTGCCTCGGATCGTGGAGAATATGGTGATGATCAGATCAAACAGACACGGCAGCAGTCAGGGCAGAAAGTTGATTTGAGAAGTCTAATATCATTGGAAAGACATAAACAGTGGGGTATTTCCTATGTTCTACAGAATGATCGAACGGAAAAGAGATCAGTGGTTTGCATCGACAGATTGCACGGTGCAGGCTTTGGTGGACTATATCATAAACGCCGGGCAGATGCGCAATGCTCAGGTGGACGCGATCAAGACCTATCTGTTCTTGAAGGTTGCCTGTGACTGTAAGCCGCTGCATGAGCTGTTCATATCCGGGGCATTCAATACGCTGGACATTGGAGAACTACCACTCCCGGACAGCGTGAAGGCATTTCTGCGCCAAAATCCCGCTGCAGCCGCGCTCTATGAGTACGCAAGCCAGATCAGCGACGGCGGCGAGCCGCTTTCCGGAAAGCTACAGGAGCGGATTAGCAAGGAACCGGCAGAAATTGACTATCGGGAGTTCTTCAAGGATGCGTTCTATGGCGTTTCCTACACGGATTATCTGTTCAGCCTGCCCATGGGCGCGGGCAAGACCTTCCTCATGGCTGCGTTCATCTATCTCGACCTGTACTTTGCCGCAAATGAGCCGCACAACAAAGCCTTTGCGCACAACTTCATTATCTTTGCGCCCTCCGGTCTCAAATCCTCTGTGGTGCCAAGCCTGCGTACCATTCAGAAATTTGATCCCGCATGGGTTTTGCCGGAACCTGCTGCATCTGAAATCAAGCGCATGATTTCCTTTGAGGTTCTGGATCAGACTAAGACCGCGAAAAAATCCAACAAGACCAAAAACCCGAATGTGCAAAAGATCGCCAACCATCAGCCGCTGGATGAGCTGTTCGGCTTAGTGGCCGTGACGAATGCGGAAAAGGTCATTCTTGACCGCGTCGTGGAAAAGGACGGCCAGATACAGATGGGCGAGTGGCACGATATAGAAGAGCAGCAGGCGAATGAACTGCGTTTTCTGATCGGCAAACTGCCCTCACTGGCTATTTTTATTGACGAGGTGCATCACGCTGTCAGCAATGCGGATAAGGAGCAGGAGCGCAAGCTGCGTGCGGTTGTCAACCGCTGGGCAGAAAACGATGCTATGAATATGGTGGTCGGCTTCTCCGGTACTCCCTATCTGGACAAGGCTGAAAAAATCAATGTGGCGAAAGGCTTGTCAGTCGCCACAGCAGAGATCACCAACATCGTCTATTATTATCCCCTGATCGAAGGTGTTGGCAATTTTCTCAAGCGCCCGGTGGTCAAGATTGAGGAGCAGGCCAGCAGCGAGCGCATCATTAAAAACGGTGTTCGCGCCTTTCTGGATTCGTACAGAGATACCGTCTACGCTGACGGAACAACTGCCAAGCTTGGCATCTACTGCGGAACGATTTCCAAGCTGGAGGAGATGGTATACCCGCTCGTCCTGCGTGTTGCCAAAGAGTACGGGCTGAGCGAAGGGAATATTCTGCGCTTCTATCGGGAATCCAGCAGCAAGGATCCCGACGCGAAGAAGTATAAAGCGCCCGCTGACAGCCAGATGGAATTTGATATTCTTGATAAGGCAATTTCCAAAACGAGAATTATCCTGCTGGTGCAGATCGGCAAAGAGGGCTGGGACTGCCGCAGTCTCACGGGAATCATTCTCTCGCAGGAAGGCGACTGCCCGAAGAATATGGTGCTGCAAACCTCCTGCCGCTGCCTGCGTCAGGTCGTGAAGGGCAGCCCGGAGACAGCGCTCATCTATCTCAACGATACCAACGCCGCCAAGCTCAACGAGCAGCTGCAGCAACAGCAACATATAACACTCAAGGAATTTGCCTCCCCCGATCACAGCAAGACGGAATTGAACCGCTATAACCGCACGGAGCTTCTGAAACTGCCGAAGATCGACTTTTATCAGCTGGCCGTGCGCTACACCGCGGAAAACACCGAGGAACTTGCGCCCGAGAAGTATATCCCCGCTGCCGCAGATAACGCCCTGTGTGACAGCGCCATCGTCCGCACCACGGATCTCAGTATGGAGACGCAGAGCATCGAAGTCGATATCACAGAACGCGGCACAGAACACGCCTCGTTTGACGCCTGGCTGTATTGCATTGTCAAGGGCAGCCTTGGTACGTTGACCATGGCAGAGCTATATGCGTACAAGGAACTGCTGCGTGCGGTTTTCGATGCCATTACATATGAAAAAGACGGAAGTCGTTACTTTAGCTCCCATTATAACCGCGCAATTGTGGAGGCCAATATCCGCAAAGCCTTTGCGGAGAAGCGCAGCTTCAAGACGACGGAGGAAGTGATTCCCGCAGCGGCCAGTCTCCTGAATATTACAAACTTTACATCGAAGATTCAAACGGAGAAGCCGGAGGATTATTTCCCGGAGCGCGAAATGGTCGAAAAAATCCATCAGGATGACGAGGGAAAGCTAAAGCCCGATAAGGCAACCGTGCAGATGTTGGAGTACGCGGAAGCCAACGGCGTGACAGACGTCGTTGAGATGCTTAAAAAGAAAATAACATCTCATCCGCAGAAGGACCGCAGTTTTCATTACCTGCCCTATCACACGGACAGCGGCTTTGAGCAAACCTTCCTGCGCGAGGTGTTGGCCTTTCCACAGTTGGAGCAGCTTGGGTTGGAGGTCTATTATAACGGCGACCGCGCTTTGACGGAGTTCAAGATCAAATGCTATAAACAGAACGGCGGCAAGTGGCAGTATATCGGTATGTATACACCGGACTTTCTGATCCTGCAACGCAAAGACGGCAAAATCCACAAGGCCATCATCGTGGAGACCAAGGGCGATGCCTTTGTGGAGAAGTTCAAGGACAAGAACCGCTTCATGGAGACAGCCTTCCTGCGGGAGAATAACAGAAAGTTTGGATATGAGCGCTTTGAATATCTGTATCTGGAAGATACCATGTCAGAGCATGATCGGATCGTAAAGGCGCAGGAAAAGATCAACGAGTTGGAAGAGGAAGCCGGCTTTTCGATTCGGAAGGAGGAGAGCTTCACGAACGGATTTGTGTTTACGGGCGGAGGGATCGTGGACACAGAAGGACAGGATGAGGAGCAAAATGTACTTTCTTCCTGGAAGGAGATCAGCCTTACCTACAGGAATGAGGAAGGTAAGACACTGACAATTGATGCCGAACAGGAGGCGGCATATGAACAGGATCTGGGCGCGAATGCCCTGGATACGAGAACGATCCAGGGAACGGAAGCCTACTACAACTATACGGAAATGTACCTTGTCCCGCCGTCATACAAGCCCACAGCGGAAGAAGAGGAAAGAAACCGGACGGATCCTCACTATAACATTGCCTATGGCAGCGATGAGCCTGAGACAACGTATTTCAGCACACTTTGTTTTGCCAAAGACGGGGTGAAATATTACATCACGACGTTTGACGATTTGAGTGCAGACGATCTTTATCTGATCGGGGAGGAACTGCTGGATTGATATTGCTGTTTCTCGCAGCCCCTTTCTGCATTGATATGATGTTGAGGTCAAAAGGTGGTTAAGGGAACACCGTCTCGTCGGCATTCCTGCCGGCAGCATTTGTAACAGGAACAAAGAGCGCCGCTGTATTCGCTTTCTTCAGCCAATGCAGCGGCAGTCAAAGCTGGTGGTACCGATTCTGACCAGCTTTACCAAAAACGAAAAGAAGAGGGCGAAACTCAAGGAGAAGCTGAAGGCCGTATTCGAAATGAACGATGAGACGGCGGACCGTTTCATCGGATGTTTCTCTAAATTCGACCCCGTGACCATAAAAAACGAATACTATTCTGATCTGCTCACCTGGCTTCAGGATGACATCCATGTGGAACACACCAAAGTCCATTTCATCTACGCCAATAAGATGGGAGAGAAATATCTCAAACGGTATAAAAAGTATTTCCGTGATCCCGATATCCACGAGTTCGACATGCAGCACGAGCAGTGGCTGTTCGGAAGAGAACGATACACCGCCCCGGTGCTTGCGGCTATTGACGACTTTATGGAGATGCCGGTATGATGACGGCCTGTCTGCAGCCTGCTCAGAAGGGATCATACGCTGCATAAAGAATGCGTGTAATGTGCGATGCAAAAAGGAAAAGAGAAAAGAAGACCCCTCCCCGGATGCCCCGGGGAGGGGGTGGTATATCTGACACTATTATTTTGCCGTCATTTCCTGATACATCCGCATGAGCCAGGCCACGCAGGCGGCCTCGTTGGTTTCCTTGATCGGCATGCCATAGGCCTGCATGACGGCCTTGTCGTTGGCCTGGTGAGCTTTGCGCAGCTCCGGAGGCATTGTGAGCGGGTCGTACAGGTCCGCCAGGCTGCTGTCGGGATAGAGTGCGCGGGCATCGAGGATTCCCTGGGCGGTCTGCTCGATCCGGGCATGCTGGTCATCGGTGGGAGAGGGCCAGGGAAAAGTGTTGTAGACAATATCTCTCGAATACCTATAATCACTTTTTAGCCTTCCTCCAATTATTCTAAGCCATGAATTGTGTACATTTGAACATAATACGCCAAATTCATATAAGGTAGCATTGGGAACTATAAATACTAAATCACTGACTATAATGTCTTTACTTGCGAAACCTAAAGGTACATAACGACGTCTTCCTGACGAGGTTTTAGGAACAATGATAAAATCCGTATCTGGCTGTGATATTTGACAAAAAAGCGTTGGGGTATTGCCGAAATTTCTTGTTGAGGCAGCTTTACTTGCAAATCGAAATTCTTGAACCTGTTTAACGCGCTGCATAACCTTGGGACTTTTCTTAAGCTCAGAGGGGCTTGCATCGGGCAACCATAAGCAATATCTTTCTCTGTTGTTAATAAATTCAGTTGCTCCCACATAAGGCTTAATCCATTTTTTTGAAATAGGATCCGTGTTGATAAAATCTGCTTTTTCTTCCGGTGAAAGAATAAAACCGCCGCCATCTTTTGGCATA
>ONNS01000022.1 GCA_900319275.1 uncultured Eubacteriales bacterium
AAAAGTGTCCACCGTCAAGGGCGTATCCCTAATCTTCCCGTCCGAAGATCAGGGCATCCCCTAAACTACCGGTGTCCATTCTGCAGGGTACAGTTTAAAACTTGAAAGCCAAAAAGGATTCCTGCGTTTTTTGCCCTTCAATCTGAGACAAAATCTCTCGGCGCATCACCAGACCTGAGCTTTTAGAGCTTCCCTTATTTGAAAAGAGCCCCGGAAAACCATGTTTTCAAGGCTTTATAGGCAGAGTTTTATTCTAACAGAGTATACGGAAAAGTCAAGCAACAAACAGTGAACATTTTCCCACTTTGGGTAGGGAGCGCTTGCGTTTCACAAACTGCCGTACTATAATCAGTTCATTGCTTCAAAATGAATGACGGAAGGAGCAGCAACCATGGAGCTTGCTTTTCAGCCGACAGATTTCCTGCTGCCGGCAAATACGGACGAATTGGACCGCTGGCCGTGCATCGCCTGCGATCAGTATACCTCGCAGCGCGATTACTGGGAGCGCGCCGAGCGTTTTGTGGGCGAGGCGCCCTCAACCCTGCGGATGATCATTCCCGAGTGCTGGCTATCCGAGGCGGAGACGCGTATTCCCCAGGTCCAGCAGACGATGCGGGACTATCTCGCCGCCGGGATTCTGCAGACGGCTGTGCGCGGCGGCTATATCCTCACCGAGCGCACGACGCCCTCCGGCAAACGGCTGGGGCTTGTCGGCGCAGTCGATCTCGAGCAGTACGATTTTGACGAGGCCGTACACCCGGCCATCCAGCCGACCGAGCTGACCGTGGTCGAGCGCCTGCCGCCGCGCGTGGCGGTCCGGCGCGGCGCGCCGCTGGAGACAGGACACGTCATGCTGCTGGCGAACGACCCGATGCGCACGCTGATCGAGCCGCTGTACACCGCGCGCTCCCGGCTGCAGTGCGTCTACGACGTCGAGCTGATGCTCTCGGGCGGGCATCTGCGCGGCTGGGCCGTGACGGACGAGGCGGACCTTGCAAAAATTGACGAGGTCATGCGCGCCCAGCAGGCTGCCAACGGTGGCTCGCTGCTCTTCGCTGTGGGCGACGGGAACCACTCGCTGGCCGCGGCCAAGCGCTGCTGGGAGGAGAAGAAGGCCGTCCTCGGACTGGATCACCCGCTGCGGTATGCCATGTGCGAGGTCGTGAACCTGTATGACGAGGCGCTGCGCTTCGAGCCGATCCACCGCATCGTCCGCGGCATCGGCGCCGCGGCGCTGATCGAGGCGCTGACGGACGCGCTGCCGCTGTCGGGTACGCCGCAGCAGCTCACTGTTGTCACTGCGGACGAGGATACTGTCCTGCCCGTGCCTGTGGGCGAGGGAGAGCTCGCCGTCAGCACCGTGCAGAAAGTGCTTGATCAGATGCTGAAAGACAATAGCGCTGCGTCGATCGACTATATCCACGGCGAGGAGGCCGTGCGCAGCCTCTGTGCCGACGGGGGAACCGTCGGGCTGCTGCTGCCGCCGATCGACAAAAACAGCTTCTTTGATATCCTCAACGCCCGCGGCCGCATGCCGCGCAAGACCTTCTCGATGGGCGAGGCCGACGAAAAGCGCTTCTACATGGAGTGCCGACGCCTTGCGTGAAGCGGGGAGAAGAGACTGTGAAAAAAGGCTACGGGATCTTCGGAAAACCGTATGAAATCATGCTGAAAAATGATCTCCATGCGCCGGCCTCTGTTGACCACGCCCTCATGAGGGATATGGTGCTTCTGGATGAGGAATCCTTTCAGGCTCTGTATCAAAAACCTGTGCGCCGGAACCTGGAGAACCATGAGCTGTACGCTTTTGCCCGGCAGTTCAAGGCCGCTTCGGACAGACAGAGCATACGGAACGTATTGGAGTATACCAGTGATATCGCCATGCGATACGATGTGGATTTCAAGGACATGCTTTTCGGCGGGACCGAGAAGCAGATCCTCGAGCGCGGAACGGATTGGTGCGCGGACATGGCCAGGGTGGGCGCCGTGCTGCTCCAGTGTCTGGGCATCCCGTGCCGGCTCCTCCATCTGGTAAACCTGAACAAAGCCTATCACGGGCATGTGGTTGGGGAAGCGTATTATGAGGGCGGCTACGGGGTTGTGGATTTTATCTACGGGTACCAGTTTTACGACGAAACGCCCATTAGTGCCTACCGTATCATGCGCAGCCCGGATGCTCTGAACACCTGTCCCGAGATTTACCGGGGACTGTATTCCGCGATCGCGGTCAGTGAATACGACCCGATGGATGCGAACAATGACTACTCGATATCCATACCGAACGAGTATTACATGAAGCTCATTTACACAGAGCATCAGGACGCATGGATCATGGGAGAAGACCGTGATTTTTGAAACATAAAGTGAAAAGACAGACAAAAAGGGACTGTAGCAATACGCAAAGTCCTCGTAGAAACACAGCTCAGTTTTCGTAGGGGCGATTCATGAATCGCCCGGCGGAAAGACAAACTGTATTTAACAAATAGTGGGCGAATTCGCAGATAAGAATTACGAATTCGCCCACTATTACTACAAAAAATGCGATTACACAGCAAGGGCGCTTCATGAAGCGCCCCTACGGCAAAACCGACTTCCTACTCGAAAATAGCCGTTTTGCTGCAGTCTGTTATTCATAGCATGTGGATCATAATCAGTTTCTTAATCAATTCTTAAGAGTTTTCCATCTTGGAACATAAAACGTTTTCCTGTAGAATACACCCGAGGTGAAGAGAGATGCCGACAATACTGATCTGCGACGACGAAAGGGATATTGTCTCCGCGCTGGAGATCTATCTGCATGCCGAGGGTTATGAAACTGCGGCGGCCTATAACGGGCGCGAGGCTCTGACGCTTCTGCACCGGCAGGAGATCCACCTGGTGCTGCTGGATATCATGATGCCGGAGCTGGACGGGATCTCCGCGCTCGCGATGATCCGGCAGGAGAGCAACGTCCCGGTCATCCTGCTGACGGCCAAAAGCGAGGACAGCGACAAGGTGCTCGGCCTCAACGTCGGCGCGGACGACTATGTCACCAAGCCCTTCAACCCCGTGGAGCTGATCGCCCGCGTGCGCTCGCAGCTGCGGCGCTATCTGCAGCTCGGCGGAGGGACTGTTCAGAGCGGGACGATACAGCTCGGCGCGATCGAGCTCGACGATAAGCGCAAGGCCGTCACGCGCGACGGCGAGCCGGTCTCGCTGACCCCGCGGGAGTACGACATCCTGAAATTCCTGCTGCAGCACCCCGGCGAGGTCTTTTCCCCCGGCGAGCTCTACCGGCGCGTCTGGAACGAGGAGCCCTACGGCGCCGAGAGCACGGTCGCGGTACACATTCGCCACCTGCGCGAAAAGCTCGAAATCACCCCGGCTCAGCCGCGCTATATCAAAGCGGTCTGGGGGCAAGGGTATAAAATTGAAGAATAAGGATTGTATCAGAAATGGAGGATTAGCATGAATCGACTAAAAGGAAGTCTGGCGGCAAAGACCGCTGCCATTATCCTGCTGGCCGTGAGCGGCCTTACGCTCTGCGCCGCGATCTTTGGGATCGCCTGGCTTGACAACCAGGGCGCATACAGCTACAAGAGCATCGAGAGTGTCCGCGCGGCCTTCATCGACAAGCGGCTGCAGATCACCTGTTTTGATCTGCTGGAGCGCATGCGGGCCTATGCGGTCAGCTCGGCCTATGACAGCACGGTGTGCTTTGTACTGCTGGACCAAAACGGGCGTGTGCTGGCCGGCAATGTAAACGACACGGAGACCGTCGAGCGCACGCTCGCGGTGCCGGTGGGGGACTATTACGGCGGGCTGTATTTTATATCCGAGAATCAACCACTGATAACAGGGGACAGATTCACCCGGAGCTACAGTTCCGGTTATGGCTACGAGATGGCACCTGTCCCAACGCCGTCTGTCACGCCCACGCCTGTTCCGACGGGCAGCCCGGAGGAGCAGACCGGGGAGGCGTCCGCCATGGCGGGGACTAAGGTCTACACCGTGAGTCTCGCCTGGACCAGGGCGAGCGAAAGCGAAGAGCTGGATATGGAGCTTGGCGCCTATGAACGCCTTTACCCGCTGCGGTATACGCTGATCGCACTCGGTGCGGCGGCCCTGCTGCTGGCGGTGCTGCTGTTCGTATTCCTCATGGCCGCGGCCGGACATCACGACGCCTCCGGCACGGTCAGGGCGGGCGTGATCGAACGGATACCGTTTGATATTCTGTTTTTGATCGGCGGCACGGGCGTCTCTGCGCTGGTGATGATTATCGACACAACCTTCAACAGCCGACAGCTCGTGCTGAGCTACGTGATTGCGGCGATCTGCCTGACCCTCGCCGGTCTGCTGACACTTTTGTTCCTGATGAGCGCCGCTGTGCGGCTCAAGCAGAAGTCGCTGCTCTCCGGCTGTCTCTGCTGGCGTGTTCTGCTCTGGGGCTGGCAATGGCTCAAGAGGGCGTCCCGCGCCGCGCTGGACCTGCTGCACGGCCTCCCGCTGGTGTGGAAGTGGCTCCCGCTGTACGCGGTACTGCTGCTGATCGATTGGTGGCTTTCCCTCAGCTTTCGCTATGATACGGATATGCTGCTTTTCGCATTCCTGTTCCGCTGGGCGTTCGTCGCAGCGGCGATCCTTTACGCCGTGCTCTGTCTGCGACGGCTGCGGGAGGGAACTCGTGCGATAGCGGATGGCAAAGAAACGGTTGTGATCGACACGAAATATATGATCGGCGACTGCAAGGCCCAGGCGGAGGATCTGATGCATATCCGCGACGGGCTCAGCCGCGCCGTAGACGAGCGCATGCGCGCGGAGCGGCTGCGCACCGAGCTGATCACCAATGTCTCGCACGACATCAAGACCCCGCTGACCTCGATCGTCAACTATGTCGATCTGCTCTCGCGCGAAGAGCTGCCGGAGGGCAAGGCCGCCGAATACCTCGCTGTGCTGCAGCGCCAGTCGGCACGGCTGAAAAAGCTGACGGACGACCTTGTGGAGGCGTCCAAGGCTTCGACGGGCAATCTCCCCGTGACCGTGGAGCCGCTCGACCTGGGCGTGCTGATGGAGCAGCTGCAGGGAGAGTACGGCGAGAGACTGACAGAAAAGCAGCTGAAGCTGATCGTTACAAAGCCGGAAGCGAAGGTCACGGTGCGCTCTGACCCGCGCCACCTCTGGCGCGTACTCGACAACCTGATAAACAATGTGCTGAAGTACGCCATGCCTGGCACGCGGGTCTATCTCGACTGTGAGATCGAAAACGGTAGACCGGCCCTGCAGCTGCGGAACATCTCCGCCGAGCCGCTGCCTATACGCCCGGAGGAGCTGACCGAGCGCTTCGTGCGCGGCGACAGCGCCCGCAGCACCGAGGGGAGCGGCCTGGGACTGGCCATCGCCGCGAGTCTCTGCAAGCTGCAGAACATCGAGCTCAGGCTTGTCATCGACGGCGACCTGTTCAAGGTGACGCTTCTGTTTCCGTAGGGCGAAGGGGATCGAACACCTACCGCCTGTGAGCGCCCCTTTTCGGTACTTTTTGCCCTTTTTTCTTTGCTGGGCGTTTGCCCAGCTGCATCAAAAAGAACAAAAATCCCTCGAAAACTGTCAGCTCACAGGTGCTACGCAGTTTTAACGGGGCGGATTTTTGGCGAGACAAGGAAAACGCCGCAGGGAATACTCATGTATTTTCAAGGCGTTTGACGCAGTATCGGCGGAAATCCGCCCGTTAAAACCGACAGGGGTTCGACCCCCTTCGCCCTAACCTCACGGGGTAAAAGAATGCCAGACATGACAACAAGCCCACCGGCAATGCACCGGTGGGCTTGTTATATCAGTTCATGTTCCGCAGCGCGGTATTTCAGATCTCAGTGGAGATTTTCGAGATAATCCACGATCTTGGAGACGGTGACGAGCTGGGAGGCGTCCTCGTCGGAGATCGTGATGCCAAACTCGTCCTCGAGTCCCATGATCAGCTCGACGACGTCGAGAGAATCGGCGCCCAAATCATCCAGGAGATTGGTGTCCATCGTGATACTCTCGGGATCGAGCTCAAACTGCTGGGCCAGGGCTTTCTTAACCATTTCGAAATAATTCATATTCATTTCCTCCGATGTGCCCTTTGGACACATAAAGTCATAATAATGATGGGATGAAGCTCCTTAGGCCCATTCGCGGCTCTGGGGCTTGTTGCTGGCAGGGGTCTCGGGGCGGACGTAGCTCACGACGACGCGGCGGTTGGGCTCGACGCCGGTGGAGTTGGTGGTGACGCCCTCGTAGTTCTGCAGCGCGGTGTGGATGACGTGACGCTCATAGGAGTTCATCGGCTCGAGCGCCATGCTGCGCTTGTACTTGATGGCCTTCTCCGCCATCTTTTCGGCCAGCTTCGTCAGCGATTCCTCGCGCTTAGCGCGATAGCTCTCGGCATCGACACTGATGTGCATGTGCTTGTCGCTTCCGCGATTGACAACATAGTTCGTCAGGTGCTGAATGGCGTCGAGCGTCTCGCCGCGGCGGCCGATGATGGCACCCATGCCGCTGCCGCTGAGATTGACGTTGATACCGCCGTTGTCGCGCGGGGTGATCTCCATGTCGGCCTTGACGCCCATGCGTCCGAGAAGCCCGGTGAGGAAACTGCGCACGGCAGCGTACTCGTCGTTTTCGTCGATCACGGGTGCGGCTTCAGCAGCGGTCTCGACGGCCTTCGGCGCAGTCTCGGCGGCCTTGACGCTCTCAACGCGGCGCTCGGCCTTGGGGGCCTTCGACTCGACCTTTGCTTCGGTCTTCGGCTCGGCCTTGGGGGCGGGCTTCACTTCGGGTTTCGGATCGGGCACCTCGTAGCTGACGCGCACGATCGCACTCTGGGCGCCGATGCCCAGGAAACCGGCCTTGGCCTGCTGCACGACTTCATAGTGGTAGCTGAGATCGTCCTTGCTCAGGCCGAGCTCTTTGAGCGCTTCCTCCAGAGCAAGGTCAATGGTCTTGCCGGATTTATCCAGTGTTTTGATCATATTGATTCTCCTAATTATGATAAACGAAAACAGAGCTTTCGTTTATCATAAAGATTTTTATGCCGTTTTTCTCGCCCCTGACGGGGCAGCCGAAAAACATGGCGATAACGTAAACACAATTTTCAATTATGTTTACGTTACTCAGCGCTGTTCTCCTGCCCGGAGATCGTATCGACGCTCTCGACGGCGGCGGACAGCTCGTCTGCCACGCTCTCGTCGATCGAGGGGGCGTCCTCCGAGGCCAGGGCGGCGGCCGCTGTCAGCTCTGCCGCAGCGTCGGGGTTGGTAAAGCGATCCGGCACATAGGCGCGGCCGCGGGCGTAGCGGCGGTTGCCGACCTGAGAGGCAGGCTTTTCATACTCGGGAATGCCCAGACGCTCACGGCGGGCGGCACGGTCGGCGCGCTCGAGCGCGGCCTTGCGCTCGGTGAGCTGCTGCTTCTCGTTGGCCTGGATCTTTTTCTTGCTGGTGTTGACGTTCTTTTCGTTCTTGCCCTCGGCGTGCAGGCGCTCCGTCTCAAGACGGCGCTCCTCCAGCTCGCGCTCGCGGCGCTCGCGTTCGGCATTGCGCACGGCGTCCTCGGCGTCCAGCTGCTTTTTGAAGATCTTGTTCATGATGAACTCACGGGCCATGCCGAATACGCTGTTGGCGATCCAGTAGATACCCATGGCGCCGGGCATGACAAAGCAGATCCAGATGCTCATCAGCGGCATCATCAGATTCATGCTCTGCATGGTGGCCTGCTGCTGTTGATCCGCAGGGGTCGAGGGGTTGGAGGCCGTGGAGATCTTCATGCTCAGATAGCTGAGACCGGCGGAGACAAAGGGGATCAGGAACAGCCCGATCGCGGCCCAGGTGTAGGGACCCTGGAACAGGACCCGCCAGTTGGGCGTATCGCCGAGATTCAGGCCGAGAAAGCCAAAGTCGATGTCGAGCAGACCCTCGACCTTGTCGCCAAGCGCGGACTGAACCGCGGCCCAGTTCTCGTGCGCGAGCTTTGTCAGCTGGATCTCGACATAACCGGCGCTGCGGCCGGTGGCCTCCACGGCAAAGTATTCGCTCAGCGCGGTGACAACGTCGGCGCTCGCGAACATCATGCGCGTGATCGGCTGGCGGATGACGCTGTACAGGGCGATCAGGATCGGGAAGGGGATCAGCGACCACAGGCAGCCGGACATCGGGTTGACGCCCTCCTCGCGGTAGAGCTTCTGCATCTCGGCGTTGAGCTGCTGGGGGTTGCCCTCATGCTTTTTCTGCAGCTCCTGGATGCGCGGCTGCAGGCGGGTGGAACGCATCATGCTCTTTTTGCTCTTGGCGTTGAACGGCGTGAGGATCAGGTTCACGATCAGGGCAAAGAGGATGATAGCCCAGCCATAGCTGCCGGTCAGGTTATAGAGCCCGACCATCAACTTGGCAAAGGGCCAGGTGATGATTTCACCAAAAGACATAATTATTCCTCGTTTTCTTTGTGGCGTACCCCGGCTGCCCTTCAGGGCACGGGGTCGTAGAACATGTACCCCTTTTTATGAAAGGGGTGACAGCGGGAAATGCGCCGGACGGCCATCCAACCGCCCTTCCAGGCACCATATTTTTCAATGGCCTGCAGCGCATAGGTCGAGCAGGTCGGCGTAAAACGGCAGACAGGCGGCCGCATCGGCGAGATCGCGCGCTGATAAAAGCGGATGCACCAGAGCATCAGGCGTTTCATAGCGCAGCCTCCCGGATCAGTCCCAGCTTGCCGCAGCAGTCCAGATACGCGCGCGTCAGCTTGTCAAACGGTGCGCCTACGGCGCGGCCGCGGGCCACCAGAATGATGTCCCAGCCCTGTGTCAGCGCAGCGCTGTTGAGCCGGACGATCTCGCGGAAGCGGCGGCGTACCCGGTTTCGTACCACGGCGTGCCCGAGCTTGGTGGAGACTGTATAGCCCATACGGTTCACGCCCAGCCGGTTGGGACGGCAATAGACCACCAGATAGGGGGAGGCAATACTTTTGCCGCGTCGGTACAGGCGCTGGAAATCACCGTTGGATTTCAGCGTGCAGCGTTTCTTCAGGGGGTGTCACCTCGCTGTTTTTGCGGTACTGGCATCAAGGCAAAAAGGGAGGATCGCTCCTCCCTGAAAACTTTGATGTTTGACCTGCTCATGAGTGGGATCAGTAGCTGAGCTTGGCTCTGCCCTTCGCTCTGCGGCGGGCCAGAACTTTGCGGCCGTTGGCAGTCTTCATTCTCTTGCGGAAGCCGTGCTCGATCTTGCGCGTGCGCTTCTTGGGCTGATAGGTACGAAGCATTTGATTGCACTCCTTTCAGGTTTGATACTCAACATTCCGCCGAAAAGCGGCGAAAAGTAGTTGACATGGGAAAACTCCTCGACAGCAAGCGCTGCCGAGGAGTTATTATAGCCGATAAACCCGGCCCCTGTCAATCTTTTTTTGCTGTTTCGACGCTTACGGGACGAAAAAACAGGGACTGAACAGTTATGAAACTCAGGAGAGCAGCTGTTTGCGCAGCGGCTTTTCAAGGATCAGGCACAGCACGACCGCGAGGATCGTGTTCGGCAGCATGTACGAGCCGTTGTAGAGCAGCGAATAAACCCAGGTGTTGGTCATCGGCAGACCGAAGATATCCTCCATGTACATGGCGTAAATCGTAATGCCGCTGATGAAATGGATCAGAAAGCGGCCGATGCAGCCGATGAGCGCGGCCAGCCACAGCTTGCCCTCTCTGCGCATCAGCAGACCGGCAAAACCGACGAACATATAGGCCACGCTGTAGTCGAGCAGCATGGACTGCCAGTTGACGGCGCTGCCGCCGGCAAAGAAGAACTTCAGCGTGCCGAAGACCAGACCGGTGCCGAGCCCCCAGCCGAGTCCCCAGCGATACGCGGCGATAATGAGCGGGATCATCACAAGGTCGATGGAGCCGCCGAAGCCGCCGAAGCTGATGCCGATGGGGATCTTCAGATAGCTCAGGGCCAGCGACAGCGCCGCAAAAATGGCGCATTCTGTCAGGCAGCGCAGATTCTGATGGGATTTGGCGTTCATGATAGGTTCCTTCCTTCTTTCTTGTTTTAGAAAGCCGAAAAGCAAAAACCGCAGGCTCAAAAAAACGAACCTGCGGCAAAGCGCTCTCGCGGTTTTCCTACGCCGGCATTACCCGGATCAGGTTCCATGGTTTCAGCGCCCGATTACGCCGTCTCAGCCGGGAGACCCCAGCACCCATTTTTATATGACGCCGTTATCATAGACCTGTGCGCGAAGCTTGTCAAGCCTTGGAGGCAAAAAAAATCCGCCGCCGGAAGGCGGCGGAAAAAGCACTGTTCCACACAAGGGCTGCGTTATCAGAGCTGCCCATAACAGGGCTCAGGCCAAAGGCAGGTTTAAGCCTGTTTGCCGTTGACCTTGTCGATGGTTTCCCGGATGACCTTGATTTTCGGGAGCTGGCAAAGCAGGGTATATCCGATCAGATACAGCACCACAGCCTCGCCCAGGCCGACTGTCAGGGCGTTGAAGCCGTAGGACATGAGCGGAGAATTGGGAAATTCCATATACTGATAGCCCCAGGTGAGGACGGCACCGACGATGACGGCGTTGAAAACGACCGGCATCAGGCAGCCGAGCAGACGATTCTTTACGGAGTTGCCTTTTTTCCCGAAATACGCCGTGAGCAGCCCGGCCAGCAGCGTGGCGAGCGAGCCGAACACGATATCCAGCACACTGCCGGTATAGAGATTGGCGATCACACAGCCGATAAAAATGCCATACACCGTACTGGGCATGAGGAAGGGCAGCACGGTCAGCGCCTCGGACGCGCGAAACTGCACGGGACCGTAGCTGATCGGTGCGAGGGCAACGGTGAGCGCCGCGTAGACGGCAGCGATGATCGCGGAAACGGCGATCGCAAGGATAGAAACGCGGGGTTTGTTCATGTGGGGATATCCTCCATTTTTTCATTTATTTGACCGCGGCATAAAGCCGGGGCCGTATCGCAGGGTGTGGAAACCTGCGACGTTGATATGGTCGTCTATGCCTCGGACGGATGCGCCGCTTCCCAGGCGCGGCGGTTTTCGAGCGAATACTCGCAGCCGCAGTAGTTCTGCTGGTAGAGACCGAAGGCTTTGGACAGCTCGCTCGAGCGCATCTCGCGGCCCTGCTTTTTAAAGTCGGAGGGCAGCCAGGGGACGCCGACCTCGGCGGCGATCTCCTCGCCGATCGTGTTGATCAGCGGGGCATTTTTATAGCGCGAGAGCGTCAGCGTTGAGCAGAAATAATCGCAGCCCAGGCGCTTGGCCGTTTTAGCGGCTTCGGTGAGGCGCACTCGAAAGCAGACCGCACAGCGCGCCCCGCCCTCGGGTTCCTGTTCGAGACCCTGCACGGCGGGCACATAGTCCTCCTGCCGCCAGTCCTCGGCGATCAGCCGCACCCGGTCGGTGAGACCGAGACAGGCAATCAGCTGCCGCTGCGTCGCAAGGCGGCGGTCAAACTCGCTCTCGGGGTACAAATTGGGGTTGTACCAGAGCAGTGTGATGTCAAAATACTGCGTCAGATATTCGAGCACCGCGCTCGAGCAGGGGCCGCAGCAGCTGTGCAGCAGCACATGGGGCCGCCGTCCGTCAAAGCCGCGGATCAGGGCGTCGAGCTCCCGCTGGTAATTGCGCTTTTCCGTATCCATGCTCTGACTGCCCCCTTTTCGCAAAAAAGAATTGACGAAGCTTTACAGCGCGATGTATTATACAGATACTACCGATAAAAGTCAAATTGTTTTCTTCGGAGGCAAGCTATGGACAACCGGATCAGCAAACAGAACTACTATTTGGATATTGCCGACACCGTACTCAAGCGCTCGACCTGTCTGCGCCGGAAATACGGCGCGATCATCGTGCGCAACGATGAGATCATCTCCACCGGCTATAACGGCGCGCCGCGCGGCCGCCGCAACTGCTCGGATCTCGGCGGCTGCATGCGCGAAAAACTGCACATCCCCTCGGGCGAGCGCTACGAGCTCTGCCGCAGCGTCCACGCCGAGGCGAACGCCATCATCTCGGCCTCGCGCCGGGACATGATCGGCGCGACGATCTATCTCGTGGGCCGCGACGCCCGCACGAACGAGCTGCTGCACGACGCGATGAGCTGCTCGATGTGCAAGCGCCAGATCATCAACGCCGGGATCGACCGCGTCGTCATCCGTGTGGACGAAAACATTTACCGCACGATCCCGGTCAACGACTGGATCGAGAGCGACGATTCGATCTTTATCACCGACGAGCAATAAGACAATTGGGTGCGTTGCAAAATGTGAATTAGCTGCACAAATGATGGGTCGATCGTAGGGGAGGGGCTCGCCCCTCCCGTGCGCACAAATCTATAATTTCAGAAGAATGTACGGCGCAACCGCATAATAATGATGCGATTGCGCCGTACATTGCCTTTAAATAACAACATTGTACTGCCAGGAGGGGCAAGCCCCTCCCCTACGTGAATGACCTACATTTACGCGGTTTCTCGCATATTGCAACACGCCCATGAAAGGATTGGCTCACACCGCGTCAAATTCCGCGGTGATCTCTTTTGAGGGTTCCGCTGTCAGCAGGCTGACGATCACAATGACGAGGCTCGAGACGATGAAGGCGGGCAGCAGCTCGTAGATGTCCCAGGCGCCGCCGAGCGGGCGGACCAGATACTTCCACAGGAAGATCGTGACGCCGCCGGCAAGCATGCCGCTCAGCGCGCCCTGGCGGTTGCAGCGCCTCCAGAACAGGGCGAAGAGCATCACCGGGCCGAAGGCCGCGCCGAAGCCAGCCCAGGCAAAGGACACCACACGGAAGATCGAGCTCTCGGGGTTGAGCGCGAAGAATACGGCAACCACGGCGATCGCAAGCACAGCGATACGAGCGATCAGCAGGTTCTTTTTCTCTGTCAGCTTCAGACCGAACACGCCGCACAGCAGGTTCTGTGTGACGGCGGAGGCCGCGGCCAGCAGCTGGGCGTCGGCCGTGGACATTGTGGCGGCCAGGATGCCGGCCAGGATCAGCCCGGCGATGATCGCAAGGAACAGACCGTTTTCACTCATCAGCGCGGCGGTGCGGACGATCATCGACTCGGCGGCGGAGCTGTTGGAGAAGAGTTCGATCGCGCCGGCCTTCGCCATACCGAAGCCGACGATGCCGATGACGACGGCCACGCCGAGACTCAGCACGACCCAGATGCTGGCGATGCGGCGGCTGAGGGGCAGCATGCTGTCCTTTTTGACGGCCATGAAGTGGATCAGCACGTGGGGCATCCCGAAGTAGCCGAGACCCCAGGCCAGTGTGGAGACGATCGGGATAAAGCCGAAGCTGCCGACGGCCCCGTCGAGGATGTTGCTCGAACGGAAGAGACTCAGATAGCCGGGGATCTCCTTTGCGTTCTCGACAACGGCGCCCCAGCCGCCGGCCGTGCGGATGCCGAAGAGCAGCACGACGATCAGCGCAAAGGTCATCACAAGACTCTGGATCAGGCTGGTGACCGAGGCGGCCATAAAGCCGCCGGCCGTCGTGTACGCGACGATGACAAAGGCACTCAGCAGCATCGCGGGCAGGTAGCTGACGCCGAACATGCTGTGAAACAGCTTGCCGCAGGCCACAAAGGCCGAGGCCGTGTAGGGTACGAAGAACACCACCACGACGAGCGCGCCGAGCGTCTCGATCAGGTGGGAATCATCGTGAAAGCGGCGGGCGAGGAAGTCCGGCACCGTGATGGCGCCGACTGCCGCCGAATAGCGGCGCAGGCGGCGGGCCACGATCAGCCAGTTGAGCCAGGTGCCGAGCGCGAGTCCGATGGCCGTCCATCCGGCCTCGGCCACGCCGCAGAAGAAGGCCAGCCCCGGTACGCCCATCAGCAGATAGGCGCTCATGTCCGAGGCCTCGGTGCTCATGGCCGTCACGATCGGGCCGAGCTTCCGGCCGCCCAGATAGAAGTCGTCCGAGCTGTTGTTGCCCTTGGAGTAATGCGCGCCGATGGCCAGCATACCGATCAGATACACGGCGATCGAGGCGATAATACATACGGTTGAACTCATGCAAAACCCTTCTTTCCTTGGGGATGGAGAGAGTATAGCTTATCAGCCGCAAAAAAAGAAAGAAAAAACAGCCTATTTTTGCTTGAAAAAAGCAAAAAAGCGGGTATACTATGAAAGTACGTGATTTTATTCATGCTTACATGAAAATGATTCATAATTGGAGGGCGTGTTATGGCGGCGGACAAGTATGAGATCCTAATGGCGGTGGTCGAACAGGGGAGTCTGACGCGGGCCGGTGAGATGCTCGGCTGCACGCAGTCGGCTGTCAGCCACGCGATCGCGGCGCTCGAGCAGGAGCTCGGCTTTTCGCTGCTGCGCCGCGGCCGCGGCGGCGTAAAGCTGACCGACGAGGGGGAGCGCCTGCTGCCCTTTGTGCGCGCGCTGCTCCACAGCAGAGAGCAGCTGCGGCAGACGGCGGCCTCGATCCGCGGGCTTGACACCGGCACGGTGCGCATCGGTTCGTTTACCTCGGTCGCCGTACACTGGCTGCCGAGCGTGCTCAAGCGCTTTCAGCAGGACTACCCGCGCGTGGAATTCAAGCTGCTCAACGGCGACTATTACGACGTCGAGCGCTGGATCGAAGACGGCAGCGTGGACCTGGGCTTTGTGACCCTGCCGGGCAGTCTGCACTGCGAGTGCATCCCACTGCTCGAGGACCGGCTGCTGGCGATCCTGCCGAAGAACAGCCGTTTTGCGTCGTATCCGAAATTCCCGCTGAGCGAGTGCGAGCGCGAGCCCTTTATCAGCCTGCTGCAGAGCTCCGACCACGACGCACGCCGCGCGCTCGACGCCGCGGGCATCAAACCGAACGTGCGCTTTTACACCAAGGACGACTATGCCATCATCGCCATGGTCGAGCAGGGCCTGGGTATCAGCATCATGCCGGAGCTGCTGTTGAAGGGGCGGCACGACGACATACAGATCCTGCCGCTGGTGCCGGAGGCGAAGCGCATCATCGGTCTCGCCGTGGCCGACTCCGAGCGCGCCGGTCCCGCCGTGCGGCGCTTTGCCGACTACGTGCGGCAGTACGTCGCCGAGGAGCGCGAGCGGGAAAAGTTTGCCCCTGCGCATTGACAGCGCGCGCCGATGGGGATAAACTACCCTTGATAAACTTTGTCGAAGAGAGGGAATCGCTATGCCGTACTGGCAGCAATTCACGTTTATAGCGGCTGCGGCCGTTCTTATCATTCTTGCGGTAGTGACTATGAAAAAAGAAAAGAATCTGCTCGGCTTTTACCGGGTGGTGGGGCTCTTCGGGCGGGGCTACGCGGTGCTGACGCTGCTGCTGTTGCTCGCCGGGCTCGCGATCGCCGTGGCCGCGGCGCTGCTGTTGCTGCTGACCGAGCGCGAGCAGACCGAGATCCTGATTTTCTTCGGTGCAGGTTTTCTGTTGCTGATCGTGGGCATCATCCTGGTCGAACGGCTGCGCGCAAAGTGCCGCGGCAAGCTGCGCCGCCGGCTGACGGGGGATCTGCTGCTGTGCGGCTGCGGCGGCTTCTTCCGGATCGTACTGTTCCCGGTTGGCCTGCTGTTCCCGTCCTGGTGGGAGATGAAGCACCCTGAGGAGTTTATCATGGACGACGGCGACAGCGTCTTTGCCCTGCCCGGCAGCCGCAGTCTCTACAACGAGCGCGCCGAGCGCGTGGCCGTCGCCAACGAGGCCATGACCAAGGCGATCCCTTTGAAATAACGGTTTTTTCCCAAATACCGTCAATATTATTTGACTTTACCGCAGAGAAAAGGTAAAATATAATTTAGTGTGTTATGGAAAGAAGACACAATTTATAGTAGAGGTGTAAGTATGTACAAGGTAGTAACCAAGCGTTTTCTGAATGACGCAAAGACCATCTGCCTGTTCGAGATCGAAGCGCCGCTGATCGCCCGGCACGCCCGCGCCGGTCAGTTCGTGATCTTCCGTCTGGACGAGCAGGGCGAGCGCGTCCCCGTGTCCGTCGCGGGCTATGACCGCGAAAAAGGCACGGTCACCGTCATGGTACAGGCCGCAGGCCGCACCACGAAGATGCTCCACACCGTGGAAGAGGGCGACGTGATCTCCGACATCGTCGGGCCGCTCGGCAAGGCCACCGAGATGGAGGGCCTCAAGAAGGTCTGCGTCGTCGGCGGCGGCGTCGGCTGCGCCATCGCCTACCCGATCGCCAAGGAGATGCACGAGGCCGGGATCGAGGTCACCTTCATCGGTGGCTTCCGCAGCGCCGACATCGTCATCCTCAAGGAAGAGCTCAAGGCCGTGTCGGATAAGCTCATTATCTGCACCGACGACGGTACCTACGGCGAGAAGGGCTTCACGACTGTCTATCTCAAGAACTGCATCGAAGACAACATCAAAGAGGGCAAGCCCCAGTTTGACCGCGTCGTCGCCATCGGCCCGGACATCATGATGAAGTTCCTGGCCGACGTGACTCGCCCCTACAACATCAGCACGATCATCTCGCTCGACCCGATCATGGTCGACGGCACCGGCATGTGCGGCTGCTGCCGTGTGATCGTGGACGGCGAGACCAAGTTCGCCTGCGTCGACGGCCCCGACTTCGACGCCCACAAGGTCGATTTCGACTCGCTGATCAAGCGCGCCGCCTTCTACAAGGACGAGCAGGACGCGGCGGCCGCGCATATCTGCCGCATGACTGGAGGCAAGAGAAATGGCTAATACGAAAGTCAACATGAGTCTGACCAAGAACCCGATGCCCGAGCAGGACCCCGTCGTCCGCACTGGCAACTTCGACGAGGTCGCCCTGGGCTACACCGCCGAAATGGCCATGTCCGAGGCCGCCCGCTGCCTTGACTGCAAAAATTCCCCCTGCCGCAGCGGCTGCCCGGTGTCGGTCAAGATCCCCCGCTTCCTCGAGAAGGTGCGCGAGGGCGACTTTGACGCCGCCTATGACATCATCACCTCCACCAACTCCCTGCCTGCCGTCTGCGGCCGCGTCTGCCCGCAGGAGAAGCAGTGCGAGTCGAAGTGCGTGCGCGGCATCAAGGGCGAGAGCGTCGGCATCGGCCGTCTCGAGCGCTTTGTTGCCGACTACCACATGAACAAGGCCGACAAGCCCACGGTTGAGGCGCCCGCCTCCAACGGACACCGCGTGGCCGTCATCGGCTCGGGCCCTGCGGGCCTGACCTGCGCGGGCGACCTGCGCAAGCTCGGCTATGACGTCACGATCTACGAGGCCTTCCACAAGAGCGGCGGCGTGCTGGTCTACGGCATCCCGCAGTTCCGTCTGCCGAAGGAGATCGTCGCCCAGGAGATCGACAACCTGCAGAAGCTCGGCGTGAAGATCGTCAACAACGCCATCATCGGCAAGTCCATCACGGTCGACGAGCTCTTTGAGGACGGCTACGAGGCCGTGTTCATCGGCTCCGGCGCCGGCCTGCCGCAGTTCCTGCACATCCCCGGCGAGAATCTGATGGGCGTCTACTCCGCCAACGAGCTGCTGACCCGCACCAACCTCATGAAGGCCTACCGCGACGACTACGATACGCCGATCAAGCACTTCCACAACGTGGCGGTCGTCGGCGCCGGCAACGTCGCCATGGACGCGGCCCGCGTGGCCAAGCGTCTCGGCGCCGAGCATGTGTATATCACCTACCGCCGCGGCAAGGACGAGCTCCCCGCCCGTAAGGAGGAGGTCGAGCACGCCGAGGCCGAGGGCATCGAGTTCAAGCTGCTCAACAACCCCTGCGCGATCCGCGGCGACGAGAACGGCAACGTCTGCGGCATCGAGCTGATCCGTCAGGAGCTCGGCGAGCCCGACGAAAAGGGCCGCCGCAAGCCCGTGCCGGTCGAGGGCTCGAACTGGGTGCTGGACGTCGACACGGTCATCATCGCCATCGGCACCAGCCCCAACCCGCTGATCCGCTCGACCACCGCCAACCTCGAGACCACCAAGAAGGGCGGCATCCAGGCCGACGAGGGCGGCCGCACCAGCCGCGAGGGCGTTTTCGCCGGCGGCGACGCGGTCACCGGCTCGGCCACGGTCATCCTGGCCATGGGCGCCGGCAAGGCCGCTGCCCAGAGCATCGACGAGTATATCAAGAGCAAGGCGTAAGACAGCAATAAATAAAAACAGCCCCGAACAATCGTTCGGGGCTGATTTTTATTAACGATCAAGAGATTAGTTTTATGATTGCGTCTACAGTATCAGCGCTCAGCAATGTGCGGTCTCGAGTATGGATCGCGCGGTCAATGTCAGCAACACTATGGAGTAAGTAATCGCTTTCAACCGGGCTGTTATCCTGAAGGAGAATCGCATAGCCCTTTACCCATACGCGCAATCCGTAGTACTCGAGATAGTGCGCAAGAATGAATATCTGCCGTTTCACCTGCCTGATGGGGTTCTTAACCTTTTTTTCGTATGTGTTTCCGGCGGCGGTTATTTTATTCTTTTGCCACTCGTAGTCATTTTCTCCGCCAACGATAAGACCAACGTAGTTCTTGATCTCGAAAATAAAAACACCATACTTGTTTACGATCACGGCATCAAGTTCGGTGGGTCTCCCGTCATATGCTATCTTCACATTTGTGAGCATATGATCATCTTCTTGTAGAATGGTTCTGATAGCCCGAACGGCCGCTTCCTCACCGCGAACGCCCGCTCGCTTGTACTCCGGGGTAAAAAACAATTCCCGGCGGCTCCGCCTGCGTTTTGAATAGGAACGTTTTACAAGGACGCGTAAAAGGACGGCAACCGCAATTATCCCAAGAATAATACCTATGATAAAATATGACACCACGCCACGGCTCCTCTTCGCCCCTCTGCTTTGACAATTCGTTATTTTATATAGAGCTCGGCCCCGTGGTAATAATCATTGAATGCCTTATCGGCGTTGCCAAAATCATTGGAAAAGGATTCGAGACTTCCATCACAGAGAAGTACTGTGTTTGTGAAAGAGATATATGCGTTATATAATTCTTCCAGAGCCTTGAAAGCATTCTCGTATCCCTCGGGTGGATGGAGCATTTCTTTCATTTTATCTCTGACCTGATATTGATTAGCTGAAAGCAATGAAAAATTATTGCTGAATTCCTCATCGTTGAAAAGGTTTCTCAGTGCATGGTTGAAATCTGATACGAACTGGCCGTTCACCTTGGTGTATTTGTCCGTCTCTTCATCTGTCACATTCCAGATTGCATTATGCCAGACACTTACAATGAGATTACCCATATTCTCTGCAAGAACAGCGTCATCGAGCATGCACGAAACCAATTGGTTATACTCGACCTGATAGACAGATGCTTTATTCTTTGTGTCTTCTTCTGCTTGTTTAGCTATCTCGTTTTCTTCGACCAATGCTTCATAGGCGGCTTTATACTCGTCGGCTCTTTTCTCCGCTGCGGTCATTTGCAAGAAGAAAAAGAAACACAGGCCAGACAACAAAACCAGAAAAAACACCAGGAATGGAATCAATCGTCTCAGTTTTTTGTTTTCTTTCACGGAAGATCGCCTCTTATGTCTTGCTCGGTTTTCTTCGCGAGCATCCGCAGTTTATATTCACCGATTAAGGAAAAGAACAAAGAATAAAACAAAGCCTACGGTTAATCTTAAACTGCGGGATGACTTTTTACATCCCCGGATACAGCGGGAAGCGCTCGCACAGGGCGATGGTCTGCTCGCGCACGGCGGGTACGGCGCTCTCACCCTCGCGGATCAGGCGGACGATGGACTCGCCGATCAGGCGCATCTCGTCCTCCTTCATGCCGCGCGTTGTGACGGCGGGAGAGCCGAAGCGCATGCCGCTGGTCTCGCGCACCGAGAGCGTCTCAAACGGGATCGTGTTCTTGTTGGCGGTGATGTTCGCCATGTCCAGCAACTCCTGCACCTGCGCGCCGGTGCGGCCGAGACTCATCACGTCGGCCAGCATCAGGTGGTTGTCCGTGCCGCCCGAGACCAGGCGCACGCCGCCGTCCTGCAGCGTCTTTGCAAGCGCCGCGGCGTTTTTGACGACCTGCGTCTGATAGGCCTTGAAATCGTCGCTCAGATCTTCCTTGAAGCAGATGGCCTTGGCCGCGATGATGTGCATCAGCGGGCCGCCCTGTGTGCCGGGGAAGACTGCGCTGTCGATCTTCTTGGCGAGCTCTTCTTTGCATAGGATCAGCGCGCCGCGCGGGCCGCGCAGCGTCTTGTGCGTGGTGGTAGTGACAACGTCGGCATAGGGGACGGGGCTCGGATGCACGCCCGCCGCGACGAGTCCGGCAATGTGGGCCATGTCGACCATCAGATACGCGCCGACCTCGTCGGCGATTTCGCGCATGCGCTTGAAGTCGATAAAGCGGGGATAGGCGCTGGCCCCGGCGATGATGAGCTTCGGCTGCACCTCGTGCGCCTTCTCCAGAAGCGCATCATAGTCGATGGTCTCGGTCTCGCGGTTGACGCCGTAGAAGGTGGCGTTGAAGTACTTGCCGGAGATGCTGGCCTTCGAGCCGTGGGTCAGATGGCCGCCGTGGGTCAGATCCATGCCGAGGATCGTGTCGCCGGGCTTGAGCAGGGCGAGATACACGGCGGTGTTGGCCTGCGAGCCCGAGTGCGGCTGCACGTTTGCGTGCTCGGCTCCGAAGAGCTGCTTGGCGCGCTCGATGGCCAGGGTCTCGACCTCGTCGACGTACTGGCAGCCGCCGTAATAGCGCTTGCCTGGGTAGCCCTCGGCGTATTTGTTGGTCAGATGGCTGCCCATGGCCTCCATCACGGCGCGGGAGACAAAGTTCTCCGACGCAATCAGTTCAATGTGGTCGCGCTGGCGCTGCAGCTCGCGCTCCATAGCGGCGTAGATATCGGGATCGGCGGTGCGGATATATTCATAGCTCATCGAAGGGCCCTCCTTGTTTATATCGGAATCCTCGATATTATACCCTACTTTTTTCCCCTTTTCAAGACGGGAAACGTGTGGTATTATAAACATATATTCCGGCACTTGAAGCGGCAGGGGATGCCGCTGCAAAAGGGAAAGGAGTACACCATGAAAAAGGTTTTTAAGGCACTGCTTATCATTTTAATTATCGTTGTCGTGGCCGTCGGCGCAGGGCTCGGCTATCTCAGCTGGGCGGAGTACCGGCCCGAGGCGGTCGAGGAGCTGTCGATCTCGCCCGACGCGGCGGGGAAAGCCCTGCCGCTCAATCAGAGTCTCCATGTGCTGAGCTGGAACATCGGCTACGGCGGACTCGGGGCTGCGTCGGACTTCTTTATGGACGGGGGCAAGTCCGTCCGCGCGGCGGATCAGTTCACCGTCAGCGAGTACATGGGCGGCATTCGCTCGACAATCTATAACGCTGAAGACACGAGCGATCTCATCATGCTGCAGGAGGTCGATCTTGACTCCACACGCAGCTTCGGCATGGACGAGCGGGCCTATCTCGCCGGGGACGACGGCGTCGAGGCGCTGAACTTTGCTGTTTCTTTCGTGCCCTACCCGATGCCGCCGATCGGCAAGGTCCACTCGGGTATCTTCACGACGACCCAGGACTATGACATTGCCAGTGCCCAGCGCATCGCCCTGCCCTGCCCGTTTTCGTGGCCGGTGCGCACGGTCAACCTCAAGCGCTGCCTGCTGGCGAGCTGGCTGCCGATCGAGGGGACCGACAAGCAGCTCTGCCTTGTGAACCTCCATCTCGAGGCCTATGACGACGGCGAGGGCAAGATCGCCCAGACCAAGCAGCTGCGCGATTTTATAGAGAGCGAATACAAGAAGGGCAACTATGTGATCGCCGGCGGCGACTTCAACCAGGTCTTCCCCGGAACGCTCGATGTATACCCCAACACGCACACGGATCTCTGGTCTGTCGGTGCACTCAGCGAGGATCTGCTGCCCGAGGGCTTCCAGTTTGCCTTTGACAGCGCCGTGCCGACCTGCCGCCTGCTCAATCAGCCCTATGATCCGAGCGATACCGTCAACACGCAGTACTATGTGATCGACGGCTTCATCGTCTCGCCCAATGTGAAGATCGACAGCGTGCAGACCGTCGATGCCGGTTTCGAAAACTCCGACCACAACCCGGTGCGCCTTGGCGTGACGCTGGTGGGATAAAAGAATACGACGCAGTCATGGGCGGCCGAGAGGCCGCCCATGAACATTATATCAGGATGAAATGGACGATCGCGCACAGCACAACGCCGATCGCAGTCGGCAGCGCCGCGGCGAGGACCGTCCAGCTGAGACTGTGCGTCTCGCGCCGGACCGTCAGAAGCGTTGTGAGACAGGGCCAGTGGAACAGGGCAAACAGCATACAGCACACGGCTGTTCCGGCCGTCCAGCCCTGGGCAGTCAGCAGCGCGCCGAGCTCCGGCAGCGAGGGGACGGCGACGAGTGAGGTTCCGGCTGTATAGAGCATCAGCGCCGAGGGAAGGACGATCTCGTTGGCCGGCGCGCCGAGCAGAAAGGCCAGCAGCATCTTGCCGTCGAGCCCGAGGAAGCGGCCGAGCGGCTCGAGCGCATTTGCCAGCAGCGCAAGCGCATTGCCGCCGTCGAGCTGCCAGTGTCCCAGCAGCCAGAGCAGCGCTCCGGCCGGGGCCGCGGCGGCGATGGCCCGCCCCAGCACGAACAGCGTCCGGTCGAGCAGCGAGCGCAGCAGCACCTGCCCCAGCCGCGGACGGCGGTAGGGCGGCAGCTCCAGCACAAAGGCGGCGCCGCCGCCCGGCAGCAGCGTGCGCGAGAGCAGCCAGCTGCTCGCAAGCGTCAGCAGCGCACAGAGCGCGACGCTGAGCGTCAGGCCAACGGCCGGGATAAGAGCACTGCTGCCGAAGAACACGGCGGAGAGCGCGATCAGCGTCGGGAAACGGCCGTTGCATGGCATCAGGCTGCTCGTCACGATCGCGAGCAGCCGTTCCCGGGGCGAGCCGATGATCCGGCAGCCTACGACCCCGGCCGCATTGCAGCCTAAGGACATACACATCGTCAGTCCCTGCCGCCCGCAGGCGCCGCAGGGCTCGAACGGTCCGTCGAGCTGATAGGCGAGGCGCGGCAGCAGCCCTGCGTCCTCGAGCAGTGTGAAGAGCGGGAAGAAGATTGCCATCGGCGGCAGCATCACCGCGACGACCCAGGCGAGCACGCGCCATGCGCCCTCGGTCAGCATGGCGCACAGCCACGGCGGCGCGCCGAGCCGGACGAGCGCATGGCCAAGCGGCGCTTCCAGCGAGAAGAGCAGCTTCCCGAGCCATTCCGATGGGACGTTGGCCCCGACCACGGTCAGCCACAGGATAGCGGAGAGCATCAAGAGCATCACAAGCGGCCCCGCGACCGGCCCGAGCAGCACTCGGTCGAGCCGCCGGTCCCGGCGGTCGTCGGGGCGGAAGCCCGCCTCGCCGTCGCTGCGGCGGCAGACCTGCGCGGCGATCGATTCGGCCAGCTCCCACTGTGCGCGGATGCACAGTGCCTCGCCCTGACAGCCGCCGCGATCGCAGCAGAGTCCCATGCATGCCCCCTCGGGGTAGGAGACAGAGAGCGGTGTCGGCGGCGGGGCATCGAACAGCGCGTCCAGCGCGCGCAGCACCCGGCGTCGGCTGTCGCGGCGGTGCGCCACAAGGCCTATCACGGGTACGTGCAATATGGCTGAAAGAGCGTCGGTGTCCACCACCAGGCGCTTTTTTTCGGCCTCATCCAGAAGATTGACCACCACCAGGACGCGCTTTGTCATTTCGGCTACCTGCAGCGCGAGCACAAGGCTGCGGCTCAGCGCGCAGGCGTCACAGACCACCACAGCCGCGTCACAGCCGCCGTGACAGAGCGTCTCGCGTGAGATCTCCTCTTCGGGAGAGCGGGCGAGCAGGGAATAGGTGCCCGGCAGGTCGATGATGCGATAGCCGCCCGCGCGGCCCTCGGAGAGCTCCACAGTCTTGCCCGGCCAGTTGCCCGTGTGCTGATGCATGCCTGTCAGGGTGTTGAACAGCGTCGACTTTCCCACATTCGGGTTACCTGCCAGGGCAATCACCCGCTCGCTCATGCTTCACGCTCCAGCCATACGCCCCGGCAGTCGCTGCGCCGCAGGGCCAGCACGGTGCCGCGCACGTCATAGCAGCCCGCGCGGCCGCTGCTGCGCCGGTCAAGACAGCGGACAGCGGCGCCGCACGTCAGTCCCAGCTCCTGCAGCCGCCGCGCCAGCGGTCCCTGCCCCTCAACGGTGAGCACTGTTCCCGTCTGTCCGACCGGCAGCGCGCTCAGACGCAGCAATGATTCCATGGTGACCCCTCCAAACGAATCGATTTCATCTTTGCTTCATCCTATGCGCAAAGCTTGACGGCGTGAGCGCGCCGGTGCTACAATAAATACACGAAATACACGAAAAAACAAACCGAGAGAGGGGTAACCGTTATGGGTTTTCGTTTCAATCACTTCAATTTCAATGTGCTCGATCTTGAACGCAGCCTGAAATTCTATGACGAGGCGCTGGGGCTCAAGCCCGTGCGCGAAAAGGATATGAACAACGCCCACCTGGTGTTTGTGGGCGACGGGCAGACCGGCTTTACGCTGGAGCTGACCGGGCTCTTTGACCGCACGGCGCCCTACGATCTCGGCGAGGGCGAGTTCCATCTGGCGCTCGAGAGCGACGATATCGACGCCGACTATGCGCGCCACAAGGCCATGGGCATCGTCTGCCAGGAGCAGAAACAGCCCGGCGGCTTTTACTTCATCGAAGACCCCGACGGCTACTGGATCGAGATCATCCGCAAGAGATAGTGCGTTTGGCAGCCGTATCCCGGCTCAAGGATAAAAAGATCGACAAACGCGGCCTTATTTTTTATAAAGGTTTTGACAGGAAACACCATTCGGGTGTATAGTGTTATGTAAAGTGGTTTTCCCGACAGAATGAGACAGAAAGAGTGTTTAGAATGAGAAAGAAATTTCTTTACATAGCGAGTACGCTGCTGGTATTATGCCTGATCGTATGCCTTCCCGTCAGCGCCTTTGCTGACAGGCCGACCGTCACGCTCCACCCCACAGGGAAAAACGCCGACGGCAGCTATCGGACTGTCGCCCCTGGCGGCAGCATCAGCTATACGGCCGAGGCCTACAACTATACCGGCCGTACCTGGCGTATCGTCAGCCCGGATGCCACGCGCGTGTATCTCGCGGGGGAGATCTATCAGGCTTTTCCCGGCCTGATCGTGTCCGGGGCCAGCACCAACACGCTCACGCTCTCCAATGTTCCGGAGGGCATGAACAACTGGTGTGTTGAGGTCAAGTTCACCAACTACGAGGGCTATACCATGAGCCGCGGCGCGGTCATCCATGTCAGCGGCACGGCTGGCAGCAGCGGCACCGCAGGCATCGAATGGACGACGCCGGCGGACGTCACAGTAGTGCCGGTCATCGGCGACGGCGGCGAGATCGACATGAGCAGCCAGAAGCCCACGGTGACCTCGCAGCTGACGGCCGACCGCAGCTACCAGACCGCGGGCGGGAGCTACAGCTTCAGCTGCGTCGGCGCCAACTACACCCAGCGCTACTGGTATCTTGTCAGTCCGAGCGGGAGCTATTACGAGATCACGGCAAACGTGCACGCGCTGTTCCCGAGCCTCGGCGTCTCCGGCACCGAGACCAATACGCTCACGTTCTCCAACGTCCCGCTGAACCTGAATAACTGGAGAGTGCAGGTCCGCTACATCAACGCGCAGGGCGAGGTTTACAGCAACGCGGTCACGATCACGGTGGTCGATCCCGCGTCGCCCTCGCCGGTCCCGACCAGCTCCGGTGCGGGCATTCCCGGCGTGATCTCGGCGCATGAGGCGGTCAATCTGCGCGCCACGCCGAACGGGACCGTGATCGGCACACTGAAGCCCGGCACCCCCGTCACGGTCACGGACCGGAGCAACCCCCAGTGGTACGCGGTCACGACCGGCACCGTGAGCGGCTATGTGGCCGCGCGCCTGATCAGCTTTCAGACCGGCAATGTGACCATCACCAAGCATCCGACAGGCGAGACGGCCTCCGTCGGCGGGACAGTCACCTTTATCGCCCATGCCGCCAATGCAAGCGCTGTGACCTGGCGGCTCGTGAGCGCCGATACGCGCCAGACAGTCTATGCCGTCAACGCGCCGGCCAGCTTCGCGGGTGTGAAAGTTTACGGGGCCAATTCCGACACGCTGACACTCTCGAACGTCCCGGCCAGTCTGAACGGCTGGAGCGCCGAGGCCATGTTCAGCGGCCCGGGCGGCCCGGTCTACACGACCGGCGCCCGTATTACGATCGGTGGGGGGAACGGCTATGTCGCGCCGAGCAGTGTACCGGCGATCATGCCCGCTGCACCCGCCGTGACCGCCGTGCCGACCGGATCGGGGCTGAATATCTCGGCTCTGCCCCAGCCGGTGACGCTGGAACACGGACAGAGCGGCATGCTGTCTGTCTCTGTCACGAGCGATAGTGGGACGGTCCACTACCAGTGGTATCGCAGCACGGTCGACTCCAACAGGAACGGCGCCGCCATCGGCGGGGCCAACGTGGCAAGCTACATCCCCGAGGAGATCACCGGCACCACCTACTACTATGTCACGGCCTGGACCGATTCTGGTCTTTCGCTGACCTCGCCCGCGGTGGCTGTCACCTATGCGGACGCGGTGGCTGCCACACCGGTGCCGACTGCCGTGCCGTCTCAGACGCCCGAAGTGACCGAGTCAACACCTGTGCCGACAGCGACCGTCAGTGTGCAGCCGCAGCAGAGCTCCAACGGCAGCAGGAACGCGCTGATCCTGCTCGGCATCATCATCGTGGCCGCAACGGCTGCGCTGATCTTCACAATGGTTGTGCTGCGTAAATCCGACACACGAGGCAACCAAAGCGAATTTGATGACGATGAGGAATACGAAGAGGACGATTCCTACTGATCGTTTCTGAAGATAATACGAAAAGGGCGTGTTGCAAAAATGCACCGGAGTTGTAAAAACGACGGTCTTGCCGTAGGGGCGGCCCTTGCGGCCGCTCGGCGCGCAAAGATATTTGCTAGCAAAAATGTTCGGCGATTTCGTACATAGTGCGAATCCGCCGAACATTTCTTTGCTATATGAACTTGATTCCGCCGGGAGGGCACAAGGCCCTCCCCT
>ONNS01000080.1 GCA_900319275.1 uncultured Eubacteriales bacterium
TCTCCGACGCCGTGGTCGCGACGAGGCGGAGCGTATCCCCCTCCACAGACAGCGTCAGGGTGCTCTTCGGCATGAAGGTCGCGGCGAGCACGCCCTGCGTCAGGGCCTGCCGCGTGCTCCCCTCGAAGGAATAGAGCGTCCAGAGCGTGCCGTTGGTCGTGACCGGCACGCGCTCGATGCGCACGCCGTAGCCGCTGCGCGTGACCGGGTCGTATTTGACCAGCACGTCCATGTAGCAGCCGCTGCCGCCGAAGCCCTGGCCCTCCACCTTGCTGGAGGAGTAGTCCACGGTCACCGACATGTCGCCGTAGGCGCCCTCCTGGGCGAACACCATCAGCGGGGGCTCCGGCTGGCGCATGTTGTTGCACAGGCCCCAGCGGCCGTCGGAGCCGTTGGATCCTACGCCCCACACCCACGGGTCGGCCGTGCCGGTCTCGTTGTCGAAGAACCAGCGGCCGCGCGTGGTCCGGCGGTCTTCCGTGGCGATATACACGTTCTTGAAGTCCGTCTCGAACGCCTCGGCGCGGACATCCTTCGCGCGGACCGGACGCTTCGTCCAGACCGTGACGGGCTGCTGCGCATCGGCGCTGAAGGCATATTTCGGCGTGATGACGGCGCGCAGCCAGCATCCCACGTCATACTTGGTCAAGGGATAATCCGTGAAAGGATCGTCCACGAACAGGCCGGCGGCGTCGTTGCGGGACGTACCCACGTGCACGCCATCCGTGCGGCCGGGACCGGCCTCGCGGTACCACTCGATCCGCGACACGTCGCGGAAGGCGGGATTGTCCAGCCGGTAGGAGAGCACGGCGCGGCCGTCGCGGATCCGCACCATGGGCCGCGTGAGCACCGGCGCGTCCACGGGGACCGGCCGGATGCGCAGCGTCACACCCGCGCGCACGCCGTTGGACAGCACGCAGGACACCGGCGCCTCAATGATGTCGCCGCTGTGGTTGGGCCGCGCGCTGAGCGTCAGCGTGCCGGCGGCCGGGTCGGTCCGGCCCTCCAGCAGGTTGGAATCATACTCCCAGCGCACCTGGCGCAGGTCCACGGCGGAGGCCGGGGCCGGGGCGGCCGTCAGCACGACGCGGTTGGTCTCCCCTTCCGATGCGGAGTCCAGCTCCTTGCCGGTGGATCCGACGAGGAAGCGGTACGGCAGGTTGGCATACGGGGCCCACTCCGGCCGGTACTGGCCCTTGGGATCCCAGCCGTCCTCGCCCTTGAGGAGGTTGTAGACATTGTACTCGTCGCCCACCTTGAAGGCCATGAGGGCCTCGCCGTCGTACGCGACGGACAGCTGCGGGGCGGCCGGGCTGATCAGCAGCGGCTTGCCGTGCAGGGTGTTGCCGTTTTCGTTGACCGTGGTCTGGTATTCCTTGCCGTTAAGCGTAAAGCGGCCCTTCGCGATGCGGTTGGCAAAGCGGCCGATCGTCGCCCCGGCATAGGTGCCGCCGGCGAGATAGTCTTCGGCATGCTCATAGCCGAGCGTGACCGTCCGTCCTTTAAAGTCGATGCGCGTGATCGTGGCGCCGAGCTCCGAGACCCAGACCTTCAGTTCGTCCGATTCCAAAAGATACAGTCCATATCCGTCCTTAATGGTACGTGAAATCATATCTGTTCACCTCATAACAGTATTCGGCACGCAGGCCGTTGTGCAACAGTACCAGCATACAGCATTTTTGTTCAAAACGCAATGCACAGAGCGTAAAAAAATGCAATTTACGCTTGTACTTGGGGGTGATCCGCTGTATAATCTGCGGGTTATCAGATATTCCGAAAGGAGACACAAATCATGCTGACAAATGAGTATTTACAGCGGGTGTACGCCGAGGTTGAGCGCCGCGACGCCAACGAGCCTGAATTCCTGCAGGCCGTACGCGAGGTTTTCGAGTCTCTGCAGCTCGTGGTCGACAAGCATCCCGAATGGGAAAAGGCCGGTCTGCTTGAGCGTTTTGTCGAGCCTGAGCGCGTGGTGGAATTCCGCGTACCCTGGGTGGACGACGCGGGCAAGCTGCACGTCAACCGCGGCTACCGCGTACAGTATAACAGCGCGATCGGCCCCTACAAGGGCGGGCTGCGCTTCCATCCGAGCGTGAATCTGTCGATCATGAAGTTTCTCGGCTTTGAGCAGATCCTGAAAAACTCGCTGACGACGCTGCCGATGGGCGGCGGCAAGGGCGGCTCGGACTTTGATCCGAAGGGCCGCTCCGACGCCGAGGTCATGCGCTTCTGCCAGAGCTTTATGACCGAGCTCTACCGCCATATCGGCCAGTTCACCGACGTGCCCGCCGGCGATATCGGCGTGGGCGCGCGCGAGATCGGCTATCTCTTCGGGCAGTACAAGCGCATCACCGACCGTTTTGACGGCGGCGTGCTGACCGGCAAGGGGCTGAGCTTCGGCGGCTCGCTGGCCCGCACCCAGGCCACCGGCTACGGCCTGTGCTATTTTGCGTCCGAGGCGCTGCAGCATCTCAAGGGCGAGAGCTTTGAAGGCAAGACCGTGATCGTCTCCGGTTCGGGCAACGTGGCGCAGTACGCGGCCGAGAAGGCCACGCAGCTCGGCGCGAAGGTCGTCGCGATGAGCGACTCCCAGGGCTACATCTACGATCCGAACGGCGTGGATCTCCAGAAGCTCTTCGACATCAAGCAGAACCGCCGCGCGCGCATCAGCGTCTACGCCGACGAAGTTCCGGGCAGCGAGTACCACAGCGGCTGCCGCGACATCTGGACGGTCAAGTGCGACATTGCCCTGCCCTGCGCCTCCCAGAACGAGATGGACGCCATTGGCGCCCAGGCCCTGATCGACAACGGCGCGATCGCCGTGTTTGAGGGCGCGAACATGCCGCTGACCCCCGAGGCCATTGAGCTTGTGAAATCGAACGGCCTGCTCTACTCCCCCGGCAAGGCTTCGAACGCGGGTGGCGTCGCCACCTCGGGTCTCGAGATGAGCCAGAACTCCCTGCGTCTGAGCTGGAGCTTTGAAGAGGTGGACGAGCGCCTGCACGGCATCATGAAGTCCATCTACAAGGCCTGCTACGACGCATCATGCGAGTGCGGCCAGCCCGGTGATCTGATGCTCGGCGCGAACGTCGCGGGCTTCCTGAAGGTCGCCAACGCCATGATGGCCCAGGGCGTCGTCTGATACTGTTTTCCATAAAACACTTTGTTTTATAGAAGACTCCTTCGGCCCGCACAACCTGCACGAGCCCATGACCCACAAGCCCTGGATCGAGGATCGCTCCGACCGCGTCTACGACTGCTACTTCCACGCAGGACTGCGCGTCTACGACGTCTCCGACCCCTATGTCCCCAAGGAGATCGCCTATTTCATCCCCCCGAATCCCGAAAAGCTCTGCTTCGACGTCAAGATGGCGAACAAGCCGCTCGGTACGGCCGAGGATCTGGTGGTAGACGACCGCGGGTATATCTATCTCAACGCCCTGCATGACGGCGTGTATATCCTCAAGTGCCTCGTGTAATAGACTGTGAAGTCCCTTGCGGGACTGCGCTCACCCCATAATATTACGCGCCGCCGGGTGGCCTTGCGGCCGCCCGGCGGCTTTTTTATCAGGAGAACACGCTATGAACGACAGACAGATCGAATGCTTTTTAGAAGCCGGGCGGCTGCTGAATTTCACGCGGGCGGCCGAAAACCTGCTGCTGCCTCAGCCGGCGGTCAGCCGCTACATTTTCGCGCTGGAGAAGGAGCTCGGCACACAGCTGTTTCTGCGTGAGAGCAGCCGCAAGGTCGTCCTGACCGAGGCCGGCAAAGCCTATTACAATCTGTTTCAGCGCACGGCGCTGGAGCTCTCCCGTGCAAAGCAGATGCTGTCAAACTCCTCTCCGTCGCTGCGGCTCGGCATCAGCAAAAGCTGGAGCACTTCCGCTTTTCTGCCCGAGGTCATAGCGCGCTGCCGTGCGATTGACCCGAACTTTCGCATCACCTACGAATGTCTGAGCTTTCGCGATCTGAGCGCCGCGCTCAAGGAAAACCGGCTCGACGCTGTCATTTCTTTTGAGAACTATCTGGCAGATTCGCCGGAATTCGAGCTGGAGCGCTTCACCTCGATCCAGCGTCTGATCGTCTATTCCGAGCTGCTGCCCAATTATGAGCAGCTCATGACGCCCGCCGACTTTTTCCGCTATGACTTTCTGATCGCGGATGATCCGCTGATACGCAAGCTTGTGGCCGAGAGCGAATCTACCTTCCAGGCCTATCATTTTGTTCCGCATTTCCGCACGGTTCCCAACCATGAAACCGTGATCCTCTATGTGGAAAACGGCGGCGGTGTCGCGCTGCTCGACCAGTGGTGCTATGCGCTGCATTACCCTCGGCTGCACCACATCAGTATTGACGAGCATCTTCCTGTTGCCCTGGCCTGGCGCCGCAGCACCGGCGTTTCCTCGGTGGATTTGTTCCGCGAGTGTCTGGTCGAATGGTTCCAGCAACATACCAGCTAACAAAAATCCAGGCCCGACAGTGTTCGGGCCTGGATTCTTTCTTATTGCAGCAGCTTCTCCGCGCGGTGGCAGGCGACGGCGTGATCGCCGAGCGTGCGCAGCGCTGGCCGATCGCTTTGGCAGTGCGCGTCCGCGTAGGGGCAGCGCGTATGGAAAGGACAGCCGGAAGGCACTTCGACAGGGCTGGGGACTTCCCCCGTGAGCAGCGCTGTCTCCTCGCTGCGCGCGTGCGGGTCGCATTTGGGAACCGCATTGAGCAAAAAGCGCGTGTAAGGGTGCAGCGGTTTTTCGTACAGCGAGGCCGTCGGTGCGATTTCACAGATCCGGCCGAGGAACATCACGCACACGCGATCCGCAAGGAAGCGCACGACCGAGAGATCGTGGCTGATAAAGAGATAGGTCAGATGCTTGCGGTCGCGCAGCTCCTTGAGCAGGTTTAAAATCTGATTCTGCACCGACACGTCGAGGGCCGAGACCGGCTCGTCGCAGACGATCAGCGCGGGGTCGAGCGCGATGGCGCGCGCGATGCCGATGCGCTGGCGCTGACCGCCCGAGAACTGGTGCGGATAGCGGTGCAGAAACTCACCCGGCAGCCCAACGGCCTCCATCAGCTCCAGCACGCGCGCCGTCATCTCCGCGGCCGTGGCGCAGACATGATGCGTCTGCAAGGGCTCTGCGATCAGGGCACGCACATCCATGCGCGGGTCCAACGAGGCGTAGGGGTCCTGAAAAATCATCTGCATCTGCCGCCGATAGGGGCGAAAATCCCGCTCCCTCAGCTTTGTGACATTTTCACCGCGGAAGAACAGCTCACCGCCGGTCGGCTGCAGAAGCCGGATCAAGGTGCGGCCGAGTGTGGACTTGCCGCAGCCGGACTCGCCGACAAGGCCGAGGATCTCGCCCTCGCGGATCTGGAGTGAGACCTCGCTGACGGCATGCAGACGCTTCCCATGACCGATCGGAAAGTCCATGCTGAGATTGCGGCTCTCCAGTAAGTACTCGCTCATGCGTTCACCTCCCCGATCCGATGGCAGCGCACCTCGTGCCCCGGCGCGCACGCGCGCAGCGCGGGCAGATGCTCGGCACAGCCTTTACGGCACTCGCCGCAGCGCAGCGAAAAAGCACAGCCCGCGGGCAAATGCAGAAGATTCGGCACGACGCCGGGGATCGTCTGCAGCGTGTTGCTGCCGCTCTCGAGCGACGAGACCGCCCCCAGCAGGCCGCGGGTATAGGGGTGCGTCGGGTGATCGAACAGCTCGCAGACCTCCGCATGCTCGACAATGCGCCCGGCATACATCACATAGACATAGTCGCATACCTGCGCGATCACGCCTAGATCGTGCGAGATCAGCAGGATACTGGTGCCGTTGTCGCGCAGCTCCTTCATCAATCGAAGGATCTGCGCCTGGACCGTCACGTCCAGCGCGGTCGTCGGCTCGTCGGCGATCAGGAGCCGGGGCTTGCAGATCATGGCCATGGCGATCATCACGCGCTGGCGCATGCCACCCGAGAGCTCATGGGGATAGCAGCGTGCGCGCTTTTCCGGCTCGGCGATGCCGACGGCGGCGAGCATGGCGACAGCCTGCTCTCTCGCCTCACGCGCGCTGAGACGGCGGTGCAGGCGCAGCGCCTCCTCGACCTGTCGGCCGACGCGCATGACCGGATTGAGACTTGTCATCGGCTCCTGGAAAATCATGGAGATCTCCCCGCCCCGCACGGCACTCATCTCTTTTTCCGTCAGCTTTGTCAGATCCCGGCCGTCCAGCAGCACTTCCCCGCCGATCAGCCGTCCCGGGTATTTCAGCAGCCGCAGTATTGAGCGCGCCGTCATACTTTTGCCGCAGCCGGATTCTCCGACGATGCCGGTGATGGCCCCCTCGCGCACGTCGAGCGACACGTCGTCGACGGCGCGGATCTCGCCTCTGCGCGTGAAGAAGCTGGTGCGCAGCTGGCGGATTTCCAATACGTTTTTCTCTTCCATCGCGTCACCCTCACGATTTCTTCAGATGCGGGTCAAGCACATCGCGCAGACCGTCGCCGAGGAAGTTGAACGCGAGCACGATGACCATAATGGCCGCGCTCGGTGCCAGACTGATCCAGGGGGCCGTGTACAGGAACTGGCGTCCTGTGTTGACCATCAGGCCCCAGGAGGCGTTCGGCGGCTGGATGCCGAGGCCAAGGAAGCTCAGACTGCTCTCGGTCAGAATGGCCGAGGGGATATTCAGCGTGAAGAGCACGATCAGCGACGGGATGCAGTTTGGCAGGATATGCCGCAGCATGATGCGCATAGGCGAAACGCCCATCGAGCGCGCCGCCTCGACGTACTCGCTCTCGCGCAGCTTGAGTGTTTCCGAGCGGACAATACGCGAGACGCTGGCCCAGTTGACAAGCGTCAGTGCCAGAAAGATATTGACAAGCCCGTCGCCGAGCGTATACATGATGACCATGGCCAGCAGCATTGTGGGAAAGGCGAGCATGATATCGGCAAGCCGCATCAGCAGCGCGTCGACCCACCCGCCGAGATAGCCCGCGAGAATGCCGAGCGCGGCGCCGAGCAGCATCGAGAGCACCGTCGGCACAACGCCGACCAGCAGCGACACCCGCGAGCCGTAGAGCATGCGCGTCAGCACATCGCGGCCGCCCTCGTCGGTACCCAGCAGGTGTTCGGCGGACGGCGGCTTGAGACGCTGGCTGAGATCCATCTCATCAAAGCGATAGGGCGTCAGCACCGGAGATAGAATCGCCGCCAGTACAAACAGGAAAATAACGATCAGCGAAATAATTGCCAGCTTATTTTCTGCGGCCAGGCGTGCAAACAGCTCCAGCGGCCCTTCGGCCTCGCCGATCTGGCTGGCAAGCCGCTCCTCGGTGGGGAGAACGGTATTTGTTGTTTTCACGGCTCACTCCCCCTTCGGATGCGCGGATCCAGCACGGAATACAGGCTGTCGGCCACGAAATTGCCCAGGATCACGAGCGCCGTGGAAAACAGGATCGTCCCCTGCAGCAGCGGGATATCCCGGCCGGAGATCGCCTGTACGGCCAGGCGGCCGATGCCGTTGATCGAAAAGATCGTCTCGCAGATCACAGCGCCGGACAGCATCGACGAGAGCTGCACGGCCATCATGGTCAATACAGGCAGCATGGCGTTGCGCAGCGCGTGGCGCGTCAGCACGCCAAACTGACGGCGGCCCTTGGCGCGGGCCGTGTCGATGTAATCCTCCTGCAGCACCTCAAGCAGCGTCGAGCGTGTCAGGCGCGCAATGCTGCCCGCCGAATTCCAGCCCAGCGCGATGGCCGGCAGGATGAAGCCTCGCCAGTCCGTCACGCGGGAGATCGGAACCCAGTGCAGCTGATAGGCAAATACATACTGCAGCAGCATCGCCGCCATAAACACCGGCATCGACACGCCGAAGAGTGAAACGCCCATGAACAGCCGGTCCAGCAGTCCGTTCTTCTTCACAGCCGCAATGATCCCGGACACTATGCCGAGCAGCCAGGCAAATACCGCCGCCGCGAGCGCGAGCTTCAGCGTGTTGCCGAAGGCAGCCCCCATCAGCTCCCTGACACTGCGGTGCATCGAATAGCTGGTACCGAAGTCGCCGGTCACAGCATCATGCAGATAGCGCAGAAACTGCGTGGGAATCGGCTCGTTGAGTCCGAGTTCGGCCGTCATACGTTCGATGACGACCGGGTCGGCGTGCTCGCCCATCATTGTGAGAATGGCGTTGCCGGGAATGATGCGCAGCATGATGAAGATAGCCAGTGCGACCCCGAGCAGCACGAGCAGCGCCTGTCCCAGCCGTCTGGCAATATTGGCAATCAAAACAGATCCCACCTTACAAAAGCAAAAAGGCATTTCTTTCGCGTATGGACGAAATCCCGCAGGGGCTTTGTTTACGCGCTGAAAGGGGCGTCTGATAACAGACGTCCCTTTCAGATATTCCAAGGGTATTGGTTATTTCAGCGTGACATTTTTGGCGTAGAAGTTGGAGTATCCGGCCCAGTAGGGAACAAAGCTCTCCACACGGTCACCCAGGGCAAAGAGGTGGGTGTTCTCGAACAGCGGCACCCAGGCAGCGTCTTCCAGGATGATTTTCTTCTCGAGTGCCTGATACTCGGCCATGCGCGCATCGTCGTCGACAATGCCGGAGGCCGCGGCAACGCGGGCCATCACTTCGGTGTCGGGGTAGTTCTGGCTGCGCACCAGCGTCTTCTCGGGGCCGCCGAAGAATGTGAACATGATGTTCGCCGGGTCGTTATAGTCCATGGTCCAGTTGGCGACGAAGGCGTCCATCTCGCCGGACTTGCGCAGGGCCAGCCAGCCGGAGGCGTCGTAGCTCTTGATCGTGGCCTTGATGCCGACGGCGGCGAGCTGCTGCTCGATGGCCTGGTAGACAAGCTGGGTATTGCTGTTGGCGGTGGAATCCATGGCGAGCTCAAAGCTGATTTCGCCCTCGGCGTAGCCGGCTTCCTTCAGCAGGGCCTTTGCGCCCTCGGGATCATAGGCGACGCCCTCGAGCTCGCTGTTGTGGCCCCAGACGCCGGTGGGGATGATGCCGTGCTCATGGAGAGCCGCGCCGTAATAGATATCGTTGATGATGCTGTCCACATCCACGGCCATCTGGATGGCCTTGCGGACTTTGACGTTCGAGAGATACGGATTGTTCTCGTTCAGCGACAGGTAGGTAAGACCCACGCGCGGTGCAACGACGATGCGGTCGGCGTACAGCGTTTTATACGTGGATTCGACGATCGAAGAGTCCAGGGATTCAAGGTCGATGATATCGAGCTCGCCGTTCTGGAACATCAGATTCTGGGTCGAGGCGTCGGGGATGATGTTGACCGTGACCTTCTTCACCGAGGGCTGCTCGCCCCAGTAGTTCGGGTTAACAACCATGGTATAGTGGTCGTTGGCGACCCACTCGGTGACGATGTACGGGCCGGTGCCGATCGTGTCCTCGCAGGCCATGCCAAAGTTCTGGACCTCGGCCATCGTCTCGGCGTCGACGACGGAGACGGCAGGGCCGGTCAGCTCGGCGACAAAGCCGGCGTTCGCGGCGTCGAGCGTGATGTCAAAATGCGTATCGTCCACGACGACAAAGCCCTCGAGCGATTCCGCCTCGCCGTTTTGCAGCGCAGCGCCGCCCTTGACCTCCAGGGGGATCTCGTCGTTCATGCCGTGGGCCGTCAGCAGCCGTTCGAAGGTATACTTCACGTCCGAGGCAGTCAGTGCGCTGCCGTTGGAGAAGGTGACGCCCTCGCGCAGCGTAAAGCTGTAGGTCAGGCCGTCGTCGCTGACAGTGTAGTCGGTGCAGAGACTCGGTACGATGGCCGTGCTGCCGTCGCTCTGTACTTCACTCTCGAACAGACGGTCGAAAACGTTCATCGGAATCATATAGTGATCGGTGGTCTGGGTGACGTCCATGGTCGAAATGTCGTACAGCGCAGCCACATTCAGCTCGCCGTCGTCGGCCCAGGCGCTCTGGCTGCCGAAAGCAGCGAACGCGAACACCATCGCAGCCATCAGGATCGCAGAAACAGCTTTTTTCATGTTTTGCCTCCAAATATAATGATAATGACCATCGGTTGGCGAAATCAAGCGGAGATTCGATTGATTTCGCTGCCAAACGACAGGTTTGGCAGCGAATGATTCATAGAATCATTCGCCCGATGCTCATTGCAATGAGTATAGGGCAAAA
>ONNS01000003.1 GCA_900319275.1 uncultured Eubacteriales bacterium
CGGGACATACCCCTATCCTAATCGTTGGCTCTTCTTTTTTCAATTCATTTGTCCATTTCCCTTACTGTCATCCCACAGAAAAAGTGATTGACCCAAAAATAAGAAAAGGTTTTTGCTCTATATAGAAAACAGTCGCAGTGCGCCCATTTTGGGTCGCACTGCGACTGTTATGGCAGCCTGTCAGAAAGCTCCGACCGGCAGTAGAGAAAGCGACGGAACTCGATCACATCGCCGTTGATAATATAAAAGGCGAGATAATTCTTCACCCGGATCGCATAATAATCCGTGTCCACCTGAGGCGGGGATGCGTAAGGCCGCATCGCCTTGGGAAATAGCAGCGCGCGCTTTTCACGTTCAAAGGCATCGTCCAGTGCCCGCGCGGCGATCGGGTTTTTCAGTGTAACGGCAATATAGTCTAAAGCCGATAGATAGTCTTGCCAGAACGATTCCCGATATTCAAACATGTAAGCCACGCAGATAGGTCTCCGCCTTGTCCCGGAATTCCTTTTCAGAGAAGCTCGGCTCTTCGCCTCTCGCCTTGGCGTCGGCCTCTTGCAGATAGGGGAGATAAGGATCGCCGCGGAGTTCAAAGGGGATTGCGCCGCGCAGGACCGACTGTTTCAAAAAGATGCGTACAGCAGAGGACGTGTCCAGACCGATGCTGGTGAAAAGCCGATCGGCCTCTGCCTTAAGGGTGTCGTCCACCCGGACTTGAAGATTTGCCATGTAGATCGCTCCTTTCCTATACAGTATATGAAAATAGCAATGAAATGTCAATATAATTTATTGCTTTCTCGTGATAATTGCAGAGGCGGTAGCACAACTATGCCTTATGACAATGACATAGGGACATTTGAGTTTCTATAATAAAACAGCCGCACAGGTTTCCTGTGCGGCTGCGGGTATATATAGGCAAATCAGAACGCGAGATCTCTCGTGTCGCGGGCGATCATCAGCTCTTCGTTGGTGGGGATGACCCAGACGTCGACCTTGGAATCGTCGGCGGAGATCTTCATCTCCTTGCCGCGGGCCTGCGCGTTCTTTTCGGGATCAATCTTGACGCCGAGGAACTCGAGCCCCTGGCAGATGGCCGCGCGGTTGGTCGAGCCGTTCTCACCGACACCGGCCGTGAAGGTCAGCACGTCGAGTCCGCCCAGAGCGGCGGCATAGGCGCCGATGTACTTGCGGACCTCATAGCAGAACTTTTCGAGTGCGAGCGCGCACTTGGCGTTTCCGTCCTTGGCGCCGGACTCGAGATCGCGGAAGTCAGAGCTGACGCCGCCGGAGAGGGCGAGCACGCCGGACTTCTTGTTCATGATATTCAGCACTTCGTCGACGGATTTGTTGTACTTGTTGCAGATGTACTGCACGACGGTCATATCGACGTCGCCGGCGCGGGTGCCCATCGGGACACCGGCCAGAGGTCCAAGACCCATCGAGGTATCCTGGCACTCGCCGTTCCAGATCGCGCACAGAGACGAGCCGTTGCCGAGGTGGGCGTTGACGACCTTCAGATCCTTGCGGCCGTACAGCTCCTGCACGCGCAGGGCAATGTAGCGGTGGGAGGTGCCGTGGAAGCCGTAGCGGCGCAGCTGGTCGTTGTCGTAGTATTCATCGGGGATGGCATAGCGGTAGGCCTTCGGCGGCATCGTCATGTGGAAGGCGGTGTCGAACACGGCGACCTGGGGCTTGCCGGGCATGATCTTCTCGCAGGCTTCGATGCCCATGAGGTTGGCGGGATTGTGCAGCGGGCCGAGCGGGATGCAGTCGCGGATGGCCTGCTTGCAGGCCTCGTCGATCACGCAGGAGGCGGAGAACTTCATGCCGCCGTGGAGCACGCGGTGGCCGACAGCGTCGATCTCGTCGACGGTCTTGACAACGCCGTTCTCGGGGTCGACCAGGATCTCGAGTACGGCGGAGATCGCCTCGCCGTGGGTGGGCATGGGGATATCCCGCACCAGCTTGATGCCCTTGGATTCGACCTTGTGGTTCAGCCGGCCGTCGAGTCCGATGCGCTCGCACAGGCCTTTGGCGAACACCTCGCCGCTCTCGGGATCCATCAGCTGATACTTCAGAGAAGAACTTCCCGCGTTGATAACCAGAATTTTCATTGAAGATAAGATCCTTTCCCTTGTAATTTGCTTTCAAACTATGTAAAATGGAATCAGCATACGAAGATATTGTAGCTATTGTTGATGAAAAAAGCAAGTATTTTTTCCCGTATCGTTCAGGGAAACGCTGCCTTGGCTCTCCCCGACGCGCGGAGAGGCAAGAGCTGAATGATTGTACAGGGAAAAGAGAGGAGGTCTTACCGTGCGTATCGTCGGTATCGTCGGAGAGTATAATCCGTTCCACCGCGGGCATGCCTGGCACCTTGCGCGTACCCGAGCGGGACTGGGAGAAGACTGCGCCATCGTCTGCGCCATGTCCGGCGATTTTGTGCAGCGCGGCGAGACGGCTGTTTTTCTGAAATATGCGCGCGCCGAGGCGGCCTGCCGCGCGGGAGTAGACCTCGTGCTCGAGCTGCCTCTGCCCTGGTGTCTCGCTTCGGCCGAGGGCTTTGCCCGCGGGGCCGTCGGCCTGCTCGCGGGCGTCGGCTGTACCCACCTGAGCTTTGGCAGCGAGTGCGGTGATCTCCGGCGGCTCTCTCTTGCCGCGGCTTTTCTGGTCAGTGCGCAGTTTAACGAGCACGTGCAGGAAAAGATAGAAAAGAATCCCGCGTGGAGCTACGCCGCCGCGCGGCAGGCGGCCGCCGAGGATGTCCTTGGCGCGGATGCGCAGCTGCTGAAAACACCGAACAATATCCTGGCGCTCGAATATCTGAAGGCAATTTATTCGCTTGGTGCGTCCATCGAGCCCTTTACCGTGCAGCGCATGGGCGACGGCCACGATGAATCGGGCGGCGGCGAGTTCAAATCCGCCGCCGAGCTGCGCCGCCGCATGGCCCAGGGCGTGAGCCTGTCCGGTAATGTGCCGGTGGACGCCCTTCGCGTCTATGAGCGTGAACAGCGGCGCGGCCGCGCGCTGCTGGACCGCGATCGGCTGGAGACCGCAATCTTGTCCCGCCTCCGTTTTCTGGATGAGGAGGCCTTTCTCAGCCTGCCGGATGCCGCCGACGGCCTGGGGCGGCGGCTGTACCTCGCCTCGCGGGAGGAGCCGACGCTCGAGGGCATACTGACGACGGCCAAATCGAAGCGCTACGCGCTCTCGCGATTGCGGCGCATGGTATGCTGCGCGGCGCTCGGCGTCACGGCCGGGGATCAGAAGGGCGTGCCCGGTTATGCCCGCGTCCTGGCTGTCAACGAGCGGGGCCGCGAGGTACTGCGTCTGGCGCGCGAGCGAGGCGATCTGCCGTTGATCAGCAAGAGCGCCTCGATCCGCCTGCTCGGCGAGCAGAACCGGCGCGTGTTCGCGCTCGGCAGCGGCGCGCACGATCTCGCCGCCCTCTGCTGCCCGAATCCGCTGGAGCGCCGCGGCGGCGGGGACTGGCGGCAGAGCCCCATAATACTGTGAAACGGCATCTATGGAACAATAAGGAAATCGCTGTTTACACGACTGCGGTTTTGTGTTACAATACTTTGACATTTGAGCGGGAGCAGTGCCATGTTTGAAAAACTCGACGCGCTGAAAAATCAATATGAGGAGAAGCTGCGGCGCCTGGAAGAGCCGGAGACCTACTCGAATGCCGCGCTCTATGCGCGTATCGAGCGCGAGCTGCGCGAGCTGCAGCCGCTGATCGAGGCGTATTCGGCCTGGCAGACGGCCGGACGCGAGCGCGACGACGCACTCGCACTGATGGCCGACCCCGAGATGAAGGAGCTCGCCCAGGAGGAGTACGCCGAGGCCAACGCCGAACTGCTGCGCCTGGAGCGTGAATTGAAAATTCTGCTGCTGCCGAAGGACCCGAACGACAGTAAGAACGTCATCGTGGAAATCCGCGGCGGTGTCGGCGGGGAAGAGGGTATGCTCTTCGCTGCTGATCTCTACCGCATGTACTCGATGTACGCGCAGCGCCGCGGCTGGAGCATCGAGATCGCCAACGTCAGCGAGACCGAGCTAGGCGGCTTTAAGGAGATCAGCTTTATCGTCGAGGGCGAAGGCGCATGGTCACGCCTGAAGTTTGAAGCCGGTACGCACCGTGTGCAGCGCGTCCCGGTGACCGAGTCGGGCGGGCGCATCCATACCTCCGCCGCCACGGTGGCCGTGCTGCCGGAGGTCGGTGAGGTCGAGTTCAAGCTGGACCCGAACGATCTGAAGATCGACACCTATCGCTCCTCGGGCGCCGGCGGGCAGCACGTCAATAAAACCGAGAGCGCCATCCGCATCACCCATCTGCCGACCGGCACCGTGGTCGAATGTCAGGACGAGCGCAGCCAGTATAAGAATAAGGATCGCGCCATGCAGATCCTGCGCTCGCGTCTTTACGAGATGGAACAGGAAAAGCAGCGCAGCGAAATTGCAGCGGAGAGGCGCAGCCAGGTCGGTTCGGGCGATCGCAGCGAGCGTATCCGCACCTATAATTTTCCGCAGAACCGTCTGACAGACCACAGATTGACAGGGGAGAACAAGAATTTTAATCTTTCCGCTGTTATCAACGGCGATATGGACGGGCTGATCGACGCGCTGGTGACGCAGGATCAGGCGGAGAAGATCAGGGAACAGGGGGCATCGGCCCTAACCGACAAGAAACAATGAAGACTGAACGCATTCTTTCCAATATCTCACAGGCGGCAGAGCTGCTGAAAAACGGCGGCCTGGTTGCTGTACCGACAGAAACTGTGTACGGGCTCGCCGGCAACGGCCTTGACAGCGCCGCTGTCGAGAAAATCTATGAGGTCAAGGGCCGCCCGGCGGTCAAACCGCTGTCGCTGATGGTGCCGGATGAAGACGCTATGGAGCGCTATTGCCTCCATGTCCCGCCGCAGGCGCATACCTTGGCCCGCCGCTTCTGGCCCGGCCCCTTGACGATTGTACTCGAAGCGAAAGAGATCGTCCCCGCTATCGTCCGCGCAGGCGGCAGCACCGTTGGTCTGCGCTGCCCCGATCACCCGATGACGCTCGCCCTGCTGAAGGAGGCCGGTATTCCGTTCGCGGCCCCCTCGGCCAACCCCTCGGGTGAGGCAAGCCCCAAGACCGCTGATGAGGTGCTGCGCTACTTCGACGGGGCGATCGAGGCCGTCTGCGACGGCGGCCCCTGCGGGATCGGCACCGAGTCGACACTGATCTCGATGGCTGCCGTGCCCTACCGTATTCTGCGCCGCGGTGCACTCGGCGAGGATGAAATTGCAGACGCTTTGGCGGCGGATATGCAGATCGTCGGTCTGACCGGCGGCAGCGGCAGCGGCAAGACCACCGCGCTGCGTATACTTGGTGACAGGGGCGCTCTGCTGCTGGACGCCGATGCGATTTACCATGAGCTGCTGGAGAATGACAGGGATATGCTCGATGCGCTTTCAGCCCGTTTCCCCTCCGCCGTCAGCGGCGTTGCGGTCGACCGGAAAGCGCTTGGAAGCATTGTATTTGCCGACGCCTCGGCACTTCAGGAACTCAACGCCATTACCCACCGTTATGTGGTCGAAGAGATCCGGCGCCGCCTGCGTATCCACGCAATGAACGGCGGGACGCTCGCGGCCATCGACGCGGTGGAGCTGCATGCGAGCGGCCTTGACCGGCTGTGTGCGCGTACTTACGCCGTCCTTGCGCCGCGTGAGGCGCGCATCCGGCGCATCATGGCGCGCGACGGCATCAGCGAAGAGGCGGCTTCACGCCGCCTGAACGCCCAGAAGGGCGACGATTATTATATCAATACCTGCGATATCGCGTTATTGAATGACGGCGACGAGGCGGCCTTTGCCGCCCTTTGCCGCGAAAAATTGATGGAGGATCACATTGATGGATGAACTCAGAGACAGCCTGTTTTTCGCACCGAAAAACGGCTATGACCGCATCGGCACCGACGAGCGCCTTGCGATCGAGGATTACAGCCGGGATTACATGGATTTTCTGAACAACGCCCGCATGGAGCGCGAGGCTGTAAAATATGCTATTGGCATGGCCATAGAGCACGGCTTTGTGGAATACGTGCCCGGTATGGAGCTCAAGCCCGGTACGAAGGTCTATAAGAATAACCGCGGCAAAAGTCTGATGCTGGCTGTGATCGGCAAGAAGAGTCTCGGCGAGGGCGCCGTGATCGCCGGTGCGCATGTCGACTCTCCGCGCCTTGACCTCAAGCAGATGCCGCTCTACGAATCGGATGAGATGGCTTTCCTGAAAACGCATTACTACGGCGGCATCAAGAAGTATCAGTGGGTCACGATCCCGCTGGAGCTGCACGGCGTCGTCGCGCTCAAGAGCGGCGAGGTTGTTGACGTTGTTCTCGGCCGCGAGAGCGGCGAGCCGAAGTTCGTTATCACCGACCTTCTGCCGCATCTGGCGCAGGATCAGATGAAAAAGACCATGCCCGAGGTCTTCCCGGGCGAGAGCTTGAATATTCTGATCGGCTCCACGCCCTATGCCGATGAAGGCAAGGACCGTGTGAAGCTTGCGATACTCAGCCTGCTCAACGACAGCTACGGCATCACCGAGGAGGATTTCCTCTCGGCTGAGCTTGCGGCGGTCCCGGCCTTTGACGTGACCGAGATCGGTCTGGACCGCTCGTTCATCGGCGGCTACGGACAGGACGACCGTGTCTGTGCCTTTGCCGAGCTGCGCGCACTGTTTGATCTGGATGTCCCTGAGCGCACCGCCGTCTGCCTGCTGGCGGACAAAGAGGAAATCGGCTCGGAGGGCGTCTCCGGCATGCAGTCTGAGTGCTTTGACACCTTTATGGCCGACCTCTGCGAGAGTGAGGGCGTGGCTCTTCGGCGCTGCTTTGAGAAGAGCTTCTGCATCTCGGCGGATGTGTGCAACGCCTATGATCCGCTCTATCCCGAGGTCAGTGAGAAGATGAACGCCGCCAGAGCCAACTACGGCGTCGGCATCTGCAAATTCACCGGATCGCGCGGAAAATCCGGCACCAGCGACGCCTCTGCCGAGCTTGTGGCCTATTGCAGAAAACTCTTCAGCGAAGGCAATGTCATCTGGCAGATGGCGGAGCTCGGCAAGGTCGACCAGGGCGGCGGCGGAACGATCGCCAAATTCATGGCAAAGCGCAATATCGACACGATCGACGCCGGTACCCCGGTGCTCAGCATGCACGCCCCGTTTGAGGTGACGGCCAAGCTTGATTGCTACATGACCTATAAGGCCGTAAAAGTGGCATACGAGGCGAAATAAGCAACAATCATACAGTAAAACGGCGGTGCTTCGGCACCGCCGTTTTTATCGTCCGATTAATCTATTCCCAGACAGAAAGCTGGACAAGCAAGTTCATTTCCCACTCTTTTTGCCCATGCATTTTCCAACACGGTTTCCGGCAAAGCGGACAGCAGCATGCGCATAAAAAACAACCAACTCACCGTATTGCCTTCGCTTTGCAAGCTCACCGCCGACGAAGCGCAGCATCCGCCATCCTTCGGTATCGGTGTTTGCCTGTGTAAGCCGATCTCGATACTGTGCCATCACTCGTCCGATGCATATATTACGCCGCAGCTCTTCCGGCAAGGTATAGCAGTGCGAATGATAAACAGCCGCCCCCGGCGTGTAGGCTAATGCGTATCCTGCGTGCAGGAGCTTTGCCGCCATCATCATATCCTCGTTGCAGATGATGGGCGAATCGAAGCCGCCGACGGCCAGGTATGCGTCCCGCCGGTAGACAGAGCAGACGTTGGAAAAGAAATAGGATTTGACTCCGTAACGAGGAATATCCGATTCCCTCCAGATTTTTGCCTGCTCTGGGTAATTGAACGCCCGAGTCAGCTTTTCGTATTCCGGCGCGTCCGGACGGGCGATCTGTCTGCCGAATCCGCGGCAATACCCGGTGACGAGAAGGCCGACAGCAGCTTTTCAAGACAGCGTTCGTCTGTTGGCAGGGCGTCCTGCGTAAAAAAGCACACCAGGTCGCCTGCACTCTGTCGCAGAGCAAAATCCCGCGTGCCGCCGTGGTCGTAGCTCTCGAAGGGGATTTCCAAAAGCCGCACGCGTTCGGCATGGGTGCGGACAAGGGAGCAGGTCGCGTCCGTCGAGCCGGAGTCGATCACAAGAATTTCCGCCTCCACAGTTTGAGACAGCAGCATGTTCAGTTGTTGTGTGATCCAATGCTCTGCATTGAGCGTGGGGATGACGACACTGACTTTCATATTTCGATTTCTCCGTGCAGAAATGCCTGGTAACGGTCACAGACAGCCTCGGTTTCTCCTAAGTCGATCTGCCGCCCCTGATGGAGCCAGAGTACCTTGTTGCACAACTCCCGCACCTGATCCAGTGAGTGGGAAACCAGGATCGTGGTCGCGCCGCTGTCCAAGATCTCCTGCATTTTTGCCGCGCTCTTTTCAGCAAAGGCCCCGTCACCAACAGACAATACTTCGTCCAGAATCAGGATATCCGGCTGCACCAGGCTTGCAATGGAAAAGGCTAAACGGCTTTGCATGCCTGTTGAGAGCTGCTTGAAGGAGAGGTCTTCGAATGCGCGCAGCTCGGCAAAATCGAGTATCTCCTCATATTTTTCATCCATAAATTCACGGGTATAGCCCAGCATGGCACCGCGAAGGTAGGCGTTGCGCCGGATGCTGAGATCAGGATCGAAACCGCTTGCAAGCTCCAGCAGTGCAGAAATATTGCCCTCATGCTCCACTATTCCCTTGCTTGGCGACATGATACCCGCAACAGCCTTGAGCAGCGTCGATTTTCCTGCGCCGTTGGTGCCGATGATGCCCAGCATATCCCCGCGCTCCAGGGAAAAGGTAATATCCCGGTCGGCCCAGAATTCTTCCACGTGATAGCTGCCCTTGAGCTTTCGGATGATTGTCTCCTTCAGGCCGATGTTTCTAAAGTCCCCAACCTTATATCGGATGGAGACATGATCGCATGTTAAAACAGGCATTTGCTCTCCTCCATCAAATATAGTACAGAAACTCCGTGTCGTACTTTCGATAGATCCAGATGCCAAGCAGCAGTACGACCACTGTATCTACAGCCATAAGAACATGAAATCCCAGTGAGGGGATCACGGATTCGATCACGACCATGCGAAAATACCGGATAAATAGATAGATCGGATTGAGCAGGAAAGCGTTGCGTATATGGGCAGGGAAGGTGTCAACGGAGTAGAAAACAGCCGACATGTAGAGCAAAAGTTGAGTCAGCACCGCCCATAGATATTTTATATCCCGAAAAAATACATAAAGTGCGGAAAGGAGGAGACCGGTGCCGAGATTGAACATCAGCAGCATGAAAATCGGGTAGAGAAGGGCAAGAAACTTCCAGGTAAACACAATTCCGTCCAGCGCACAGAACAGAAAGAATACACAAAGTGTGATGGCAAAGTTAATCAGTGTCTGAGTATTTTTTGATAACAGAAACAGGTATTTGGGGATATTGACCTTGGTAAAAATCTGCGCGTTGCCGATCAGCGCCATCAGTCCCTCTGTGCTTGACTCGGAAAAGAAGCTGAACACAATATTGCCGCAGAAAAGATAAGTGGTGAAATGAGGAATAGCCGAGCCGAAAAAGTGCCCGAATATAAAACGCATAATCAGCAGCGAGAGCAGCGGATTCAGAACACTCCAGGCTGCGCCCAGAAAGCTGCCTTTATATTTTCGATCAAAGTCGCGCTTAACCAGCTCTTCAAGCAAGAAGCGATGTTTTTTCAGTGTTTGGAGCATAGGAGGACACCTCCGTTTTTCCTGTTATGGGAGCATCTTACTCATCGTGCCGAGTGCGGCCCAGGCAAACAGCACGAGCCACAGCACGGTGAGTATGGCAGCCGGGTTCAGTTCAGCGGATTTTCCGGGCCTTGCATTTTGCACTGTGACAGTTGTTTTATCTACCCCGTAAGCCAGCATAAAGGCTAACGGAAGAATCAGGGTGATGATATAACGCCCCTGAGGCTGATAGTCCCGGGCGTAGGACTGCCAGAAATGAAGAAAAACGGTAATAATACTCGAAAACAGCATCATAAGCATCAGAAGTTTGTCCCGCCGAACCACTTTTTGATGCAGCAGAATTAAAAAGAACAGGATAATTGCACCGAAAAATACAGTATAGTAGATTCCGTATTGGATCTTCGGCAGATAAATAAGCATATAGCCGAACACGCCGATGAAGCTCTCAACGGTCATCCGGAGCCATTCATAATTCGTAAGACGCAGGAACTGCATGATTGACAGGCCTTCATCTCGATAGCAAATATATCTGTACAGGACATATCCCTGTTCCTGCATGTGAGCGCGTGAGATTTTTTCAGAGGCAATGCCAAGAAAATCCCCGTGATGCAAACAGGCATTCCGAACGAAAAACCATCCTGCCAGCAGAACACAGATTCCGAGAACCAGTCCCAATCGCACGGAGAGCAGTCTGCCCTTGTTCGGAATCCCTGGATCAGTCAAAACCGCAAGGACGCTAAACGCTACCCCCATCAACAGCCAGCCACACACGGAATAATAGGCCAGCAGGCCAATGGAGAAGCTGATCCCAAGACCGACGCAACTTCTGACCGGCCACCCAAGATCGAAGCCTTCGATCAGATAATAAAGCATTGCTTCGCAGCGTCTTTTGGAAGAAGCTCCACAGCATCGAGCAGCACATCCTGCCCTTTGCGTCTCTCCACCGTCGCCACCAGGGCAAAGACGTGCTTTCCCGCTGCACTGGGGGAAAGGGGAAAAGACTCGACGGCTTTTTCGGCAGCATCGGGAATGCTGAAGGGCATTATCCCGACAAAATAGTCGGGATTGTGCCGAAGCAGGTGTTCCCGGCTCCTAGGACTGTCGGCATAAACCATAATATTGGAAGACAGATGGGGCGGCATGCTTTGAGCGAAATCGCTGTGATATATTTCCTCGGCCTCATGCACCCACCATAAAACACGCGTGTCCGATCCATTCAGCGCTGCGGCGGCCTTTGCGAATACAAGCGTATTGAGCACAACAAAACGAAACAGGCCGGCTGAGCGCAGCAGAACATTGTTTTCCGTCACCTTAGGGCAGATCAGGACCGGAAAGGACTCCCGCACGAGTGTGTCCAGCAGAGGCCCCGCCACAGGTGCGATCAATACTGGCTGCCAGCCCATACGTCTCAGGCTTCGGGCCAGGTACAGCAGAACAATCGGAGCCCCATTCAACCCCAGCTCATGGCTTGCCAGCAGTACGCGCCTGTCCTTTTCGGCGGGAAACTGTCCGTGGAAGCTGCCGCCTCTGATCACGCAAGCTGCAATAAGAGCTGATGGGTTTTTGAAGTTCGGGGCTTTATGGTGCATGTTCATGCTAACTGCTCCTTTTCCAGCATTCTTGCAAGCTACTTTTCCCAATCCGGGAGCCGCTTAAAGCCGTCCGTATTCAACGACGACTTGCTCAGTCTCGAGTTATTTGAACGCAGCGACGTCACGCCGGTCACCAGAATTATCATGATGATCTCTTCACAGTTTTCCAGAGCGGATCAGCCGGATAGCCCATTGGAACAGCGGCTCGGGAAGCCTCAGTCCGACAATTTCAAATAGTGTTGTGTTGGTATCCACGCGGCGCATGGCCCACAATTTTCTGACGGCGTGTTTTTCCTTCGAGGCATTGTCACAGCGTGCTTGTGCCCAAGCCGCGGCCAGCTGCAGCTCCTTTTCGTCCGACCGTTCCGACAATTCAGAGACACGGAAAAGAAACGCTCCCAAGCGGTAATGGAGATAATCCTGCTTCGTTACGATATTCGTTAAAACGCCGGTCTGATTGTCCTCATGCAGCCTGTAGTACAAAAGCGGCTGTTTTGCCACGGCAATCTCGTTCTCCTGTGCGCAAAACCACGCCAGATAATGATCGTGTACTATGCTTTGCGCGAAGGGCACGGCAGCTTTGGCAATGTCGCTTCGGATCAGCATCGTACAGCCAATGACAAAATTCCTGTAAATCAGGCTTCCGCCAAGGCCGGCGCCTTCCTTGAAAACGATTCTCGGCCGGAGATTTGTGATACTGCCTGCCAACTGCCTGCCATTTGCGTCAATAGGGATCACATCACCGCAGATCAGTCCCGCAGAACCGATCTGCGCCTCTGACACACTGAGCTTTTCCGGCAGCCATATATCGTCCTGATCGCAGTAGGCAAAGTAATCGCCTTCAGCCTCTACGGTCAGGCGCTCGAATGTCTTGTTGGAACCAAGGTTCTCCTCATTGCGCCAAATGGTATACGGAAAGGCCGTGATGTTTTGTTCAACAAGCGTCTGTATTGTCTCAAAAGGTATCGTAGGTGAGCAATCGTCCCGCACATAAAGCCTGAGATTGGAATAAGTCTGGGCGTTCAATGAGATCAACTGTTCCTTCAGCCAGTCCAGCCGTGGCTCGTAAACAGCCATCAAAATAGCGATTGTCGGTTTATCTTCTGTCATATCGTCACACCTGAAAGGCCACCGGGCATACTGTCAACGTGGGGTTCTTTTTGTCCTTCTCGCTCAGCATCAGATCACCCGCATCCGGCCAGACTACCGCAGTAAGGGCAATTACACTGCTGCTGTATGCTGCTGTGTTTTTTGCGAGTTTGCCTTTAAACGAAAAAAGACGTGATGCGACCCAAAAAAGGACGCACCACGCCTATAAAAAACTTGACAGATAATGAGGGCAGGAGCAGGCTTTACTGACTGACTGACTGACTGACTGACTGACTGACTGACTGACTGATACTGCGCCGTGCGGTCATGTCTGTCAACTCCTTTCAAATAGTTGATTAATACTACCATATATTATCTTTTATTACAAGAGACAGGTTGATTTGGGAAGGAGATAATCTCCGCGTTGGAAATATGAGATTTCCATTTTCAATTGGCTCCTTTTCGCGGAAGAAAGATCCTTGCAGTTGCGCTAGAGCCCGAATGCTCAGGCATTTTGCATCCATTCTCCCAACGGCCGTTTCACTTTGCCGCAAATGTGCCGCAGTTAGGGTTAGAATTGTGAGGATTAATTCCTCATTTGCAAAATAAACACTGGCGCAAAGCTTGTCGGAATGACTGTCGGGGTTCAGTCAGGGAATAGTATTAAACTCAGCCGGTATTGGGTATACTCCCAGTGAGGTGATACGATGGATGATATCAGGGACCTGGGTTCGACCGTCTCTGGCGGGATCCACTGTCTGACGATCGTAGGGCAGATCGAAGGGCATCAGCTGCTGCCGGACGATGTAAAGAGCACCAAATACGAACACGTCCTGCCGCTGATCGCGGCGATCGAGGAAACCCCGGAAATCAGGGGGCTGCTTGTTTTGCTCAACACCATGGGCGGTGACGTCGAGGCCGGCCTTGCCATTGCCGAGCTGATCGCCGGCATGAAAAAGCCAAACGTCTCGCTGGTGCTGGGCGGAGGACACTCGATCGGCGTGCCGCTGGCCGTGGCGGCGAAGCGCAGCATGATCGCGCCGTCGGCCGCGATGACGATCCATCCGGTGCGCCTCAACGGCGTTGTGATCGGCGTGCCGCAGACCTACAATTATTTCAACCGTATCCAGGAGCGCATCGTGTCTTTTGTGACACAGCATTCGAGCGTCTCACGGGAAGAATACCTCCGATTGATGACGGCCACCGACGAACTGGCCAACGATGTCGGCAGCGTGATCTATGGCGAGGAGGCCGTCGAAAAGGGCCTGATCGACCAGATCGGGACGCTGTCAGACGCACTGGCCTATCTCCACACGGCCTGCTCCTGAGCGCTTGGGACGCTGAGAAGCACTTGTAGCCATACAGTAGTTTCGCAGTCAGGGGGGAGTTCAGAGGGGGAACGCCTCTGATTTTCCCGTCGCAACGGGAAAAGAGATCAAATAGGTTTTTTCCGGGGACATGCGCCTCGGAAAAAACACTTCTCACGGCACACGTCCTCGCAAGTTCCGTATCATCTCGCTTTCGTGTTTAATACACAAAAGCTCGCTCACTCCACTGCTCGTCCTTTACAAATTCAAAGCGACTGCTTTGAATTTGAGAGGAAAACGGAAGGAGCGTATAGGGAGCTTTCCCGGCTCTTCGGAACCGGGGAAGCGGACTGGAGCGAGTTTCGTTTGACGATGCGAGGCGGCTCCCGCAAGCCGAGTGCGCGCAGCGGCGTGCAGCCCCCTGTAACTGTTCAGTCCCCATAAAAGGGGACTGAACAGTTACAGCCGCTTTACATAATATGATTTTTCTCCTTGTCATCCCCGGGGTTTTATGGTATTATCATAAAATGTACCATCTATAGTGCAGTCCGGAAAGAGATTCAAGGGGGAATAAGCGCGTGACGATATGGAATGCGATCATTCTTGGCCTGGTGCAGGGATTGGCGGAGTTTTTGCCGATTTCCAGCTCGGGTCATCTGTCGATCATCAACAATCTGTTCCATCTCTCCACGGCCGAAGAAGGGCACATGCTCTTTGATGTGCTGCTGCATCTCGGAACACTGGTTTCCATCTGCATTTGCTATTGGAAGGATATCGTGCAGATGCTCTACGAGCTGCTGTCCCTTGTCGGAGCCGGACCGATCGGCGATACGCGGCAGAAACGCTATCCGGCGGCGCGGCTGTTTTTGATGATCATCGTCGCAACGGCCATGCTGGTGCTGATCATGCCTATGAAAGACATGCTCGAAAAGCTTTATTATAACAGCGTTTTTATCGGCGTCATGCTGATTCTGTGCGGCTTTATGCTCTATGTCTCCGATCGTATGACACCCGGCAAAAAGACCGAGACCAATATGAGCATTCTTGACGCCATGCTGATCGGCGTTGCCCAGTGCGTGGCCGTGATCCCCGGTATCAGCCGCAGCGGAACGACGATCACAGCGGGGCTTGCCACGGGGCTGCGGCGTGATTTTGCCGTGAAATTCTCGTTCTTGATGTCGATGCCTGCCGTGCTCGGCGCGAATATCCTCAGTCTGATCGACGCCTTTCAGGAGGGCGTGGACTGGTCCAGCCTCCCGGCCTATTTCGTCGGTATGGCTGTCGCTATGGTGACGGGCGTTATCGCGATCCGACTGATCCGTCGCATCAGCGAGAGCGGCCGATTCGGCGGCTTTGCGTACTATTGCTGGGTCGTCGGTACGCTGAGCATTATCCTGACAATGATTTTTTAATGTAGAAAGGAGCGCCTTATGCCTAACAGCGCTTCTACGCAAAAAAAGAAAACAAACAACAAATCCGCGGCGGACAAAAAGACCGCAGCGGCAAAAAAGCGTCCGGCCAAGCCAGCAGTCGAGCCAGCACCCCCGGCAGCCCCGCACAGACGTGAGGTCGCGGGTGCGCTGTTTGCCTTGCTCGGCGTGATGCTGATCATCTGTATCTTCAATGACGAGGGCAGCATCAACGTCTTCTTCACGCGCTACTTTAAAATGCTGCTTGGTTGGGGCTTCTGGGCCGTGCCTCCCGTGTGCCTTGCCCTGGCGTGGGCGCTCTTTTTCCACCACGGGCGCCCGGTGGCTTTCCGCGTCTTCTGTCTGCTGATGCTGCCGATCCTGTTCGGCACGATGTCACATCTGCTGTATGGCGAAGCGGTACCGCAGGATTTTGAAATCACCGCAGTGATCGGCGAGCTTGCCGAGAGCGGGATCGCTCTCAATTCCGGCGGTGTGATCGGCGGTCTCGCCGCTATCGGACTGGAGAGTGCCTTCAGTCTGGTCGGCGCCTTCATCATTCTGATGGTCCTCTTCAGCGTTTTCCTGATTTCCGGACTGCGCATAGACATTATCGGCGTGGCCGACAAGCTCAAGGAGCGCGCCTCGGTGCCCTACGAGCCGGAACCGGAGCCCGAGACCGAGAAAAAGGAAACGGCTCCTGTTGCTGCGACTGTGCCGAAACGGCAGAGTGCGCAGCCCAAGCAAGTTAGCCGGAGCCGTCCGACCGTTACGTCCCGTGCGATGATCGATATTCCGCTCGGTGAAGACGAGGATTCACTGCTGCCGCGCGAGGAAAGCCGCGAGAGCAGGCCGAGCGAATCAGCGGAAAAGACTGCCGCGAAGGCCCGGGTCCGCCGCAAGGTCGAAGAGCCGCCGAAGGTCGAGCATGTCGACTTTGACGAACCCCTGCCCATGGAGGAACTGCAGCCGGACTGGTCCAGCCGCGACAGTCGCTCCAATCGGGAACAGAATATCCCGTCGACGCCGAAGCCGACCAGGCGCGCAGCGCCTGTCCGCACGGCGGAGATCAGCGACCCGCCGAAGAAAGATCCCAAAAAACTGCCGAAGACCGAGCTCGCGGCCGAGACCAAGGCCGTCACCGATGCGATCAACGCCTCCGGCACCCAGGGCGATTACGAGTTCCCGCCGCTGACACTGCTGCGCGAGGGCTCCGGCGTGGTAGTCGATGGCCGCGATGAGATTCAGATGAACCGCGAGCGGCTTGAAGGTGCTCTTCACAGCTTTAATATCTCCGCAGGGATCGTTGGCGTCATTCGCGGTCCGACGGTCACGCGCTATGATATCGAGCTCGAACAGGGCGTCAAGCTGGCGCGCGTCACCAATCTGGCGGGCGACCTTGCGCTCGCACTGGGCGTTGTGAACGTGCGCATCGCGCCGATCCCCGATAAGATCTCCACCGTCGGCATCGAGGTTCCGAACAAGATCGTCAGTACGGTCTATCTGCGCGATATTTTGGGCTCCGAGCGCTTCCAGACCGCAAAATCCAAGCTCAGCTTCGCGCTCGGCAAGGATATCGGCGGCGATGCGATCGTCGGCAACATTTCCAAGCTCCCGCACCTGCTGATCGCCGGTACGACCGGTTCGGGCAAGTCGGTCTGCATGAACAGTCTGATTTTGTCGCTGCTCTATAAGGCGCGGCCCGACGAAGTCCGTCTCATCATGATCGACCCTAAGATGGTCGAGCTCGGCATCTATAACGGTATCCCGCACCTCTATGTGCCGGTCGTCACCGATCCGAAAAAGGCCGCCGGCGCGCTGCAGTGGAGCGTGGTCGAGATGCTCAAGCGCTACCGTCTCTTCTCCGAGGCCGGGGTGCGCGATCTCGAGAACTACAACAAGCACTGCCGTGACAACGGCGAGGAGACCATGCCGCAGGTCGTGATCGTCATCGACGAGCTGGCGGACTTGATGATGATCGCTTCAAAAGAGGTTGAAGAGAGCATCTGCCGCGTGGCTCAGATGGGCCGCGCCGCCGGTATCCACCTGGTCATCGCCACGCAGCGTCCGTCCGCGGACGTTATCACCGGTCTGATGAAGGCCAACATCCCCAGCCGCATTGCCTTCGCCGTCTCGTCCGCGATGGAGAGCCGTATCATCCTCGATCAGGGCGGCGCCGAGAAGCTGGTCGGCATGGGCGATATGCTCTTCAGCCCGATCGGCGTCGGCAAGCCGCGTCGTATTCAGGGCGCCTTTGTCTCGGACGAGGAGCGCGAGGACGTCGTGAACTTCATCAAGGAACACGCCGGCCCTGCCGACGATACCCACAGCGCCGAAATCGGCGAGTACATGGACAATGCCGCCAATAAAGAAGACGGCAAGAGCGGCAAGGGCGCGTCTTCGTCCTCGTCGGCTGACAGCGAGAGTGCGTTGGGCAGCGAGTACGACGAGATGCTGCCGCAGGCGGTCGAGGCGGTGCTCGAGATGAAGCAATGCTCGGTTTCGTCGCTGCAGCGTCGAGTCAAGCTCGGCTATTCGCGCGCCGCGCGTATCGTCGATCAGATGGAGGAGCTCGGCATCGTCGGGCCGTATGAGGGCGCCAAGCCCCGCACGGTCCTGATCGACCGCGACGGCTGGCACAGTATCCAGGTACAGCTCGGCCTTGCCAAGGACGAGGATCTGGAGCTGGCCCAGTCGATGAGCCAGGACGCCGAGGAGAGCTATGACAGTGAACTGTAATTGTACGGTAAAATGACAGTTCTGACTGTAGGGGAGGGGCTTGCCCCTCCCGGCAGCAGATATCTATTCGATGAAAAACGTGATGCAAAGCCGCTCTATTGTACGTATTAGCATCACGTTTTCTCTGTATTGGATTTTCGCGGGAGGGGCAAGCCCCTCCCCTACGATTATTGAACAACAATTTCACAGCCTTTGTTTCATTAAGGAGAGACTATGGTAGCATTTCATCCGCAGATGAGCCCGGAGGACGTGGGGCGTATCAGCATGCTCGGCCTTGCACATGTGGGCGACGGCGTTTATGAGCTGCTGGTGCGCACGCGCCTTTGTACCGAGGGACATCAGGCGATAGCCGACCTGCACCGCTCCACCGTCCGATATGTCAACGCGCCGGCTCAGGCCGCCGCCGTTGAACGGATCTTGCCTCTGCTGAGCGAGGAGGAGCTTGCGGTCTATAAACGCGGCCGCAACACGAAGACCCACGGCGTGCCGAAAAAGGCAAACGTCGGTGAATACCACGCAGCCACAGGTCTCGAAGCCCTGTTCGGCTGGCTGTATCTCAGCGGCCGCACAGAGCGCTGCGGGGAATTGTTTGATTTCATCTGGGAGGGGGAGGAGCATGGCACTTGACGCGATCTGTTTGACCGGGCTGCGCCGCGAGCTTGCGGACGGGCTTGTCGGTGCGAAAATCGACAAGGTGCAGCAGCCCGAGCGAGATATGCTGTTGCTCTCGCTGCGCACGATGAAAGGCAACAAGAAACTGTTGATCGCGGCAGGGAACGGCAACGCGCGCGTTCATTTTACGGCGCTCTCTTTCGAAAATCCCGCCGAACCGCCGATGTTCTGTATGCTGCTGAGAAAGCACATCGTCGGCGCGCGGATCGCTGACGTCGATCAGCCGGAGCATGAGCGTATGCTGCGCATAGTGCTGGATACGCACGACGAGATGGGCGATGAAGCGCAGAAACAGTTGATCGTCGAGATGATCGGACGCAGCAGCAACGTGATCCTTGTCGGGCCGGACGGGCGTATTCTCGACTGTATGCGCCGCTCGGATTCGGCTGTAGACGGTGCGCGCAGTCTGCTGCCCGGCATGCTCTACCGCCTGCCGCCCAAGCAGGATAAACACAGCTTTTTTACCACAAGCGAGGAAGAGCGCAAGGCCTTGATCGCCGAAGCCGACCGCACGCGCCCCGTCGATAAGTGGCTGCTCGACACGTTTTCCGGGCTGTCGCCGCTTTTGTGCCGCGAGCTTTCGGCGCGCAGCCATGAGGATTACGACACACTCAGTGAGCAGATGTCTGCCCTGCGCGAGCTGATCGAGGCTGGAGATTTTCAGCCGACTCTGCTGACCGAGGACGGTAAACCCCGCGATTTCAGCTTTCTGCCGATCCGCCAGTATGGCGCGGCTGTGCAGCAGGAGAGCTTTCCGGATTTTTCAAGTTTGCTGGATGCCTTCTATGCCCGCCGTGACCGCCTTGAGAGCCGACGCCGCCGCAGCCACGAGCTGACAAAGCAGATCCGCACGGTACGTGACCGTCTCGCGCGCAAGCTGGTCGTACAGGGCGAGGAGTATAAACGCACTGAGGGCCGCGAGGAGATCCGCAAGACCGCCGAGCTCATCACGGCGAATCTCTATCAGCTCCACCGCGGTGACAGCGAGCTTGTCTGCCAGGACTATTATGCCGAGGACTGTCCGACCGTGCGCATTCCGCTCGACCCACTGAAAACGCCGCAGCAGAACGCCGCGGCGATGTATAAGGAATATAACAAGCGCAAGGCCGCGCGTGCTCATCTCGAAGGCTTGATTGATGCGGGGGAGCAGCAGCTCGACTACCTGAATTCCGTGCTGGAGGAGCTCGCCCTTGCCGAGAGCGAAAAGGATATCTCCGATATCCGCCGCGAGCTGACCGAGACCGGCTACCTCCGCCGCCCCAAGGGCGGGAAGCCGGACCGCAGCCGCCCGCAGGCGCCGCTGCGCTTTGTGTCTGACGACGGATTGGAGATCCTGGTCGGGCGCAGCAATGTGCAGAATGACGAGCTGACGACCAGGATCGCCCGCCGGACCGACTACTGGCTGCATACGCAGAAGGTCCACGGCAGCCACGTCATCTTGCGCTGTGACGGGCTCGAGCCCCCGGCGCGGAGCCTTGAGCAGGCGGCTTCATTGGCGGCGTATTATTCACAGGGGCGCGAGGGCGGCAAGCTGCCGGTCGATTATACCATGGTGCGCTTTGTCCGAAAGCCCTCCGGCGCTCTGCCGGGGAAGGTTATCTACACCGATTACAAAACCATCCTGGCCGAGGCCGACGAGACGCTGATGGAGCGGTTGAAAAGGTGAGATGAGATAGCATAAGAAAAAGCTGTGAAGAACGGAGAAAGAGCGCGTTCTTCACAGCTTTTCATTTATCTGCCTGCTGCAGCGGGGAATCGGATCACAGCTTGTTGTAATCCTCGTCCGAGACCTTCTCCATCCATTCGTTGGAGCAATTCTCACCGCCGACTTCGATGGCCAGGTGAGAAAACCAACTGTCGGCGGCGGCACCGTGCCAGTGCTTGACGTTGGCCGGGATGTTCACGACGGTGCCCGGCGTCATCTCTACGGCCTCTTTGCCCCACTCCTGATACCAACCGTGGCCGCCCACGCAGATCAGCATCTGACCGCCGCCGGCAGAGGCGCGATGGATGTGCCAGTTGTTGCGGCAGCCCGGCTCGAAGGTCACATTGAAGACCGGCACCTGCTCGGTGGATACCGGGGCCAGATAGCTCTGTCCCACAAAGAACTCGCCGTAGGGGTTCTCTTCCCCGATCGGGAAGAAAATCGTGTTCTGATAGGTGTCCTTCTCGCTTACGGCGGGCTCCGTCTCGTTCCAGATCTCCTTGGCCTGGCGGAACACGGCCCAGCCCTTGGGCCAGCCGACGTACATCGTGGCATGGGTGATGATGGCGGCGATCTCAGCCTTGGTCACGCCGTTGTTCTTCGCGTTCTGCAGGTGGTAGCCGAGGGACGAATCGGTGATACCCGAGGCCATCAGCGATACGACGGTGATGATGCACTTGGTTTTGGTGTCAAGGGCCTCGGCGTTCCATACCTCACCAAACAGCACGTCGTCGTTGAGATGGGCGAACATCGGCGCAAATTCACCAAGCTGTGCGCGCCCCGCGGTCTGTGTGATCTTCTTGCTCATGACAGTACTCCTTTATCGTTTGATGAATTGTAAATCTTTTTCAGGAAGGCCGCGCTCGTCGGAGACAAAGCGCTCTACCCTCATGTGCAGGTCGTATTTTTCGCGCAGCGCCGCGATCTGACTCATCATCGCCGATGCGTGGTGCGCGTCAATGGCTGCCTGATCGCGCCACTGGTCAATCAGCAGCACGGTCTCGGGATCGTCCATCGGAAAGAAATACTCGTAGCGAAGATTGCCTTCCTCGGCGCGGATGGCGGACACGACGCCGCTTCGCACCATGTCCTCGGCAAAGGCCCGGGCGCTGCCGTCAGAGCCGGTGTAGTAGAGATTGACGGTAATCATAGCAAACCTTCAGACAAGGGCTCGACTCTTAATAGAGCACCATGTACTTCTGCTTTTCCCAGTCGGTGACCTGGGTGCGGTACTCGTCCCACTCCTTTTTCTTGCCGGTCAGATAGCTGCCGTAGGCGTGAGGACCGAGAACGGCCGCGGGCAGGGGATCGGCCTCCATGGCGATGATCGCCTCCTCGAGCGTACCGGGCAGATTATCAATACCGTGCGCGGCGCGCGCCTCGCGGTCCATGGCAAAAATGTTTTCCGTGATCTCAGCGGGTACATCCAGATGCTTTTCCATACCGTCCAGACCGGCAGCCAGGCAGACAGCCAGACACAGATAAGGATTGCAGCAGGGGTCAGGGCTGCGCAGCTCCACGCGCGTGCTCTGTCCGCGGGCGGCGGGGATACGGATCAATGCCGAGCGGTTCGATGCAGACCAGGCAAGATAGCAGGGGGCCTCATAGCCCGGGACAAGGCGCTTGTAGGAGTTGACAAGCGGGTTTGTGATGGCGGCATTGCCGCGCACATGGAGCAGGAGACCGGCGATAAAGCTGTAGGCTTCTTTGCTCAGTCCGCGTTTGTCACTGTCATCGGCAAAGATGTTTTTGCCGTTCTTGAAGAGGGACATATTGGTGTGCATGCCGCTGCCGTTCACGCCGTATACGGGCTTGGGCATAAAGGTGGCATGCAGGCCGTTATACTGCGCGATGGTCTTCACGGCAAACTTGAAGGTCATAATATTGTCGGCGGTCGTCAGCGCATCGGCGTACTTAAAGTCGATCTCGTGCTGTCCGGCTGCGACTTCATGATGGCTGGCCTCGATCTCAAAGCCCATGCTCTCGAGTGACAGGCAGATCTCGCGGCGTGTGCCCTCGCCGTGGTCAAGCGGGCCGAGATCGAAGTAACTGGCCTCGTCGCCGGTCTTGGTGGTCGGACGGCCGTCGGCGTCGGTTTCGAACAGGAAAAACTCGCACTCGGGGCCGACATTGAAGGTGTAGCCCATGGCCTCTGCCCGTGCAAGCTGCTGTTTGAGGATATAGCGAGGATCGCCGATGAAAGGTGTCCCGTCGGCATTATATACGTCGCAGATCAGGCGGGCCACTTTGCCAAGCTGCGCTTTCCAGGGGAGGATCACGAAAGAGTCAAGATCAGGGCGCAGATACTGGTCGGACTCATGGATACGGGTAAAGCCCTCAATCGAGCTGCCGTCGATCATGATCAGATTGTTCAGCGCTTTTTCTATCTGAGAGGCCGTGATGGCCACGTTTTTCATCTGTCCGAAAATATCGGTAAACTGCATGCGGATAAACTCGACCTTTTCCTCGCGCACGATGCGGAGAATATCGTCCTTGGAATACTTGCTCATGTCGCGTACCTCCTTGAAAACCTGTAACGAAAAAGAGCACGGGCACCGCCCCGCGGAAATCCCCTGCTCTCAGTGGGTCAATTTTAAGCGCAAACAGAACCATTGTCAAGAAAAAATTGCAGCTTCAGGAGGATTTCCTGAAACCGCAGCTCAGTATCCCGTTCTGGAATGGCTAATCGCCAGACTTGCATTTTGATACGCGCCGGGATATACTGAAGATACATAATAAGAATCGACACGGCCTTCGCGGTCTAAAAGGAAACGGGAGATCTGCTATGAGAGATTATCAGCTTGAATATGAAAAGCGCGTGGCCTTCATCCGCGAGCTTGTGCGCAGCAGCGGCTGCACGGGGATCGTCTTCGGAAACTCCGGCGGTAAGGACTCGGCCCTGGTGGGCATTCTCTGCAAGGCTGCCTGTGAAAACACGGTAGGCGTGTTGATGCCCTGCGCCTCGACACGCAATTACGGCTCGGATATGGACGACGGCAACGCACTCGCCAGACAGTACGGCATTGAGACGCGCACCGTCGATCTGACGCCGGTGCGGCAGGCTGCTGTTGCCGCTGTCAGCGAGGCTGCAGCGATCAGTGATGCGGGGCTCATGAATCTGGCGCCTCGCCTGCGCATGACAGCGCTGTATACGATCGCAGCAAGTGAAAATCGGCTTGTCGCCGGAACCGGCAACCGCAGCGAGAACTATATGGGGTATTTTACCAAATGGGGAGACGGCGCCTGCGACTTTAACCCGATCGCCGATCTGCTGGCCACCGAGGTCATTGCCTTTCTGGATTACCTCGAGGCACCGCTCTCGATCCGTACGAAGCAGCCTTCTGCCGGGCTATTTGAAGGTCAGACCGACGAGCAGGAGATGGGCGTCAGCTACGCGGCCATTGACCGCTATCTGACGACAGGCGAGGCGAGCGAGCACGACCGATCCATCATCGAGCGTTTTCACGCGCGCAGCGAGCACAAACGCCGCCCGCCGACGACATTTCAGGAAGAATAATAAACGAGGCTATACTGCATCGGAGTGTATGATCCAATTCCGAGCGTATAGCCTCGTTTCATTATGTATCGACAGTGGAGTCGTGTTTTCCAGGGCGCTTGGCCCATTCAAAGAAGTCTCGTTCGTACCAGATCTTTGGCACCGAACGCATGGCCACCATAGTGCCGAGATAACCGGCCAGGGTTCCCGTCAGCAGTCCGCCGACCACGTCGCTGGGGAAGTGCACGACCAGATAGATGCGGCTGATGCCCATCAGCACGCCGAAGAGCAGTGCCGTCCAGCTGTATTTCTTATTGCCCAGCAGGAATACCGGCACACAGGCGGCGAATGCCGCATTTGTATGGCCGGAGGGGAAGCTCTTGTCGCTCTCCATCGCGCGCCCCAACATGTCCCACAGCGGATAGAAATAACTGGCCTCGTCCGCGTATGGCCGCGGGCGAGCGATGACGACTTTCAAAAACAGATTGGCAATGATGAAGCCGATGGCAAGCCCAAACGCCATGGCGGTGCCATAACGGCGCGTCTTTTTGTAGAGCATCAGGCAGATGCTCAGAATGATCAGAAAAATGCCGCCTTTTCCAAGCAATGAAATCAACTTGAAGAACGGGGTGAAGAAACCGCCGGCAGAGAGATAGAGCTGATGGACGGCACCGGTCACACTCTGATCAAATCCGGCGAGGGCTGTGTTCAGCCAATAGGCCGCTGGAGTCAGTTCCATAAAGTACACTCCTTTTATCTCTGTTTGGTAGATTAATTGTATCACAGCGCAGCGTTTTCGTCTATATTGAAAACGACGCGCTGTGATAATTTTATACTATTCTTCAATAAAACGATTAAAAATCGTTTTATTGCCTGTGGGCCATCAGGCTCACAGGCAAAGGCGCAGTGCGCCTTTGAAGAAGCCGTGCAATACCAATCTTCGGCAAAGCTCAGGCTTTGCCCGGCGCAGCAGACGCTGCGCATAAAACGCTTGTTTTCAAGCGTTTTACTGAAGATTGGTATTACAGGATCCATCCGGTTTTCAGACGGAACAGCAGCTGCTTTACGATGGAAAGGCTTTCAAGATGAGCCGTCCATGCGCTCTGCAGCGCCTCTATAGAAAGGGCAAGCTGCTCTTCGTCAGGTGGAGTGCGGCCAAAGAAGGCCTGTTCCGCGGTGTGGCGAACCACGTCCGGCACGGTGATGCCGGAGAAGACAGACAGACGGTGCAGGGCGATCGCGGCCCGAGCAGTGTCTGTTCCGCTGATCTGTATACGCCAATAAAGCCGCGAGGCAACATAGGCAAGCAGGATCAGCAACAGGATACCCAACACGATCCAGAATGGGGCTCCGACAGCGGAGGCTTGCTCTGAATTGTTCTCAGTCGCACTCGTGCCGCCGCCATTGTCCGAAGCAGTCTGCGGCGGCGCGCTCGGTGTCAGTTCCGGGGCGCTGCTCGACGGGGCAACACTGGGCTCGGCGCCGGCAGTTTCGGGCGTTGTGCTCGGCGCAGCGGTTTCGACCGGCGAGAGGGTTGGAACGGCGCTCGGCTCGGGTGCGGCGGTCTCGTGCGGCTCGTCCAAGTGGCCGGTGGAGGCTGTCACATCCACCGGCAGCCAGCCAAAGCCGTCACGATAGATCTCGACCCAGGCGTGCTCCTGCCCAAGCGGCACCTCGATGCGCTGCCCGGAACGAACCTCTACAAGAAAGCCGTCAGTCAGACGGGCCGGTATGCCAAGTGCACGGTAGAGCACGGTTGCGGCTGTCGCAAAATGGATACAGTAGCCCTGAGAGGCTGTCTGCAGGAAATAGATCGCATAATCCTCGGTGGGGAAGGGGCCGACCGCCTGACTGTAGGCAGCACTGCCGCGCACGTACTCTGCCACCTTTTCCACAACATTGCTGTCTTCTGCCCGGATGCCGGCGGCCGACAAGATGGCGAGGGCCGCTTGGCGGGTGCTCTCCGGAAGCTCGGTATAGGTCTTTCCGGCATATTCGCGGTAACGAAGCTCTTCGCTTTGGAAGGCGAAGGACACGTGCAGGCCTCCCGTCGATCCGGGATAGGTCACAAAGCTCTGCGTATACTGTTCGGCTCCGCCGCTTGGACAGGCCACGTCGCTTTTAAAATTGCCCGGGGTATAATACGGCAGCAGCGTATCATCCAGTACACGAAGCAATTCAATCTGAATAGTGTGCGTCAAGGCGTTTTTCTGCTGCGCCACCGCCGAGGCCGCATAACCCAGCGAGGATTGGCCGCTGTATGTCGGTCCGGCGGACCAGCCTGTACCGAGATAATTCCCGTAAGAGCGACGGCGCAGATACAGTATGCCGTCAGCATCAGCAGTAACGCGCAGGATAACACTGTTCTGGTCTTCGTCCGGCATATGCGTCAGATCTACTCTTTCGCCAGAGATGGCCCAGTTATCCGGGGCCGAGGAGCGCAGCAGCCGTTCAAACAGTGATGTCCTGCCATCGTCAGCATTCGTGTTTTCCTGTTCGATCAGGCCGCGCAGCAGCTCGCCGAGCTTGTCAAAGCGCTCGGACTGGCGGATATCCTCCTCGGTATAGTTATAGGTATCCGGCCCGTGGAGCAGCAGCCCCACGCTCAGCAGCAAAATCAAAGGCAGCAGCGCCAGCGCGGCGGCGCGGCCGCGGGCACTGTCCGGATTATACCAGTCGCCGCCGATCACTGTCAGACACAGGGCCAGCAGCAGCGCGAAGAGCGGCATGGGCTCAGGATCGCCGTTGACGGCCAGACAGCCTATCGCGAGCGGCAGAACACCCATGAGCGTGTAAACCATACGCCCGCCGTGCGAGGACAAGGCAAGGGTCAGGTACAGCGCAATCAAAGAAAAAATCAGCGTGACGGGGAAGCTGTGATCGATGCCATTGTCTGTGGGGACATAGGGCATGCTCGCATCATAAAAATGCTCATAATACAAGCCTGAAATGCGATCGAGCAAGTCGTTGAACTCGGCAGCAGGATCGGTGGAGTGCAGTCTCCATACGACCGCCACCAGTGCGGCACAGACGAGCACGGCCAGCGGAAAAACCTTCGGCCGCAGAATGCCAATACACAGCAGCAGACACACCAGTGCCATCAGCAGCGGCAGCAGGGGATCGACCTGCAAGAAAAAGGACTCGACGGCCAGGGCTTCCAGCCCTTCCACGCAAAGCAGCAAAATACCTAGGAGCGTCAATACGCTGGCCAGGCGATTTTGTTTCACTGCGTCGTCACCTCCCCGCCGCGTATCCGAAAGACGCAGCGAGCGTCTGACAGGTCATAGCGTCCCACGAGATCCAGTGGCCTTTGGAGCAGCTTTCGCATGGCCCCGGCGGATTCACTCTCGTCGGCGACTTCAAATTCATCTCCGGCGCACAGACGGTGCTTGAGCTCGCGTTTGCACAGCTCCAGGCTCAGCCAGTAGAGCAGCTCAAGTCCGCGGTCGTTTTCGCCGTTCTTCTGTAATATCACATAGATCGTCTTATTGCGCGGCTCCTGCGCTTCGCGGACGATCATCGAATCTGTTTTGGAAGAGAGTTTCCAATGCACACTGTTCATCGGATCGCCGGGGCGGTATTCGCGCAGCTCATGCTCCTCGGCGTAACCGCCGCCATATTTCACCTGCAGCCGCATCGGCCGCTCGAGAGCGGCGTCCAGATCTATCGGCTGTGCGGGAGCGATGGGCTGGGGTAGCACCGTACAGCTCACGCTCTCGCCGCAGCGGCGCGGCAGATGCCACAGGCTCAGCAGATCGCTGACAGTCATGCGCGTCACCGAACAGACAATCGCGCCGCAGCTGTCCGTCGGCAGCTCGACGCGCGCGTCGGCGCGCAGCATGGCGTCATAGCGCAGCTTTACGCTGCGATCCTCTCCGGTAAACCTGTTGTGAAAGCGCAGCTCCACGCGCACCTTGCCCACGGGGAGCAGATGCTTCGTCATAAACCGCAGTGTCAGTATGGCACCGGAGCCGCGCGTCACCGAACTCGGCGCATCCAGACGGCAGCGCAGTCCCACCATAGCCGGCAACGTCAGTACGAAAAGCACCGGCGGCACAACCAGCACGGCCCAGCTGAGAAACGGCCCGACCCAGCCGAGATACGACAGGCGGAAGAGCTGTGACAGGGCGATCGCTATCAGCCAGAGAAACAGTCCAATCCCGGGCATATCACTTAATGGCAGGGGCCTTGACGGCGTTGAGCAGTTCGTTGACGACTTTTTCCTGATCAGCCGCATCACTGAGATCCTGCGACCAGATCAGCCGGTGGGCGATCGCGTCATGAAAAACATAGCGTACGTCGCGCGGCAGCACATAGTCCCGCCCCTGGATCCAGGCCGTGGCCTGACTGAGCGCGGTCAGTGCGATCGAAGCGCGTGGGCTGGCCCCCTGCAGGATGCGCTTGTCGCGGCGTGTCTTCTCGCAGAGTGCGACAATATAATCGATCATTTCATCTTTCACGAAGACCGTTTGTACATCACGGCGCATGCGCATCACGTCCTCGCGGCTGACGACCTGACGCACACTCTCAAGCGTCTGCCCGCTTTGACGGCGGCGGATCATCTCCACCTCGTCGCTGTGCGCAGGATAGCCCATCGAGAGGCGCAGCATGAAGCGGTCCAGCTGCGAGTCCGGAAGCATCTGCGTGCCCTTGGCGCCGGTCGGGTTTTGTGTTGCGATGACGATAAAGGGCTGAGGGACGGGATAGGTCTGGTTGTCTACCGTGACGGCGCCCTCCTCCATAGCCTGCAGCAGGGCCGACTGCGTGCGCGAGGTCGCGCGGTTGAGTTCGTCGGCCAGAAACAGATTCGACAGGATCGCACCCTTCTGATAGAGCATCTTGCCGCTGCTTTTATCAAACACCGAATAGCCCGTGATGTCAGAGGGCAGCACATCGGGTGTGAACTGTACACGGCTGTAGTCAAGACCCAGCGCGCGGGAGAAGGACAGGGCCATGGTCGTTTTTCCGACGCCGGGAATGTCCTCCATCAGAATATGGCCGCCGGCGAGGATCGCCAGCAGGACCTTGATCATAACTTCGTTTTTGCCGACAATGGCCTTTTCGATCTCCATCAAAATCTTCTTGGCGCTGCCGATCGAAGAAAATTCATTCATTGGGATATCCTCCGCTTATTTGAGGTAATAAACAGGATGTGATTATACCATATCCGCTGTTTTTCGACAAGACAGATTCGCGTTGATTAAGACAGCTTAAGATTTCTTCCTGCTGTATTGAATTCTGCCCTTTTACCGTGGTATAATAAACAAACTGATCAAGGAGAAAGCTATGGACGGATTCAAACTGGTATCGAACTACCGCCCCACCGGCGATCAGCCGGAGGCCATTGAGGGCCTTGTGCAGGGCATCAAAAACGGCATTGACGAACAGGTACTACTGGGCGTGACAGGCTCGGGCAAGACTTTTACCATGGCCAACGTTATCGCGCAGCTGAACCGCCCGACGCTGGTGCTGGCCCACAATAAGACGCTCGCGGCGCAGCTGTGCAGTGAGTTTAAAGAGTTTTTCCCGGAAAACGCCGTGGAATACTTCGTCTCCTATTACGACTACTATCAGCCAGAGGCCTATATCCCGCATACCGACACCTATATAGAAAAGGACGCCTCCACCAACGAGGAGATCGACCGGCTGCGTCTTTCCGCTACGTTCTCTCTTCTGGAGCGGCGCGATGTGATCGTCGTGGCCTCGGTCAGCTGCATCTACGGTCTCGGCGAGCCCGAGGATTTCGAGCGCATGGCGGTTTCCCTGCGTCCCGGGAACGAACTGCCGCTCGAGACGCTGCTGCGGCGTCTGATCGATATTCGCTATGAGCGCAACGATATTGCCTTTGAGCGCAATATGTTCCGCGTCCGCGGGGATACGGTCGAGATATTCCCATCCTATTATAAAGACCGCGCGATCCGCGTCGAGTATTTCGGCGACGAGATCGACCGCATCAGCGAGATCAACGTCGTCACCGGCGTGGCCGAGCGCTATCTGAGCCACATTGTGATCTATCCGGCGACACACTACGTCACCACAAAGGACAAGATCGAGGCGGCGATCGCGCGCATCCGCGTCGAGTGCGACGAGCGGGTAAAGTGGTTTGAGGAAAACAACAAGCTGATCGAAGCGCAGCGTATCCGCCAGCGCACCGACTACGATATCGAGATGATGCAGGAGCTCGGTTACTGCTCCGGAATCGAGAACTATTCGCGTGTGATCGCCAATCGCGCGCCAGGCAGCCCGCCGATGACGCTGCTGGATTACTTCCCGAAGGATTTTCTGCTGTTTGTTGACGAGAGCCATGTGACGCTGCCCCAGGTGCGCGCCATGTACCGCGGCGACCGGGCCAGAAAGGAAAGTCTGGTTGAATACGGTTTCCGCCTGCCCTCGGCCTTTGACAACCGCCCCTTGAAATTCGATGAGTTCACCGACCGCATCCATCAGCGTGTCTATGTCTCGGCCACGCCCGGCGACTATGAGCGCGAGCGGGCTGGACAGATCGTCGAGCAGATCATCCGACCGACCGGCCTGCTGGATCCACAGATCATCGTCCGACCGGTCGAAGGCCAGATCGACGATCTGATCGACGAGATCCACGGTCGCATCGAACTGGGCCTGCGGACACTGGTGACGACACTGACCAAGAAAATGGCCGAGGATCTATCGGAATTTCTGACCAATGCGGGTATTCGTACACGGTATATGCATCACGACATCGGCACGATCGAACGCATGGAGATCATCCGAGATCTCCGTCTAGGCGAATATGACGTGCTGGTGGGGATAAACCTTCTGCGCGAAGGATTGGATATCCCCGAAGTAGGTCTTGTTGCTATCCTGGACGCCGACAAAGAGGGCTTTCTGCGCAGCGAGACCAGCTTGATCCAGACCGTCGGCCGTGCCGCGCGCAATGCCGAGAGTTATGTGATCATGTACGCCGATACGATCACACCCTCGATGCGCGTCTGCATCGACGAAACCGAGCGCAGAAGAAAAAAGCAGCTGGCCTACAACGAGGCAAACGGTATTGTCCCGAAGACCGTCATCAAGAGTGTGCGCGACCTGCTGGAGATATCCACCGATGCCTCCGCCGCGGCGACAAAGAAGAACGGCGTCAAGATGACCGAGCGCGAGCGGCGTGAAACCATCGAGGCGCTGGAGCAGAAGATGAAGAAAGCTGCCCAGATGCTCGAATACGAGATCGCCGCCCAGCTCAGAGACGAGATCATCCGGCTTAAGGGTGGACAATAACAGACTATTGATGCCTTTCATTTAGATCAAGTGAGGATTGCCATGCATCTGATGATTTTAGACGGCAACAGCATTGTTAACCGCGCCTATTACGGGGTGCGGCCGCTCAATGCGCCGGACGGAACGCCGACAAATGCCATTTTTGGATTTCTGAGTATTCTGCAGCATCTGCTGGACGAGCAGAAGCCCGATGCGCTGTGCGTAAGCTTTGACAGGAAAGAGCCAACCTTCCGCCATAAGGCTTATGACGGTTATAAGGCCCAGCGCAAGCCGATGCCCGAGGACCTGGCCGCACAGATGCCGGTGCTCAAAGAGGTACTGGACGCCATGGGCATCCGCCGCTATGAGCAAGCGGGCTATGAGGCCGACGATATTCTTGGGACAGTCTCGGTCAAATGTCATGACGCAGGCTGGGACTGCACGATCGTCACCGGCGATAAGGACAGTCTGCAGCTCGTCACCGATACGACGACGGTCTGCCATGTGAAGACCCGTATGGGCAAAAACGAGACGATCCTGTACACGCCGGAGGTGTTTGAGGCGGAGTACGGCTTTGCGCCGCGCGGCATCATCGATCTGAAAGCGCTGATGGGCGACAGCTCGGACAATATTCCCGGCGTCCCCGGCATTGGCGAGAAGACCGCCATGGACCTGATTCAGCGCTATCACACTGTTGATGCCATTTATGCACAGCTCGAGGAGCTCGATATCAAGGACGGCGTACGTAAAAAGCTCGCGGCCGGGGAAGAGAGCGCCAGGAAATCTTATTGGCTTGCGACGATCCTCTGTGAGGTGCCGATGGATTTCGATCCGGAGGCAAACCGCTGGAACAACAGCTTCACGCCGGCGCTCTACCCGCTGTTAAAACGCCTGGGCTTCACGCGTCTGATCGAGCGCTGGGGACTGGAGAGCGCCGCGTCTGCCTCTTCCACCGAGAGCGCGGTGGAGACACTGCCGCGCGCGGACGTCAGCGCCGAGCAGGTACCGGAGCTTCTCTCCGTATTGGAAAATGCCGAACTGATTGCGGTGCTGCCGGGGGAAGAGGGTTTGTCTTCGCTCGAACTCTGCGATGGCAGGCAGGTTTACACCGTCAGCCATATCCTGTGCGGCGAATATTACGAAACTGTGCTTGATTTGCTGTTCAGCGATAAGGTCAGCAAAACCACCCATGCGCTCAAAGAGCTGATGAGCCTGCTTGTGCGTGAAGGGCGAGGGCTTGAGGGTTTTGCCTTTGATACCGCGCTGGCCGCCTACCTGCTCGAAGCGACCGAAAACAATTACACACTGCCGCGCCTTACCCAGCGCTATCTCGGCGCTGAGCTCACCGGTGCCGAGGCTGTCTTTCGTCTGACGGCACCGCTGCGGCAAAAGCTTGCAGATGAGGGCATGACCAAGCTCTTTACCGACATCGAACTGCCGCTTTGCCCGGTGCTCGCTGAGATGGAGCAGGCCGGTTTCCTTGTTGACCGCAAGGCGCTCTATGATTTCGGTGAAAGTCTGAACGGCAGCATCGCCGCGCTGCAGCAGGAGATTTGCCGGCTGGCCGGACATGAATTCAACATTCTGTCCCCGAAGCAGCTCGGCGAGGTACTGTTTGACGAGCTGATGCTGCCATACGGAAAGAAAACCAAAACCGGATGGAGCACCAATGCCGACGTGCTGGAAAAGCTGCGCGGCAAGCACCCGATCGTGGAAGACGTGATGGATTACCGGATGCTGACAAAGCTCAAGTCCACCTATGCCGACGGGCTTTTGAAAGTCATCGCCGACGATGGGCGCATCCACACGAATTTCCAGAATACCGTCACAGCCACGGGACGCCTGAGCTCGACCGAGCCGAATCTGCAGAATATTCCGATCCGCAAGGAACTCGGCGCACAGATCCGCCAGATGTTTGTCGCAGCTCCGGGCTGCACACTGGTGGATGCGGACTACAGCCAGATCGAGCTGCGGCTGCTGGCCCATATCTCGGGCGATACGGTCATGCAGGAGGCCTTCCTCAGCGGCGAGGATTTCCATGCCGTTACCGCCTCGCATGTGTTCAACGTGCCGCTCTCCGAGGTCACGCCGCTCCTGCGCAGCCGTGCCAAAGCGGTCAACTTCGGCATCGTCTACGGCATTTCGGCCTTTTCTCTGAGCCAGGATATCAAGGTCTCGACCGCCGAGGCCAAACAGTATATGGACGCCTACATGGAGCGTTTTCACGGCGTGCGCGACTATATGAAGACTATTGTCGAGCAGGCCAAGGCGGACGGTTATGTGTCGACGCTCTACGGACGGCGGCGCAGCCTGCCCGAGCTCAAGAGTTCAAACTTCAACATGCGCGCCTTTGGGGAACGAGTGGCACTGAATATGCCGATCCAGGGAACGGCCGCCGATGTCATCAAGCTCGCCATGGTCAAGGTCGATCGGCGGTTGAAGGCCGAGGGGCTGAAGGCGAGACTGATTTTGCAGGTGCACGATGAGCTGATCGTCGAGTGCCCCGAGTCCGAGGCCGAGACCGTGCGTGAGATCCTGCGCTATGAGATGGAGCATGTCGGTGATTTTGCAGTGCCCTTGACCGTCGAGGTCAATTCGGCCCACAGTTGGAGCGACGCGCACTGATGGTTGAACTGATCAATGCTGACGAGCGCTGGCTTCCGGCCATTGCCGCACTTGAGCGGCAGTGCTTTTCCGATCCCTGGAGCGTGGAGATGCTGCGCCCCGAACTGCCGGACGACAGCCACGAGTTTTTGCTGGCCGTTGAAGGAGAAGAATTGCTCGGTTATGTCGGGTTGATGACAGTGCTGGACGAGGGCTATCTCTCCAACATTGCCGTCTCGCCCGAGCACCGGCGGCAGGGAATTGCCGAGGCTCTTCTGAAAGCACTGCTTATGCGCGCCCGCGCGCGGAAGCTGGCCTTTGTCACACTGGAGGTCCGCGCGGGCAATACGCCGGCGCAGGCGCTGTATCGAAAGCTTGGCTTTACCGAGGTTGGTGTGCGCCGGGGCTATTACGAGCACCCCAGAGAGGATGCCGTTTTGATGACGCTGTTTATATAATTATTAATACATATAGTAAAGAGGCAATCTATGAAGATCCTTGCATTTGAATCCTCCTGCGATGAGACGGCCGTGGCCGTGGTCGAGGACGGACGGAAGATCCTGACCGATCAGATTTTTTCCCAGGCGGACCTCCACGCGGTCTACGGCGGCGTTGTGCCGGAAATCGCCTCGCGCTGCCATGTGGAATCGATCTCTCTGCTGACCGAGCGGGCCATCGAGGCCGCCGGCATTACGCGCGGCGATATTGACGCGGTCGCTGTCACCTATGCCCCCGGTTTGATCGGGGCGGTGCTGGTGGGTGTGAATTTTGCCAAGTCTGCGGCGCTCGCGCTCGGCGTGCCGCTGGTGCCGGTGCACCATATCCGCGGCCATATTGCGGCCAATTATCTGGCTTACCCCGAACTGGAACCGCCCTTCCTGTGTCTTGCAATTTCGGGCGGCAACACACTGCTGATCGACGTGCGCGGCTATACCGACATGAAGATCATCGGTGCTACGCGCGACGACGCGGCAGGGGAGTGCTTCGACAAGACCGCGCGCGTGCTCGGCCTGCCTTATCCGGGCGGCAAGCCCATCGACGAGCTCAGCCGCGGCGGGGACGACAGCCGCTACAGCTTCCCGATCGCCGCTGTGGACGGCAACCCCTACGACATGAGCTTTTCCGGGCTTAAAACTGCGGTCATCAATCTTGTACACAACGCGGAGCAAAAGGGCGAGGAGATCGACCGTGCCAGTCTCGCCGCCTCTTTTACGAAGGCTGTCAGCGACAGCCTGGTGCCCCGTGCCATGCGCGCAGCCCAAGAACTCGGACGCGATAAAGTTGTTGTGGCCGGCGGTGTTGCGGCAAACTCCCGGATCCGCGCGGACTTTCAAAAGGCCGCTGAGGCTCAGGGCGTAAAGCTGTATATCCCGCCGCTGCGTCTCTGCGGCGATAACGGCGCCATGATCGGTGCGCAGGGCTACTATGAATATCTGGCAGGCAACAGGGCGGGCAGCGACCTGAATGCCTACGCGACGATGGATATATAAACCATTTGGGAGGATCGCCATGGGGGTACATGACGGGCATCGGGAACGGATGCGAGAGCGCTTTCTGGAATACGGCTTGGAGAATTTCAACGATCTGAACGCTCTGGAGCTGCTTTTGCACTATGCGATCCCGCGCAAGGATACAAACGCCCTGTCGCACTCGCTGATCGACCGGTTTGGCAGCCTGAAAGGGGTACTGGATGCCTCCAAGGAAGAGCTGCTGCAGGTTCCCGGGATCGGGCCAAACGCGGCGGCACTGATCCGGCTTGTGCCAGCCCTGGCTCGCCGCTACGCGGTGGATGAAACGGACAGTCTTGACTGTCTGTGCAGCGCGGTGACCTCCGGCCGCTATTTCGTTGCCAGACTGCAGTTCGAAAAGGACGAAAAGGCGCTGTTGGCCTGTCTCGATGCACAAAAGCGCGTGATTGCCTGCGTGGAACTTGCAAGCGGCGTTGTCAACAGTGTCTCTGTCAATGTCCGCAAGGTGGTCGAGACGGCCATCAAGTACCGCGCAAGCTCGGTGATTCTCGCGCACAATCACCCCGGCGGCAGTGCCGTCCCATCGCGCGAGGATCAGTTTCTCACCGAGAAGATCAGTCGAGCCCTTGCAACTGTCGAAATTCGCCTTGATGATCATATCATTGTTGCACAAAAGACGTATATATCCATGGCACAGGCGGGCTTTATGAATCGCCTGTAGAACCGATATGTCAAATACCCGGCACCTGCGGATGAAATTTCGTTGATGCCGGGTATACATTTGGTTTTGTCAAGATGGCAAAACCGCTAAAATATGCGTATGAGGAATCCAAAATAGCTTATGTTAACTAAAACTGTCATAAAGTTGTAATTTGTTGCGGCAAAAGTGTCTCCGAAATTATGGTAAAAAACGAGATTTCCCTTGTTTCCAACAGGGTTTTCGGATGTTGAAAAACCTGTTGGAAATGTTGATAACTCTTTGCAAAGTTATTATTTTTCTCAATTATGTCACTCGTCGGAAAACCAATTATTTCAAATCGAAGTCAAACACAGCGATCGAAAAGCCGTGAAATTCCGCCAGATTCCATTTGGGAAAATAGCTAACAACAAAAATCTGTAAAAAATAGAATCAGGAATAATACAAAATGTTATATTCTTGGCTCCATCTTGACTCTTGACTTGCCCGCTGCTTTGTGCTACAATACAGCCCGCAAGTTAATTAACTGTATTTTTGCTGGCATAGCTCAGTCGGTAGAGCAGCTGATTCGTAATCAGCAGGTCGTGTGTTCGAGTCACATTGCCAGCTCCACCCGGAAACTCTCTATTAACAGAGGTTTCCGGTTTTTCTTTTCAGATTAGTAAAACCGCCTGTGAGCATGGTTCGCAGGCGGTTTTGATGGTATGTAATACTTCGTCTCAGCGGGAGAGCTTTTCGTTGATCCAGGTGAGAATGTCGTTCATGACTTCTTCGCGGTTGAGCTCGTTGAGCAGTTCGTGTCTGGCCCCGGGATAGAGCTTCATCTTCACGTCTTTCACGCCCGCGCGGCAGATCGACTTGTAGGCGCGCTCGACGCCCTTGCCGTTTTCGCCAACGGGGTCGTCCCCGCCGGAGATCAGCAGCACCGGGGTATCCTTGTTCATGCGGTCGACGTTTTTCTGTGTGGTGATGAAGCGGATGCCGCTCATCATGTCGCGCATCAGACTGACCGTCGGCACAAAGCCGCAGAGCGGATCGGCGATGTATTTGTCGACCTCGGCCGGATCGCGGTTCAGCCAGTCGGAAGGGGTACGGGGATTCTCATAGCCCTTGGTATAGCCGCCGAAGGCGATCTCGTTGAGCTTGTTGGCGATTTTGCGCGGCCCGTAGAGCTTGACGCCGCCCTGGGCCATCCAATAGCCGCCGTTGACCATGGCGGCGGTCTGGTGCCCCGTGCCGCAAAGGATGACAAGGCGCGGTTTCTCGGGGTGCAGAATGACATAGTGCCGCGTCAGAAAGCTGCCCATGCTGTGTCCGAAGAAAATATACGGCAGCTCCGGGTACTGGCCGTGCATGATGTCATACAGATGGTCCAGATCCCGCAGCACATAGTTCCACCCGTCCTGGTCGGCAAAGAGTCCCTGCTCCTCGCTTTTGGTGATCGACTGGCCGTGGCCGAGATGATCTTCCCCGACGGCGATGAAGCCGTGGGAGGCCAGAAACTCCATGAAGGGGTCATAGCGGTTTATGTATTCGGCAATACCGTGGGCGATCTGTACGATGCCGCGGATCTCGCCGTCCGGTGTGCACTGCCGGGCGTGGATCGTGTTGACACCGGTGCTGGACGGAAATGTAAAATCACGGAAAGTTGGCATTTTAGGTTCCTCCTGTTCGTAGAATAGTCCGAAGATACTGTAGTAATTGTACACGCTCAGAGTCGGGAAGTCAAATCCTTTTCCGCCCTGAGCGTGCCCTTTGTCCGATGTGTTGTTCCGCTCAGCTCAGCGCCTCACGCAGCTTTTCCAGCGCTTTTTTCTCAATGCGCGATACATAACTCCGGCTGACACCGCAGCGTTCGGCGGCCTCGCGCTGGGGAACGCCCTCGCCGCCATCAAGCCCGTAGCGCATCGTGATGATGGCAGCCTCCCGTTCGGTGAGTACCTGTGGAATCAGCGTGCGCAGGCGGCGGCAGAGCTCGGCGGTGCCGATCCGGTCGGCCAGATCCTCCTCGTCGGCGACTACGTCCATCAGCGAAAGACCGCCATCCTCCTCGTCGCTTTCCAGCGCGTCGGACAGGCTGACATCTCCCGCACTCTTTTTTCTGGCGCGGAAAGTCATCAATATTTCATTTTCAATGCAGCGCGAGGCGTAAGTCGCCAGTCGTACCCCCTTATCCGGCTTATAGGTGTTGATGCCCTTGATGAGGCCGATCGTGCCGATGCTCAGCAGATCGTCCATATCGTCACTCTGCGCATAGTATTTTTTCATGATATGCGCGACCAGACGCAGGTTGTGCTCGACCAGTGTATTTCGCGCTTCCAGATCGCCTTCCTGCGCGCGGCGCAGACAGTCCTCCTCTTCCTCGCGGCTCAGAGGCTTGGGAAAGGAGCCGCTCGGCGCCACTCTTAGAAAAAGCCACAGCGAGTGCATCAGCAGAAAAAACGCGCTTTCGATCATTTTCTCACCTCAGCTAAAGCATATTCCGACAGAGGCTGTCCCTATGACGCTGTATGTTGAAAAGCGAAAACACAATTCCGCTGTGTTGACACCGGCGCACACAAGTGGTAAATTAATACTTGGAAGAAAGAATCATCGGCCTGTGGGGGATGCCAACCATCCGCGCAGGCCGCGTTTTATACAAAGTAGGGGAACAACGATTGAAAACGATCCACATACATGCCTCGCGCGACTATGCGGTCACGGTCGGCGCTGGGCTGCTCGACAGGGCAGGAGAACTCGCTGCGCCGCTCGTGCGCGGCCGGAGGGCTGCGATCTGCGCGGGTGAGAACGTTATGCCGCTCTACGGTGAACGGCTGAGGCAGAGCCTGGAGAGTGCCGGTTTTACCGTCTGCTGTGTCTGCTACCCGGCGGGGGAGAGCGCCAAAACACCCGAAACGCTGTTTTCCATTGTCGAGAGTCTCGCGCAGCACGGCCTGACGCGTGCCGACGCGGTGTTCGCGCTCGGCGGCGGTGTGACCGGCGATATGGCGGGCCTGGCCGCGGCGCTCTATCAGCGCGGAATCGCATGTATCCAGCTGCCGACAACACTGCTGGCGGCGGTGGACGCCTCCGTCGGCGGCAAGACAGCGGTGAACCTTCCGCAGGGGAAAAACCAGCTCGGCGTCTTTTCACAGCCCGCGCTGGTGCTCTGCGATACCGATACCTTCCGGACGCTGCCGCCTGACGTGTACACCGAGGGCTGGGCCGAGGTCATCAAATGCGCCTTTCTTCGCCAAGGCGTGCTGCAGGAATTGCTGACGGAGGATCAACCCGACATAGAAGCCGTGATCGCCGCTTGCGTGGAGATCAAGCGCGACATAGTCGCCGCCGATGAATTCGATACCGGCGAGCGCCAACTGCTGAATTTTGGCCATACGGTCGGACACGCGATCGAAAAATGTGCCGATTACCGTATATACCACGGTTTTGCGGTAGCGATCGGCATGGCGGTCATGACGAGAGGCTGCGTTTCGCTGGGGCTCTGTGCGCCGGAGGTGCTCACACAGCTTGAAAGCTATTTAGAGAAGTACCATTTGCCGCAGCGATGCGATTATAGTTCCGATGCGCTGCTCGCGGCGGCGATGGCCGACAAGAAACGAGCGGATGACCACATTACGCTCATTCAACCGGTGGACGTCGGCGTCTGCCGCCGTGTGGAGACCGATTTTGAACAACTGAGATTACTGATCGAACGAGGACTTTGATATGGATATTGTCATACATCCACGGCAGCTGTGTGGCGCGGTGACGCCGCCGCCCAGCAAGAGTCTTGCCCACCGGCTGATCCTCTGCGCCGCGTTGGCTGAGGGGGAGAGCTGCATCCGTTCGCTCTCTTTTTCACAGGACGTGCTATCAACGCTGCGTTGCTGCGAAGCGCTCGGAGCCGAATGGGAACAAGTGGGGGATAACGCTATTCGCATGCGCGGCATCGGCGGTGCGGTCTGGCCCGGCGGTTACCCGCTGATGGACTGCGGCGAGTCGGCGTCGACGCTGCGTTTTCTGATCCCGATCACACTGGCTGTGGCCGGGGGCGGGATCTTCACCGGTCACGGTCGGCTGATGTTTCGTCCGCAGACGCCTTACTTTGATCTGTTTGAGGAGAAAGGTATCCATTATTCGCTCGCGGGCGGCTATCTGCGCGTCGAAGGCAAGCTGACGGCCGGAACATATCGGCTGCCGGGCAATGTGTCGAGCCAGTTTTTCACGGGCCTTCTGTATGCCCTTGCCATGGTCGAGGGAGAGAGCCGTTTGATCCCCACAACGAAACTCGAATCCTCGGACTATGTCGCCATGACGCTCGATGCGCTCTCGCAGAGCGGCGTACACGCGCGCACGGAGGGCGAGGGCTTTTCCGTGAGCGGGCAGCGTTTCCGTCCCGTCGACTGTGTGGTCGAGAATGACTGGTCGCAGGCCGGCTTCTGGCTGGCCGCGCAGGGACTTGGCAGCGACCTGACAATCTGTGATTTGAACGAAGCCTCTGTCCAGGGCGATCGCTGCGTGGTCGATTTCATGCGCAAACTCGCCGAGAGCGGCGATATCGAGCTTGATGTGACGCAGTGCCCGGATCTGGTTCCGCCGCTTGCGGCCAGAGCGGCTGTCCGGAAGGGAAGGTGCCGGATCGGGGGCGCCGGGCGTCTGCACGCCAAGGAGAGCGACCGGCTCAGTACGGTCACGGCGGCGCTGAATGCCATGGGTGCGCGTGTCACTGAGGAGGCGGACGCCCTGACGATCGAGGGTGTGGAGGAGCTGCACGGCCGCTGCAAGATCGACTGCGCCGGTGACCACCGGATCGCGATGATGGCGGCTGTGGCCGCCACGCGCTGTGTGGGCGGAGACGTGCGTCTGCACGGCGCCGACTGTGTCAAAAAGTCCTATCCGGATTTCTGGGACGTCTACCGTATGTTGGGAGGGGATCTGTATGTCATCGACATGGGGTGAGAATGTCCGAATCAGTGTGTTTGGCCAGTCCCACGGTGAGGCCGTCGGCGTCGTGATCGACGGATTGCCGGCGGGTGAGCCCATCGACATGGAAAAACTGCAGCGCTTCCTCGACCGCCGGGCGCCAGGCAGATCTATGCTGTCCACGCCGCGAACGGAGTGTGACACACCGAAATTCCTATCCGGGCTTGTCAATGACGTCACCTGCGGCGCACCGCTGTGTGCGATGATCGAAAACTGCAATACGCGCCCTTCGGATTATGAGGCGCTGCGCGACGTGCCGAGACCTGGTCATGCGGACTATACGGCCCAGCTCAAATACGGCGGTTATCAGGATGCCGCGGGCGGGGGACACTTCTCTGGCCGTTTGACGGCTCCTCTGTGTGTGGCGGGTGGGATCGCGCTCCAGCTGTTGGAGCGGCGCGGCATCCGTGTCGCGGCCCATATTGCAAGCATCGGCTCCGTCGACGATACGCCCTTTGACCCCATGACAGCGGCAGCAACGCCGGAAGGAGAGCTGCCTGTGCTGGATCGGGACAAGGGCGAGAAAATGCGCGAGCAGATCCTTGCCGCTGCCGCAGAGGGCGATTCTATCGGCGGCACCGTCGAATGTCAGGTTTCCGGGCTGGCGGCCGGTTACGGCGGGCCGCTCTTCGGGGGTCTGGAGGGGAAGCTTGCTTCGGCGCTGTTCGCCATCCCCGCCGTCAAGGGCGTGGAATTTGGCGAGGGTTTTCATGCCGCGGCGCTTCGCGGCAGTGAGAATAACGACCCCTATACCGTGATTGACGGTGCGGTTGTGCCCGCGGCCAATCACGCTGGCGGCATTTTGGGCGGTATCAGTACAGGCCTTCCGATCCTGCTGAAAGCAGCCTTCAAGCCGACGCCCAGTATTGCCAAAGCGCAGCAGAGCGCCAGTTTTTCAAAGCGCTGTACAGAAGAATTGCGCATTCACGGCCGCCACGATCCCTGCCTTGTTCCCCGTGCGGTACCTGTGGTCGAGGCTGTCACGGCGATGGTGATTTTGGATATTGTACTCGGAGATAAGAGGTGAGCCGTATGCCGGATGAACTCGACCGCCTGCGTGCGGAGATCGATGATATCGACGGGAAGCTGGTCGAACTATTGTGTGCACGCATGGCAGTTGCCTTGCAGATCGGGGCGTATAAGCGAGAGCACGGCTTGCCTGTCCTGGCAGCGGAACGTGAACAGGCTGTGCTGGACAAGATTCGCACCGAGGCCGGGGAGGAGCTTGCCGCTTATATGGAGACGGTTTTCCGCACGATCATGGCCTGCAGCCGTGACATGCAGAAAAGACGCTGCGGGCTGATCGGCATGCCGCTCGTGCACAGCTTCTCGCCAGCTATTCACGCAAAGCTTGCCGACTATGACTATACACTCTATGAGCTTACAGAGGAGCAGCTCGGTCCGTTTCTGAAAGCAAAACGCTTCGACGGCGTGAATGTAACGATCCCGTATAAAAAATCAGCCATGGGCTATTGTGACGAGCTGACAGCGCAAGCGCGTCATGTCGGCTGTGTCAACACGATCGTCCGACGCGTAGACAACAGCCTGCTCGGGCATAATACTGATTACGACGGTTTTCGCTATCTGCTCGGCAGCGCCGGGGTGGAGGTCAGAGGGATAAAAGCCATCGTCCTCGGCACCGGCGGCGCATCGTGCACGGTGCAGGCCGTGCTGCGCGATCTCGGTGCGGCAGAAATCGTTCTTGTGTCCCGGCATGGTGAGACCAACTATGAGAATCTTTATGCCCATTCCGACGCGCAGTTGCTTGTGAACGCCACGCCGGTCGGCATGTACCCGAACACCGGTGTGAGTCCGGTGGAGCTGGCCCGGCTGCCGGGCTTGAAGTGCGTGCTGGATGTGGTCTATAACCCAGCGAAAACGCAGCTTCTATTGGATGCGGAAAAACTCGGTTTGCAGACGGCGAACGGCCTTGGCATGCTGGTGGCCCAGGCCAAAGCGGCTGCGGAGTACTTTACCGGAAGGACAATTGACGATGCGGTGGTCGATCGCATCCGCCGTGACATTGAGCGCAGCACAAAGAATATCCTGCTGATCGGTATGCCAGGCTGCGGAAAAACCACAGTCGGCCGTGCTCTGGCCGAGACGACGGGACGGGAGTTCGTCGATCTCGACGAACTCGTGACGGCGCGCGCGGGCAGATCGATCCCGGAAATCTTTGATGCTGATGGCGAAGATGCTTTCCGTGCGCTCGAGCATGAGGTGCTTTGTGATACCGCAAAGCGCAGCGGCCTTGTGATCGCCTGCGGCGGCGGGATCGTCACGCGCGGCGAGAATCTCGATCCGATGCGCCAGAACGCCACAGTCGTCTGGCTGCTGCGGGATATCGACAAGCTGCCGACCAACGGCAGACCGCTGAGCCGGACGCAGGCGCTCGAAACGCTCTATCAACAGCGCGAGCCGCTCTATCGCGCCGCAGCCGATCTGACCGCGGACAACAACGGCAGCGTGGATGAAACCGTCAGAAAGATCCTGGAGGCGTTATGAAGCTTTTGATTATCAATGGGCCGAATATGAATATGCTGGGGATCCGCGAGCCGGATATCTACGGCCGCAAGACGTATCGTGATCTCGAGCAGTTTCTGCACAAAAGCGCGGAAGAGCTTGGCATTGAAATCGAGCTTTTTCAGTCTAACTCCGAGGGCGCTCTGATCGACAAAATACAGGAGGCTTATTTTCAACGCTTCGACGGCATTGTGATCAATCCGGCCGCTTACACGCACACCAGCATCGCCATTCTTGACGCCTTGAAGGCGGTGGCCCTGCCCGCCGTGGAGGTGCACCTCTCACAGATCAATGAGCGTGAGGCCTTTCGCCATATCTCTTACACAGCGATGGCCTGTGAGAAAAGCTATGCGGGCTTCGGTTTTGAAGGATATCACATGGCCATGCAATATCTTCATGAGCACCATGGCTCCGGGCAGAGTTAACGAAATATACTTGAATTTATAGGAATGTGGTGCTATACTGCACTTCCGAACAGGAAATGTCGGTTCGCATGTTTTTTGTTCGACTCAGAAAGTTTGAATGAAGGGGGTAGTGCCGTGAGAAAACAGAGCAAGCTGGCCTGGATCTTCGAGGTCGTGGGGCTGTTTGTGATTTTGCTTGTCGTTGTCAACGCCAGGATGGACGAGATCAACGACGTGCTGTTTACCGGCAGCCATAAGACCCTTGTATCCACCGATTCCGTTACCTTCAACGATCCGAACGCCACACCGCCGCCCGATGAAAATGCGCTGGTCTGGCCGATCCTGACGCTCGATGAGATGCAGAGCAACCGCCAGTACGCCATCGTCAACGACGATAACCTGCTATCGGCGGCCTATCCGTCCAAAGAGGTGGAATTTGGCACGATCGAGGGTACACGTATGCTGTTTCTTGCCGAGCAGCTGCCGTATCTCGAGGCTATGCTGAAGGATCTGCGCGACGCGGGCTTTTCGGTTTATGTTGCGGGTGCCTTTCGTACCTATTCCTATCAGGAAAAGCTGTTCAACAGTAAGGCCAGCCAGATTGCCGTCGGTATGAATCCGCCTGTTACAGACTATCTCGATCCACGCTATCAGGAAGCTGTCGCCGAGGCCCGTACGATCACGGCCTTCCCCGGAAGCTCTGAGCATCAGCTGGGGCTGGCCGTCGACCTGATGGACCGCGACTACGGCGGGCGCATGGACTATTCCCGCATGAACAAGGAGTTCTTTGCGTATCTGGACAGTATCTGCGCCAAATACGGCTTCATTAAACGCTATCCCAGCAACAAGCTGCTGATCACAGGATGGGATGAACCCTATCATTACCGCTATGTCGGAGAAAAGGCCGCCACTTTTATCATGGAAAACGGTCTTTGCTATGAGGAATTCTACGCGCACTACGATCCTGACTTTGAATTATAAGGATTCCTCGGCTAAAAAAGTCTTGCAATCTATTCCATATCGTGGTATAGTAAGTAAAGATGATACAGTGTTATTGACAGAGTGGGTCTGCGACCCACTCTTTTTTACAGACTGTTCACTAAAACCGGGAGAAGGAGAGTGCCATGAGTAAAATCACAGATCGGGTTACTGAGCTGGCAAGACCTGTTGTCGAGGAAGAAGGCTGTACCCTCTGGGATGTGGAATATGTCAGAGAGGCCGGGAGCTGGTATCTGCGGCTGATGATCGACAAAGAGGGCGGCGTCGGTATCGACGACTGCGAGCGGATCTCCCGCCGGATGGACCCGATTCTGGATGAGGCCGATCCGATCCCGGATTCCTATGTGTTTGAAGTCGGCTCGGCCGGAGCCGACCGCGAATTGAAGCGCCCCAGCGATTTCCAGCAGTTTATGGGGCATGAGGTTGAGCTCCGCTGCTATCAGCCGGTTTCCGGACACAAGAGCTTTACCGGCACGCTGACAGGCTATGAGGACGGAGCTGTTACGATCCAGAGCGGCAAAGACAGCCACAGCTTTGATAAAAGCCAGATCGCGCAGGTCAGACTGCGTGTGACATTCTGATAAACCAATATACAGCTATAGAAGGAAAGGGAATCAACGACAATGAATGCAGAATTCTTTGAAGCGATCGAAGATATTGAGAAGGAAAAGGGCATCCCGCGCGCTTATATGTACGAGAAGATCAACCAGGCCATGCTGACGGCCTTCCGCCGCGACAATCCCGAGTGCGGTGACAACGTGGAGATCATTCTTGACGAAGAGAAAAAGCGGATTGAGATGAATCTCAAGAAGACCGTCGTCGAAGAGGTCGAAAACCCGAATCTCGAGATCCAGCTCGAGGCTGCCAAAAAGCTTAGCCGCCGCGCCAAGGTCGGCGACGTGATCGCCATTCCGGTGGAGACCAAGAAATTCGGCCGTATTGCCGCGCAGGCTGCCAAGAATGTGATCATTCAGGGCATTCGTGAGGCAGAACGCGGCATGATCTATGAGGAGTTCAACTCCAAGGAGCACGAGATTTTGACCGGTGTTGTTTCACGCATCGAGCCGAAAACCGGTGCTGTTTCCATCCGTGTCTCCTCCAACAGTGAATATACCGAGGCTATGCTCTCCGCCAACGAGCGCATCAAGACCGAGGAGCTCAAAGAAGGCGACCGCATCAAGGTGTATGTCGTCGAGGTACGCAACCAGGGCCGCGGTCCCCAGGTGCTGATTTCGCGCACACACCCCGGCCTTGTCAAGCGCCTTTTCGAACTCGAGGTTCCCGAGATCTACGACGGCACGGTGGAGATCAAGTCCATCGCGCGTGAGGCCGGCAGCCGTACCAAGATGGCCGTCTGGTCTGCCGATGAGAATGTCGACCCGATCGGCGCCTGCGTCGGTCCCCGCGGCGGCCGTGTCGCGACGATCGTCGATGAACTCGGCGGCGAAAAGATCGATATTGTCAAGTACAGCGAAAATCCGGAAGAGTATATTGCCGCAAGCCTGGCCCCGTCCGAGGTCGTGTCCGTCACGATGCTGGAAGACGGCAAGAGCTGCCGCGTTGTCGTGCCCGACAATCAGCTGTCCCTTGCTATCGGCAAGGAGGGCCAGAATGCCCGCCTGGCCGCAAAGCTCACGGGCTTTAAGATCGACATCAAGCCCGCAAGCGAGGCTTAATAGCAGACCGCATTTCACATTTGACTGAAAGGAGCGGCATCCATGCCCCAGGAAAAGAAGATCCCCATGCGGCAGTGCATCGGCTGCCGCACACAAAAACCGAAAAAAGAACTGATTCGGGTGGTGCGCTCTCCCGAGGGAGAGATCCGACTGGATTTCAAGGGCAAGGCTAACGGCCGCGGCGCCTATCTGTGCCAGGATCCGGCCTGTCTCAAAAAGGCCGTGAAGGCCAAAGCGCTCAGCCGCGCGCTTGACTGCGAGATCCCGCAGGAGGTTTATGATGCGCTCGGCGAGCAGATGGAGAAGGGCGAATGAGAGAGAAAGCGCTGAATATGCTGGGCCTGATGCGCAGGGCCAATGCCATCCAGATCGGTGAGGATAAAACAGGCGCTGCCGTCAAGGCGGGTAAGGCCAAGCTCCTGCTGCTGGCCGCAGATGCCTCAGACAACGCCCGCCGGAGGGCCGAAACATTTATCTCCGGCCGAAACGTGCAGCTGGTTCCGCTGCCGTTTGATAAGGCGGAGCTGTCCGAGCGCCTCGGCGTGAACGGCTGTTCGATGGCTGCGGTCACCGACCTGGGCTTTGCCAACGCCTTTGTCAAGCTGCTGCTTGGCTTGGACAGCGATAGTTATTGTGAAATAGCTCAGCAGGTGGAAAAGCGTTTTGATAAGGCCGAGCGGCGCAAGAACTGCAAGAAGGTTTAAGGAGGACGAATTATGATCGATAATAAGTATAGAGTACATGAGGTGGCCAAGGATTTTGGCCTGGCAACAAAGGATATCAGTCAGATCCTTACCGACTATTCCGCGCCTCCGAAGAACCACATGCAGGTGCTGGAGACGAAAGAGCTGGATATCATCTTTGAATACCTGACCCAGCATAATCAGGTCGCCAGTCTGGAGGATATCTTTAAAGTAGAGCCGAAGAAAACCGAGGAAAAGCCGGCTGCCGCGCCGGCCCCGAGCCAGAAGAAGGACAGCGGCGCTCAGAAAGCCCAGCCGAAGGGCACTCAGCCCCAGACGCAGGCCAAGCCGCAGCCTCAGCAGCAGAGCGCGGCTCCGTCTCCGGCAAAGAGCGAAAAGAAGGACAAACCGCACCAGCCCCGCCAGGTGGCCGAGAAGCGTGTGGTCGATACCCGCGGCGGCTCTGTCAACATTGAAAAATATAACGAGAAGTTTGAGGATCTGGCCGCTACGAAGGCTGACGCCTCCACGATGCGCAACGCCGGCAGCGGCGGCAAGCGCGAGAAGGTCGGCAACAAGAACCGCCAGCAGATGAAGAGCGGGCCGCAGAGCAACAAGCGCCGTCAGGAAGAGCGCGATAAGATGAACCGTCTGCGCAGCGAGGTCGTCAAGAAGCAGCCGGTCAAGGTTGTGATCCCGGATGAGATCACGGTCGGCGAGCTGGCCTCCCGCATGAAGAAGACCGCGGCCGAGGTTGTCAAGCAGCTCTTCAAGCTCGGCACCTTTGCCTCCGTCTCTGACGTGATCGACTATGATACCGCGGCCCTCGTCGCCATGGAGATGGGCTGCAAGGTCGAGAAAGAAGTCATTGTTACCGTCGAAGAGCGCCTGATCGACGACCACGAGGACGCTCCCGAGGATCTTGTGCCCCGCGCTCCCGTCGTTGTGGTCATGGGCCACGTCGACCACGGCAAGACCTCTCTGCTCGATTACATCCGCAAGTCCCATGTCGCAGCCGGTGAGGCCGGCGGCATCACCCAGGCGATCGGCGCCTATACCGTCGATGTCAAGGGCAACCCCGTCACCTTCCTGGATACCCCGGGACACGAGGCCTTTACCTCGATGCGCGCCCGCGGCGCCATGGTCACCGATATCGCGATCCTGGTCGTCGCCGCTGACGACGGCATCATGCCCCAGACGATAGAGAGCATCAACCACGCCAAGGCCGCCAACATCCCGGTGGTCGTGGCTATCAACAAAATGGATAAGGTCGGCGCCAATCCCGACCGCATCAAGCAGCAGCTGACCGAGTATGATCTCGTCAGCGAGGAGTGGGGAGGAGACACGATCGTATGCCCGATTTCCGCGAAAACCGGCATGGGCATCGACGATCTGCTGGAGAACCTGGTTGTTCTGGCTGAGGTGCAGGAGCTCAAGGCCAATCCCAACCGCGCTGCCCGCGGTGCGGTCATCGAAGCCCGTCTGGATAAGGGCCGCGGCCCGATCATGACGGTCCTTGTGCAAAACGGTACGCTGAAGCTCGGCGACATCATCATCGCCGGTACGGCTGTCGGCCGTGTCCGCACGATGATCAACGACAAGGGCGAGCGCGTCACCGAGGCTGGTCCCTCCACGCCGGTCGAGATTTCCGGTATGTCCGAGGTACCGAGCGCCGGTGATACCTTCAATGCTGTCGCTGACGAGCGCATGGCCCGTCAGGCGGCCGAGGAACGCCGTCTGGCCGCACAGGCCGGCACAATGTCCGGTACGAAGAAGGTCAGTCTGGAGGATCTGTTCAGCCAGATTCAGGCCGGCGAGATGAAGACGCTGAACCTGATCGTCAAAGCGGACGTGCAGGGCTCGGCCGAAGCGGTCAAGGCCTCGCTCGAGAAGATCACGAACGACGAGGTGCGCGTCAAGGTCATCCACAGCGCGGTCGGCGCTATCAACGAAAGCGACGTCATGCTGGCGGCGACGTCAGGTGCGATTATTGTCGGCTTCAACGTCCGGCCCGAGGCGGCCGCCCGCGACAGCGCGACGCGCAGCAATGTGGATATCCGTCTCTACCGTGTCATTTACGATTGCATCAACGAGATCGAGGCTGCCATGAAGGGCATGCTGGCGCCCAAGTTCCGCGAGGCGATCATCGGTCACGCCGAAGTCCGCGAGACCTACAAGGTTTCAAAGGTCGGCACAGTCTGCGGCTGCTATTGCACCGACGGCAAGATCCAGCGCGGCTGCCAGGTACGTGTGCTGCGTGACAATATCGTCATCCACGAGGGTGAGCTCGCCTCGCTGCGCCGCTTTAAGGACGACGTCAAGGAAGTGGCCGAAAACTACGAGTGCGGCATGCAGATCGAGAAGTTCAACGATATCAAGGTCGGCGATATCATCGAATGCTTCGTCATGGAGCAGATCGTCTGATAACCCAAATTGCATGATTGAATAATAACGAATAAACAGCACAAATGGACCGAAAAATACCTTTTTAAGGGCAGTTTCGGTCCGTTTTGCTTATTGGCAGTCATCGAGGCGCTGCTTGCAATTCGCTGTCCGCTTTGCTATAATGCAAAAGAATTGACTTGAAGGAGAATAAATCAATGGCTTGGTATGACGAGGCTGTATTTTATCATATCTATCCGCTCGGGCTGACCGGCGCGCCCAGACAGAACGACTACGGCGAGCCGGTGCACCGTCTCAACACGCTGCTGCCATGGATCGACCATCTGAAAAAGCTGGGCTTTACCGCCTTGTACATCGGACCACTGTTCCAGTCCGTGGGGCATGGCTACGAGACCACCGACTATCGGCTGCTGGACAGCCGTCTCGGAACGAACGAGGATCTCAAGCACTTTGTCGCGGCCTGTCATGATGCCGGGCTGAAGGTCATTTTCGACGGCGTTTTCAACCACACCGGGCGTGACTTTTTCGCCTTTAAGGATCTGCAGGCGCACAGGGAGCAGTCTGTCTACCGGGACTGGTACTGTAATGTGAATTTCTGGGGCAACAACGAGTATAACGACGGCTTTTCCTATGACAACTGGGGCGGTTATAACCTGCTGGTGAAGCTCAATCAGCGCCATTGGGCGGTGCGGGACTACATCTGCGATGTGATCCGCTTCTGGGTCAGCGAGTTTGATGTGGACGGCATCCGTCTCGACGCGGCCGACGTGCTGGATTTTGAATTCATGAAAGCCCTGCGCCATACGGCGGACGAGGTCAAGCACGATTTCTGGCTGATGGGCGAGGTCATCCACGGGGACTACGCCCGCTGGGCCAACGAAAACACCCTGCACAGCGTTACCAATTACGCGCTGCACAAGGCCCTGTACAGCGGCCATAACGACCACAATTACTTTGAGATCGCCCACACCGTCCAGCGCACCAACGGCATGGTGCCTGCGCATATCAAGCTGTACAATTTCGTGGATAACCACGATGTCGAGCGCATCCACACGAAGCTCATGAATAAGGCTCACTTTCTGCCGGTACATATCCTGCTCTACACCTTGCCAGGCATCCCTTCGGTCTATTACGGCAGCGAGTTTGGCATCGACGGCCGCAAAGAGCGCGGCTCAGACGATTCGCTGCGGCCGTATATCGATCTGAATGAGCACCTTGATGATTATGAGAATAACCCATGCACGCGCCTGATTGCCGCGCTGGGCAGCATCCGCCGCGCGTGGAAGGACGATCTCGTCTGGGGGGAATACCGGCAGCTTAGTCTGACGACCCAGCAGTATGCTTTCCGGCGCGGACGGCTGATTGTCGCTGTGAACAACAGCGACGGCGAGGCCTGGATCAATGTCGAAGCTGATGCGAGCGCGTATGTGGGACTTCTCACCGGCCAGAGGATCGAGAGCGACGGCGGGCGTCTCAACGTCTGCCTGTCCGGCTGCAGCGGCGACATCTTTGCACCGGACGACGGACAGTCGTTGACGGAGCCATGCATAAAGCTTGAACGCCCTGTTACTCTACAGCCGAAAACGGAGAACGAGGGAAAGATGACCGGGGCCGAAACGGTGAAGAGCGAGACACAGTCAGACCTGCAGGCGAAAATCACAGACGCACAGATCCCCGATATCCCGTACGATCTCATGACTGTCGAGCAGCTGCAGGCAGTGATCCTTGCCAAGATGGCAAGGAACGGCCCTGTTACCGACCGGATGCGCCGGGATGTGCTTGAGAATACCTGGCACAATTCGCTTGTCAACTGGGCCAACAGCTTCCGTTAATAGTTTGCCGGTTACGGCAGAAGAACAGGAATCCTTTGCCGAGACATTGACAAAACTTCCTTTTCTCATATAATAATAACAGCACTCGGACAACACCGCAGACGATTGCTGCGGTGTTGCCGTCATTAAAGCGGCCTGGATGGCCGCCTTAGGAGGATAAGCATGACGAAAGAGCAAAGAAATGCCCTTGAAATCGCGGCCTGCAAGGTGCGCATGGGCATCATCGAGAGTACGCATGCCGCCAAATGCGGCCATCCGGGCGGCAGCCTGTCCGCTGCGGACGTACTGACCTATCTCTATTTCCACGAGCTGAACATCGACCCAAAGGATCCGAAGAAGGCGGACCGTGACCGTTTTGTGCTCTCGAAGGGCCACAACGCGCCGGGACTCTACGCCGCGCTCGCCTACAGGGGCTTTTTCCCTGTTGAGGATCTGAAAACGCTGCGTCACACCGGTTCCTATCTGCAGGGGCACCCGAACATGAATACGGTTCCCGGCGTGGATATGTCCACCGGCAGTCTTGGTCAGGGCATCTCGGCTGCGGCCGGCATGGCGCTCGCCGCCCGGTATACCGGCAACCCCTGCCGTGTCTATACGCTGCTCGGCGACGGCGAGATCGAAGAGGGCGAAGTCTGGGAGGCGCTGATGTTTGCCGCGCATTACAAACTGACGAACCTCTGTGTCATCATCGACAACAATGGTCTGCAGATCGACGGACCGATCAGCCAGGTCATGAGCAGCTATCCGATCGTGGACAAGCTGAAAGCGTTTAACTTCGAGGTCGTTGAAGTAAACGGCAACGACATGGAAGAACTGGAGCGTGCTTTTGCCGCCTTCCATGGGGAACACGACAAGCCTTTTGCCATCGTGATGAAGACCACGAAGGGCAAAGATGTGAGCTTCATGGAAAATCAGGTTGGCTGGCACGGCAAAGCGCCGAATGATGCCGAATATGAGATCGCCATGGGCGAGCTGAAAGCCCGCCTTGCCGGACTGGAGGGAAAGTAAATGGCAGACGTGAAGAAAATCGCGACGCGTGAAGCTTACGGCAACGCGCTCAAAGAGCTCATGGCCGAGCACGAGGACGTCATCGTCTTCGACGCTGACCTTTCAAACGCCACCAAGACCAATATCCCCCAGAAGGCTTTTCCCGCGCGCCATTTCAACTGCGGCATTGCCGAGGGAAACATGATGGCCGTCGCCGCTGGCGCCGCCGCCATGGGACTTGTCCCCTTTGCCTCCAGCTTTGCGATGTTCGCTGCCGGACGCGCCTTTGAGCAGGTGCGCAACTCCATCGGATACCCCCATCTGAATGTGAAGATCGGCGCCACGCACGCCGGTATCTCCGTCGGCGAGGACGGTGCATCCCACCAGTGCTGCGAAGATATTGCGCTGATGCGCTCGATTCCCGGGATGGTCATCCTCAACCCCGCCGACGCTGTCGAAGCGGAGGCCTGTGTCCGTGCCGCCTATGAGCACCAGGGCCCTGTCTATCTTCGCTTTGGCCGTTTTGGCGTGCCTGTGTTCCACGGCGAGGACTTTTCCTTTACCATCGGAAAAGGGGAGTGCTTGCGCGATGGCAAGGATGTGGCGATTCTGGCCACCGGTCTTCTTGTCAATGAGGCGCTGGAGGCCGCAAAGACCCTGGCCGACGAGGGGATCGACGCCCGCGTTATCAATTTGTGCACGATCAAGCCGTTGGATGAAGAGATCGTACTGAAGGCAGCCGCTGAATGCCGGAAGATCATAACCTGCGAGGAGCACTCGATCATCGGTGGTCTGGGCGAGGCTGTATGCTCGCTCCTCAGCGAGAAATGCCCGACGCCGGTCCGCCGTATCGGCGTGAATGACGAGTTCGGCCATTCCGGCCCTGCGGCCGAGCTGCTCAAGAGCTTCGGGCTCAGCGCCGAACACATCGTGGAAGTGGCCCGCGAGTTTGTAAAAGAATAATCGTATGTATGAAAAAACAGGCTGGCCTGATAAGCGTTTCAGGCCAGCCTGTTTTTTGGACTCTATATCAATAAATGAACGGTTAAAGCGTTTGTGAACATTTTAAATACTTTTACCACATATCATTTACGGACAAGAGCTTTTATGCTATTATTCCAAAGAAGTGGTCATAGATGTTCAGGGTGAACGAAAATGCCTGTCAAGGCTCTGACAGCATGAAAAAAGGAAGCCGTTTCCGGCTTCCCTGTGGCACCCACGGGAGGATTCGAACCTCTGGCCTGCCGCTTAGGAGGCGGCCGCTCTATCCTGCTGAGCTACGTGGGCATATCCGTTGGTTTTCGATGAATCTTCGCATCGTCTGAAGCGGAAGCACCGAAAACAGCTCGCTTATTTTACTGCAATCCTCAGTTTCTGTCAATGCTTACTTTCAAGGAGACACAATGCTCAAGCTTGTCAATATAAAAAAGGACTATCTATCCGGAGATGCAGCGGTACACGCCCTCAAAGGGATCAATCTTGAATTCCGTGAGAGCGAGTTCGTGGCCATTCTCGGCCACTCCGGCTGCGGAAAAACCACGATGCTCAATATCATTGGCGGTCTTGATCAGTACTCCGATGGAGATCTTATTATCAACGGCAAATCCACCAAGCGTTTCACCGACGCCGACTGGGACAGCTATCGCAACCATTCGATAGGCTTCGTTTTTCAATCCTATAACCTGATCCCGCATCAGACGGTGCTTTCGAATGTGGAACTCGCACTGACGATTTCGGGTGTCAGCGCCCGCGAGCGGCGTGATCGCGCGGTGGAAGCCCTGCAGAAGGTCGGCCTGGGGGATCAACTGCACAAAAAGCCCAACCAGATGTCCGGCGGACAGATGCAGCGTGTGGCAATAGCCCGCGCGCTGGTGAATAACCCGGATATTCTTCTGGCAGACGAACCAACCGGCGCCCTGGATACCGAGACCTCCGTGCAGATCATGGACTTGCTCAAAGAAATCTCCAAGGACAAGCTGATCATCATGGTCACCCATAACCCCGAGCTTGCCATGGACTATGCCAGCCGTATCATCCGTCTGAAAGACGGTCTGATCACTGACGACAGCGCGCCTTTTGCCAGCGAAAAGCAAGACCCGCTCAACACCAGCAAGAACAAAAAGACCTCGATGGGTATGTTCACTGCGCTGGCTCTTTCTCTCAACAACCTGATGACCAAGAAGGGGAGAACCTTGCTGACCGCCTTTGCCGGCAGTATCGGCATCATCGGTATTGCTCTGATCATGTCGCTCTCAAACGGTATTCAGTCCTATATCGACAAGGTGCAGGAGAACACACTTTCCAGCTATCCGATCACGATCCAGGCCGAGAGCGTGGATATGACCAGCCTGATGGGTTCGATGATGGGGGCGAGGGCCGAGACGGAAGGATACTACCACGAAAAAGACGCTGTCTATTCCAGCTCTGTCATGAACGACATGGTCAATTCCGTTGTATCCGCGGATATGCAGACCAACAATCTCAAGCCCTTCAAGGCCTTTCTTGACGACGAAAACAGCGAGATCGCCCAGAGTATGTGAGCTCTGTTCAGTATTCTTACGATGTCGACGTCATGCCGTATTCCGAAGACCCCGAGGGCGTGATCGGGCGGACAAATACCGTGGATATCATGACAAAGGCACTGTCCTCTTCATTTGGCGGGGATTATTCCACGTATTTTTCGACCTATGGCAGTATGTTTTCCACAATGAACGTCTGGCAGGAGATGCTGCCCGGGGAGAGCGCTGTTGAGCTGATTCACCCGCTGCTGCGCCAGCAGTATGATGTACTCTACGGCCGCTGGCCGGAGCGCTACGACGAGGTCGTCCTGATCGTCGATGACAACAACGAGATCTCGGATCTGGTGCTCTATTCCCTCGGACTCAAGCCCACATCCGAGATCGAAACCACTATGGGCTCGATCATGAATGAGGAAGAAATGGAGGTCCGGCAGGAGAGCTGGTCGTATGAGGATATCTGCAATAAGACTTTTCGCTATATCTACCCGGCAGACACTTTCCAGCTAGATGAGGAGACCGGGAAATACACAGACCTGACGCAGGAAGAGCTGGCGCTGCGCACGCTGTACAATAACGGCGAGGAGATCCGCGTTGTCGGTATTATCCGCAAGAACAGCGATTCGATCTCCGGCATGCTGAACGGGTCCGTGGGCTATACGCATGCGCTGGTCGAGCACATCATCAGCATGGCCGAACAGAAGGAGCTTGTCCGCCGTCAGCGGGACGAGCCGGAGATCGACGTTTTCAACGGCTTGCCGTTTCTGGATCGCGAGAACGAGATCTCGGTCACCGATCGAAAGGTCAATGCTGCCAAGCAGTATATCGACGAGGCGACTGTGGAGCAGCGCGCCGAAATGTATGTCGAGCTGATCTCCACACCGAGTGACGAGTACCTGAATGATATGCTGGACAAACAGATGGAGGGCACCACCCGCGAGGACATTGAGAAGATGATCCTTGAGTCCTACCCCGAATACGCCAGTATGCTCAGCAAAATGGATGACAATACGCTCGACAGCTATCTCAGCCAGATGATCACGCAGCAGGTCAAGGAGCAGTATGCCGCGCAGATGGCCGAACTGTACAAGGAACTCAGTGACGAGGAGCTTGCCGAGGATTTTGATCTGCTGCCGCTGGAAGAGGACGACTATATCTGGCTTTACGATAACTATATGCCGCCGGTCTATTCCACGACAACCTTTAAGGACAATCTTAAGAAGCTCGGCTATACCGATCTCGACAGCCCGAAAACCATCAATATCTACTGCGCAAGCTTTGAAGATAAGGACGCCATTGCGGACGCCATCAAGCACTATAATGACAGTGTGCCCGACGAGGATGAAATCACCTACACCGATATGGTCGCGCTGCTGATGAGCTCGATCACGTCGATCATCAATGTGATCAGCTATGTGCTGATCGCTTTTGTCGCAATTTCGCTGGTCGTGTCCTCTATCATGATCGGTATTATCACCTATATCAGCGTACTTGAACGCACCAAGGAGATCGGTATCCTGCGCGCCATCGGCGCGTCTAAAAAGGACGTTTCCCGTGTTTTCAACGCGGAGACGATCATCATCGGTTTTACCTCCGGCGCGATCGGCATCGGGATGACTTTGCTGCTGAACCTGCCGATCAACTGGATCGTGCATGATCTGACCGGTATTTACGCGCTCAATTCTGTCCTTCCCTGGGAAGGTGCTGTCGGCCTGGTCGCGATCAGCATGTTCCTGACCTATATTGCCGGACTGATCCCTTCCGGCATAGCAGCCAAGAAAGACCCGGTCGAGGCGCTGCGGACCGAATAATCAGTAATACAGAGTACAGCGACACGGATAGAAGTGCCGCTGTATTCTTTTTAAAGACAGTCTAAGCAAATGTCGTGTTGCATACGGAGCAGCGTCTGTGTATACTGAAGGCAATAAAGCGAAAAATAGAGAAAACCGATGGATCAGTCTGCATAGGGGTGAGAACATGGCCAATATCGTCAACACGAATACGCTTTTGAAACGGCTGTTCAAAGCAACAGATCTTGACACCTATCTGCAGGAAAATGACAGCTACCTGCAAGCGCCGGATTTCTATACGCTGCTCAGGAGCTTCTGTGAACAGCGGGGCGTGCTCCCGGCACATGTGATCGAGCAGTCTCAGATCGAGCGGACGTATGGCCACCAGTTGTTTAACGCGACGCGCCGCCCCTCCCGTGATAAGGTGATCCAGCTCGCACTGGGACTCGGCCTGAGCGTGGATGAGACCCAGCGACTGCTGCGTGCGGCTGGAAAAAGTCAGCTCTACCCCCGGCTGAAACGCGATGCGGTGATTCTTTACGGTATTCAGAAAAAGCTTCCCATTCTCTCTGTGCAGGAGAGCCTGATGAAATACGGGCTTACGCTGTTGGGAGGGCAGAAAAGTGGAAACGACTGAAAACAGTCTCCAGATCCCGGACCTCCCTGATGAGTCGGAATATCCCGCGGCTCTGACCCTCGGCTATGAGCTGATGGAATGTTTCTCCGAGAAAGAGAATGTACGGACGCTGCTGGCCGTAAAACGGGGAAGTGGAGATTCATGCGTTGTTAAATGCTATCTGAAGGACTGCCCGCTGTTTGATCGCAGTGAACCCGAGACGCTGCGTGCGCTCAGGGCTGCGCCGATGCCGCGCTTTCTGGCGGAATACCGCAATGAACAGATGCGCTGTGTTCTGCGGGAATATGTGCCCGGTGAGACACTGTCACAGCTGGCAAAAAAACAGGTTTTCACAGAGGATGAGGTCATCCGCATCGGTGCACAGCTATGCGATCAGCTCTATGTACTGCATACAATGGATCCACCCGTTATTCATCGGGATATCAAGCCCCAGAACGTGATTATCCGCCCGGATGGAACCGCTGTGCTGATCGACTTTGGCATTGCGCGCGTCCACTCAGAAAAGGAGACGGACACTGTCGCTTTCGGGACGCAGGGCTTTGCCCCGCCGGAGCAATACGGCTTTTCGCAGACAGATGCCCGATCGGATATCTATTCTCTTGGAATCCTGCTCAATTGGCTGCTGCACCGTGATACAATGGTCTCGCAAAACGGCCGAACCGCACTGGAAAAGGTTATTGCCCGCTGTACACATTTTGACCCTGTCAATCGCTTTCACGACGTTGTGCAGGTAAAGCATGCGCTGCTCAGTGCAAGGCCGGCTGAACAAAAGAAAAAGAAACGCCTGCGCATAGCTGGCGCATGCCTTCTTCTGCTGTTGATCGCTTTAGGGACGGGGATTGCCATACACCATCATCGGCAGTCCTTCACTTTTTCACACCCGCTGGTCGAGCAGGCCGTGAGAGCAAGTCTGGGGTTGGAGAGTCATGCCCGCATTACGAAGGATATGCTCCGACAGGTGAACGATATATATATCATGGCGGATAAAGCCTATCCGGATTCAGACAGCTTCTATGCCGCCGTTGACCGCTGGTATGCCGAGGGGAAGCCGACGCGCGGAACGATTACGGACCTCTCCGACCTTGCGGCCATGCCCAATCTGGAGCAGGTCTGCATCGCTGCCCAGGAACTGACGGACATATCCACGCTGGCAGCTCTTCCCAAACTCAAAAAAGTGGAGTTCAAGCATAACTATATCACGGATATTTCTGCGTTGACAGAGTTGGACCGTCTGACCTCGGTGGGCATCAACGACAATCCGGTGCGGGATATCTCCCCGTTGTCTGCCTGCCCGAACCTTGCGCTCTTAGACCTCTGCGATGTGCGAAGCTACGATCCGTCGGTGCTCGCGCAGCTCGGCAATTTTGATTTTCTGGACATTTCCAATCCGACCGAGAGCTATCGGTATCTGGACGGAAAAAGCATTCTGGATCTGCGCCTTGCGTGGACAGGGCTGGATGATCTGCATGTTCTGGATCGCGTGACACGGCTGGAGCGACTGGACATCGACCATACGGAAGTCACGGATCTCTCTCCGCTGGCGCTGCACAAGGGCTTGAGGGTGTTGAAGCTGGGCAGCCTTTCTGTCACGGATTTCAGCGTCCTGCTGGAGCTGCCTGAGTTGGAGGAGGTATCAGTCAGCGAGGACAGGAGGCAGGCGATCGAGTCTTTGGGCGACGTACGTTTTACGGTTCGTTACGAATAATAACCAAATACAGATACTGCCAAGAAAAGCGCCAATGTGTGCCGCCTGCACACCAATTGGCGCTTTTCTTTTGCTATACTTTTCTATGAGTAATTGTAAGAATATCTACTTTCAAAAATACAGGAGGGATCGAACGATGTCCTATACAGCCATTGAAAACATGAGAAAACAGAACATGGAACGGTTCGGCTGTGACCTGGGACCGCAACAGCCGCCGCTATACCATAACCCTGCCGGACAAAATGATCTGAAGTCTGCCGCACTGCGTTTTCTCCACGAACGCTGCGAGGGGCTTCTCTTTGATCCGGAAATAGAGGCCAAGGAGCGGCAGACCGGTACGTATCTCGGCAAGGGTCTCTCAGCCGACCAGATCCCCTATAACATGGAGATGGACATCAACCGGCTCTGTCTCGAAAAGGCGCTGGAAGCCTTTATTGACTCCGGCGTGGCCGAGGATGCCTATACGGTGTATTACTGCTATCTGGACATGTTCCTGGGGCGCTACGGAAACTCCAAGCGCATGGTGGAGCTGCTGAGCGAGTACGAGGCCAACGGAAGCTCCCTGCTGATGAAGCACCGGGATCACTATTCCCATTCGGTCTATGTGTTTGCCCTGGGACTTGCGATCTATGAAACCAATGCGGCGTATCGGCACAGTTTTCAGTGCTTCTATCATCTGGAAGGGAAAAATGAGAACGAAACAGCCAATCTGTTCCTTGAATACTGGGGATTGACTTCACTCTTTCACGATATCGGCTACCCCTTTGAGCTGCCCTTCGAGCAAGTGCTCAGCTACTTTGAGGTGGATCATCAGGAGCGCGGCAAGGGCAGCCTGTACCTGGCTTACCATGACGTGGAAGCGCTGACCGGGCTGGACGATGTGGCAAAAGTTCATTTCGAGACGCTGTACGGAAAACACTTTGAGACGACCAGCGAGCTGCTGGCGCATGACATTGCGCAAAAGCTCGGCAGTACTTACGATTTCAGCGAGCAGTATCTCCTGGATGTGCTGAATCGAAAGCCGACCGAGCCAAATCGTTTCGGTTATTTCATGGATCATGCATTTTTCAGCGCTTCCCGCCTGTATCGGGAACTGGCAGAGGAGCTCGGCGCGGATAATCTTAATCCCATGCATATCGATGCGCTTTCTGCTATCATGCTGCACAACAGTCTCTACAAGTTCTCCATTGCCTTTTATAAAGACAGAGAAAAACGCAAAGCCCCGCTGAAGGCGGAGCTTCATCCGCTGGCCTGGCTGCTGATGCTATGCGATGAGCTGCAGTGCTGGGATCGCACCGCCTACGGACGCAATTCCCGCACGGAGCTGCACCCCATGGCCGTTGATTTTGACTTCTCGGACAGTGCGATCCGCGCCATCTACTACTACGACCGGGAGGAGCAGGAAAAAATCGACGCCTTCAAGCTGAAGTACACAGCCTGGGAAGCGGGCGGCGAACAGGGAAAGCCGCCGCGCCTGAAGGCCTACAGCGACATGGCGGAAAAGGAGCAGCGCTTTACAGCGGATATTGAAAAAATCGTCGACACCGGGTTCTGCCCGCTGTATATCCGTCCGGATGTCCGTAAGGTCGACCGCCGGAGCAAACACACCTATCTCTCCGGCAGCAACTTCCTGCATTTATATGATTTTGCTGTGGCGCTCCACGGGCGCAGGCTGCCGCCAGAGACGACGGCTCAGGAATTGGAGGCCAAATTCAATTCGCAGTCACTGGAATACCAGCTCTCCGGTATCAATCGCGCCAAAAGCTTCAGCCGCTATCTCAACGCGCTGGGCTGCTTCTATACGGACAGACCGGTGGATTATGAGATGGTAACAGCCTTCACGAGCGAACAGGCGCTGCAGATCGCACCGTTGGAGCATGAGCGTTGGGTGCGCGAGCATCAGGCCATGGGCTGGCGCAGCGGATCGGACTATGAGACGCTGCCGCTCGCTCGGGATGACAAACAGGCGCGGCAGGCGCTTCGCGAGCAGCTGCGCTGCCACAAGCTGGCCATGGACGGGGAACCGACAGATGACGAGATCCGCGCGCATTTCTTCTCGCTGCCGGAGGAGGATCAGGATAAGGATTGGAAGCCCTTCAACAGTATGCTGAAGCTGCTGAAAAAGTTTGACGGACTTCGGATTTACAGACTGTAAGCAAAGGCGGGACAATACGATGGCAAACCTTGCATCTGTCAAGATTTCCTTTGATAATAAATCGCTGGCGCAGAGTGCTCTTGCCATCGCCGAGCGCATGATCAAGCTGCTCTATGTGCCGAAAGAGCTGTCCTGGGCGGCGGAGGCCGGAAGCATCCCCGCGCTGAGCAATCGTTATCTCCGTTTTGGCGAGGAAGCTTCAAAGCTTGACCCGCTCGCTGAGCATCCGAACTGCGCGCTGAAATGGCTGCGGCGGGAGGGAGCGGTGCTCCTTCTGGAGCGCTGTGCAGATATCCAGTCGCCCGTCAATGAATTCTGGCCCGGAGACTTTTTCACGCAGCTGTGTCTTACGCTGTCAAAATGCCTTCCCGAGGCCTGCTTTACGGCTTTCTGCCGTCATGAGGAGACGGTGAGCGCCACCGTGCAGCTTATTCGGATCACGCATGAGGAGGGCCGGCTTTGTATCACGGAGATGTACAGACTGGATGGGGATGAACGGGCCGAGGATGACTGGACGGACGCTGTTCCGGTCGTCCTGCGGGATGTTGACGGTGTTTTCATCATGCCGTCAAGGTAAACATATATGAGACATCAATGGATGAAACAGCTCCCGCCCTATGAGGGGGATGAGCCTTACCTGTACATTGCTTTTGCCGAGGCAGACAGCAAGCGCGTCTGGAAGCTCCTGCGTCCGCTGCTGGCGCGGGGCTGCCGGTTGTGGTACTGTGTGGGTCCGGCGGGCAGTGCGGAGGAACTGCTGCACCGGCAGGCGCGCTGCGAAAAAGCGGCGCTGACCGTGGTATATCTGACGGATGCAGTCTGCGCGGACAAGGATACGAAAAGCGCCGTTCTTGTCAATCAGAAATTCAACCGACCGATCCTCTGTCTGGACGTTGATGAAAAGGACCGTCGACTTTCCATGAATCTGCGGGAGACAGTCCCGCATGTTCCCTTATATCAGATGCCAGGCAGGGAATGGGAGAGCGCCGTTATACACGCCGAGGGCTTTTCACAGGACATGATCGGCGAGCCGATCCATGTCGGGGATGACGGCAATGTCCTGAAAAAGCTTTCCTTGTTGTTTTGCGCGCTGGCCTTGCTGCTGTCCGCTGCAGCTTTTGCAGGCTTTTATGTTTTCGAATGGTTTTCCCCTGCGGCGCGGGATGAACTGAAAATCAATGACCACGTGATACAGGCCGCGGTGCGGCAGGCTGTGGGAGGAGGAGCGATCACGGTCGAGCGCGCAGGCAAAATCACAGCGCTGCGATGTGGGGAACTGCCGGACAACTGGCAGGAGCTCTCGCTGCTGCCTGCGCTGGAGCGGATCGAACTGCCGCAGCAGGCGCTGCTGGACGGCGGTGAGCTGCCGGACGGCGACTATGTCATCGTGCTGCGCGGAGGTGACGGAAAATGAGCGGTTTCTTCAAGCCCTATGAGGGCAGCCGCCCGTTCCTCTTTATCAGCTATGCGCACCGTCAGTCAGACGCCGTCCTCGATACGATCCGCATCCTGCACGAAAAGGGCTGGCGGCTCTGGTATGACGAGGGCATTCCGGCGGGTAGCGACTGGCCGGCGAATATCGCCCAGCACATGCACAGCTGTGAGCGCGTGATTTTCTTCCTTTCCGCGAGGGCGATGGAATCGCACAATTGCTACAGTGAGATGAAAACGGCGGCGCGTATGGGAAAGCCGATCCTGATCGTCCGGCTGGATAATACAACGCCGGATGAAAACTGGAAGATAATTCTGGATGGCAATACGGAGATCCCGCTGCTGGATAGTGCCGCATGGAGAGCCGAAGAGATCCTTCGCTCCGGCTTTCTGCCCCGCCGCCTGCACCGCAGCTGGACAGAGCAGATTTCCTGGCCTGGGCTGGGACTTGTTGCCTCACTGCTGCTTTTCCTTGCGGCGGCGGGCACGCTTGCGGCGCTGACGACAGGAACATGGAGCCCGAGCCCGGCGGCCGAAATCCCGGCAGAGACGACTGCTCCCCGTGTGACGCCTACCCCCGTACCCGTTGTGGAGCTGGGAGAGGCGGAGCGCTTCTTCGCCGTCAGCTTCCCCGATAAGCAGCAGGAGCAGGCTATCCGCCGGGCATTGGATAACCCTGCGGACGCGATCTACCGTTGGCAGATCGCCGAGATCCCGGAGCTTTATTTCTGCGGGAATATGTCGGTGGGCAGCAAGGCCGCCGTTACCTTCGACGCGGACGGAACCTGCCGCGTCAACGGCGCGCCGGTCATTCAGGGCAAGGTGTCCGATCTGCGCCTGATCGAATCCATGGTCAAGCTGGAGCGCCTTGCACTGATCTGCCAGCCGCTGGATGACCTGTCCGGCCTGAGCGGGCATCGGCTTCTGCGGGAGCTGAGCCTTGCGGGCAGCAGCGTGGATGATTTGACCGCGCTGAGGGAGCTGCCGAGCCTGGAGACGCTGCATCTGGAGTACACCGGCGTGCGTGACCTGACGCCTCTGGAGGCGTTGCCGCGTTTGAAAACCGTGACGGTCAGCCGGAATATGCTGCCGCTGAGGTGGAGCGAACAGGCCGCCTTCACGGTGGTTTTGATCCGGGAATCCTGATTTTTTGAAGGAGGATGCGATATGAGTAAAAAAGTGATCCATCTGCTGTGCAGTGATGCAGACCGCGCAGCACTGCAGCCGGTACTGGACGCGCTGAAAACCAGGGGGCTGCATGTGTCGGAGGAGACACCGCGGAAAAAGAATCTTGTGCTGGCGGCGCTGTCCGAGCGCTTTTATGCCGATGACAGTAAAACCAAAGCGCTGCTTGACCTTGTCGCCGCGGGAGCGGAAAACGTGCTGCCGCTGCAGCTGGACAGCGCATCTATCCCGGACGTGCTGAAAAACGCATTGTATTCTCGAAATATCATCCCCGCCTCCAAGCGAGACGCGGCGCATACCGCCGAGCGCATCGTTGACGCGCTGCCGAAGCGGAAGTCGAAGCTGCCGTTGATTTTGACGGCAGCCGCTATAGTGATGATTGCCGTCGTTGCTCTGCTGCTCTGGCAGGCCAATCTGCCCACGGTAGAAGAAGCCGTGCCGGTCGTGGCGGAGCCTGTCGAAGAGATATACATCCCCGCGGGCCTCACCGAAGAAGATCTGGCCGAAGTCCGCTGCGTGGTCATCGTGGGCGAGCATCTGAAAACCTATACCAAAGAGGACAAGGAGCCCCGGGACGACATGTCCGGCGAGTGGCGGGATATGCTCTTTGAGGTCGCCAGCTCCCGGCAGCGCGACGGAACGGATGAATTCGAATGGTACTGGAACGAGGATGGCTCTCAGGTCTCTCTGACCGCTTATGATCTCCGCTTCCTGTCGCTGCTGCCGAATCTGGAGGAGCTGCACATGGCCATGGTGGACGTGCAGCAGGCGCCGGATCTGAGCGATCTGGAGCAACTGGGGGTCGTGTGGGCCAACGAATGTCGTTTGGGAGATCTGGGCTGGCTTGCCGATTCCCGAGCGAACAAGATGCAGATCCGCTCGCACGCGGACTTTGCCACTCTCGGGCAGAGCGAGTTCCTGCGCGTCGCGATACTGGACAGCTACCAGGATACGCCCACCGATTTCTCTGTCTTCTCTCCACCGCAGCTACGGGAATTTGACCTTTGCTGCTGGGACATGGACGAGATCGATCTTTCCGGTCTTGCTGCCTGCGAGAAGCTCAGACAGGTCCGTCTCAGCGGCTGCCCTGCGGAGAATCTGGACTTTCTGTCGGGCCAGACCGGTCTGACCCTGCTGCAGCTGAGATATATGCCCCGGCTGCGGGACATCTCTGCGCTCTCTGAGCTGACGCAGCTTCGGGAACTGCTGATGGAGGACTGCAATCAGCTGCGGGATCTTAGCCCGATTGCAGGCTGCACAGCGCTGGTGGACTTCAACATTGCCTGCGACGACGCCCTCCGACTGCGGGACGTCAGCTTTTTGGGCAATCTGCCAAAGCTGAATGATATCAGCCTTGGCGGGGTGGAGCTGCCAAACCTCGACTTTCTCGTCTCGCTTTCTGAAAGCCATACAAGCCTCAACAGCTTTGGCTTTTGGGGATCTATCGGGGACTATTCCGGTTTATCGGCCATCAAACAGTATGGATCATTGTCTATCGACCCGGATGACGGCGCCCGTCTGGAGGAAATTTTGCCGTATCTGGAGAATGCTGCGATTCAGGATCTGCAGCTTCGACGATTTAAAGAAGTGAATCTCTCAACGCTGCCGCACCCATCCGTCCGTCTGGAGCTGGACCGCTGCGGGATCACGGATCTGAGTGCGCTGCCGGAGGACTGGAAGGCCTCCCATCTGAATCTGAACAAATGCTCGTCTTTGCAATCTCTGGACGGGCTGCAGAACCAGTCCCGCATCAAGGACCTGGAGGTCTATCTCTGCCCGCGCCTGACGGACTGGAGCGCGCTGGAGGGGATGAATTTCAGTTCTCTCAGCATCACCGGCGGCTTTACGGTACCGGAAGGTGTGGCGTTCCGTACCGGGATGCTGCGCCTTGACAGTGTGGCGGAGGTGAACGCTCTGAGCATTCTGGACAGTCTGGACGCGGAAAAGTCCTGCAGCTTCGAGCTGGTCGGTCTGGAGGATCTGAACAATCTTCAGCCGCTCAGCCGCTTCCACGGAACCTACCTGGCCGTCTCTCCCCAGTTGGCCGAGCAGGCGGAGGATCTGGTGGACGCCGGGAATTTCCGCGAGTACCGCATCGAATACCCCGAGGGCGGCTGGGAGATGGACGAGATGGAGTATGCCCTGCTGAGCCTGGACGAGCTGGACACCCTGCCTCCGGCCTTGCTGCGCCGTATTACCAGTGTCTGCATCGCGGGCGATCAGGTCATCGACTTGGACCGCTATGACATCTGGGAGGACTGGGAACACAAGGACGGGAACGGGAACCCGGCCCTTCAGCTCCACGACCGCGAGACGGACGAGGTGATGCCGCTCTCTCCGGGCGTGTTTGAGGACATGGAAAGGCTCGGTGCATTGACCGGCCTGCGGGAGCTGTATCTCTACGGGCAGCCGCTCCAAAGCCTGGACGGCATTCAGATGCTCGCATCGCTGGAGATAATCTCGGCCATGGGCTGCAGCACTTTGACCGACGCCTCTGCGCTTTTCGCCCTGCCGGAGCTGCGCTGGGTGGATCTCAAATGCACGCAGTTGGATTCCATCCAGGGCGTGCAGAACTTGTGGGGTCTGCGCTCGCTGAACGTCTCCAACACAAAGGTGGACGATCTGACGCCGCTGGCCGAGAGCGACTTCTCCGCGGCGGAGGAAGACGGCGGCTTTGACCTGGACTGCAACGAGCTGGACCTGAGCGAGGAGGATTTCGCCGCCATGGCCCACATCCGGCGTTTTCAGGGGCTGGCCTTTACCGACGCCGATCCAGCTATCTGGATCCCCGCATTGTCCGACTGTGAGATCCAATATTTTGGCGCCGCGGGAGACCTGCACTGCAACGAGGACCTGGCGGCTTTTGCGGCGGATCATCCGGAGCTGCGGGCGCTGTTCCTGGGCTGGGCGGAGAATATTACCGATCTGACGCCGCTGCTTGAGCTGGAGAATCTGGAGAGAGTCAGCGTCAATCGGGATATGCGGGAGGCCGTTGCAAGCCTCGACGGGCAAAGCTATGGCTTCGAACTGGAGATTCAGGGCTGATGGACACAGAGAAAACGATCCCTATTGTCATCGGCGTCACCGGGCACCGGGCAATCCGTCAGCAGGATCGCCCGGCGCTTATGGCGGCGGTAAAAGTGGAACTGGAAAAGCTGCGCGCGCTTTGCCCGCACTCGCGGCTCGTCATGCTGAATTCTCTTGCGGAGGGCGCTGACCTGCTGTGCGCTGATGCGGCCGAGGCGCTCGATATTCCTGTCGTTGCCGTACTGCCCCGTGAGCGGGCGGATTACGAGCGGGATTTCGGCGAGGCCGCGCTGGCACGTTTTGCCCATCACTGCGAGCGCGCGGAGCAGGTGTTCGTCTCGCCGAGCACAGAACCCCTTCCCCCAGATGGCGTCAGCCGGGCGTATGCGTTCCGGCAGGCCGGGATCTATGTAGCCGCACATTGCCATGTGCTGCTGGCACTCTGGGACGGAGAGCCGGGCAAGCATGGCTGCGGCACGGCGGAGGTCGTTGACTTTGCCTGGAAGGGCAGTTATTGTCCCGCAGCCGGCATGTCCCTGCGCTCCGGCAGCAATGAGGCCGTGATCCATATTTTCACACCGCGGGGAGAACAGACAGACACAGCACCCGGCACAGTGCAGGTGCTTGGAAGCAGAGAGACGGTCCTGGACATTATTCACAGGACGGATGACTTCAATCACAATGCCTCCAAAGTCTCGTCGACAGAAAACTCCCGCCTTCCCGAAGGGCATGACAGGGATCCCATACTGGAAAGAATAGAGACGATCAGTCGTACAGCCGGTAAACTGAGCCGTCAATACGCCCGGCTGTATCGGCGTGTGCTGGCATTGCTCGCTGTGGCCAGCGCGCTGCTGACCTTCGCGTTTTTGATGTACGATGAAGCGCAGGCGATCTGGATGATCCTCGTGTGCGGTATGATGCTCCTCTCTGCCTGGGCTTGTCAACGCTACGCTGTGCGCTCGGATTGCCACAGACGGTATATCGAATACCGGGTCCTTGCCGAATGCCTGCGGGTACAGACTTATCTTCGCTATGCCGGAAGCCGCGTTCAGGTCTCCGAGCTGCTGTCGTGGACGCAGCAGGAGGAGACCGCGTGGATCCTGGACGCACTCTGCGCCCTGACGATCGGAAACGTGCCGGGAGAGGCCCATGACATTCGCTCCTGTTGGGTGGAAGCGCAGAGAGATTACCATCGGCAAGCCTGTAAAAGTGCCGGGAAGAAGCTTTCCGCCAGCGAGCGCACTGTGCGTTTCGCGCTGTTCCTGAGTGTTGGGCTCTATCTTCTGGGCGTGGGCTATGAGCTGTTGTGCGGTGGGCTGATTTTCCGGCCGTCACTTATAGTGGCGGATGTGGAGCTCTGGCGCACGGTCTTGAAGATCCTGATAGGGACGATCTCTGCCGTGACGCTGTTCGTGGCAAATTTCTATGGGCGACTCTCCCTGCCGCGGACGCTTTCCGACCATCAGAAGATGGAACGGTTTTATACGAATATGACAGCAGAGATGGAAAAGCACGGGCAGACAGAGGCTCTTTTGAGAGTGCTCGCCAGGGAAGAGCTGACCGAAAACGGCAACTGGTGCTCCTATCAGCGGGATAACAAACCGGATCTTTCGCTTTGAAAAGACTTTTAATCTGACAGACAGCATACAATGTAGAATTTTGCAGCGGCAGAGCACTGACGCAACGAGCATAATTAAATCCCCGCCGCCGGTTTTCAACCGGCAGCGGGGATCGAAGTTTGTGGATGAGATCAGGAGAGAAGGATCCGGTCGTTGTCCATGATCGCCTTGGTCTGAGCTTTGAAGCGCTGGGCCAGATCGTCCACACCGAGCTTGCTTCGCTCTTCTCCGGCAATATCCAGGACAATATGGCCGTCAGCCATCATCAGCGTGCGGTTTCCGAGCTCCAGGGCCTGGGACATGTTGTGCGTGATCATCAGACAGGTTATGCTGTTGTCAGAGACGATTTGTGTCGTCAGCTGCAGCACCTTCTCGGCGGTGGCGGGGTCGAGAGCGGCCGTATGCTCGTCGAGCAAAAGGAGTTTCGGCGTGACGATCGTCGCCATCAGCAGCGTCAATGCGCTGCAGGCGATCGCGGAACAGGGCTTTATCGGCTTTTGAGATGTGAGAGAACGGCGATGTGCCGCTGCTGCTGCGCAGATAGGCCAGCGAGAGGTTTTCCTCGATCGTCATGTGTGGGGCCGTGCCGCGCAGCGGATCCTGGAACAGACGGCCGATGCTGCGGCTGCGCTTGTGATCCGGCAGGAAGGTCACATCCTGCCCATCGAGAAGGATACGCCCCTCGTCGACAAAGAAATTACCGGCAACGGCGTTGAAAAGTGTGGATTTTCCGGCGCCGTTCGAGCCGACGATCGTTACAAATTCGCCGCGGTCGAGATGCAGGGAGAGCTTTTGCAGCGCACATTTTTCATTGACTGTGCCGGGGTTGAAGGTCTTGGAGATACCACGGATCGTCAGCATGTCTCAGCCCTCCTTTTTGCCTTGCCGGACGCGGCGCGCAAAGGCGATCTTTTCGCGGATCGTCGGCATCGCGATCGCGAGGGCGACGATGATCGCCGTCACAAGCTTCAGGCATTCGATCGGGACGATCTTGGTTTTCAGCACCACGGCATAGATGAAACGGTAGGCAATGCTGCCGACAATGGCCGAGAGCACACCGCGTGTCATCGAGCCGCGGCGGCAGAGCGTTTCACCGATGATCAGACAGGCAAGCCCGATCACGACGATGCCGGTGCCGGCGTTGATATCGGCCGAGCGCTGGAACTGCCCGACAAGTGCGCCGGACAGGGCGGTCATAGCATTGGCGAGACACAGCCCGACGGTGATAGTATACGAGGGATTGATGGAGGAAGCGCTGACCATATCCCGGTTGTCACCGGTCGCCCGCAGGGAGAGACCGAGCCGCGTGCCGAGAAACCAGATCAGACATCCGGCCGCAAGCGCAACAAAGACGGCAGACAGCAGAAGATTGGCCCAGCGCCCGCCGATCCCCAGCGCGCGAAACAGGGTATAAACCGTCGCCTGCTTTAAAATTGTCGCATTTGAGGACCAGCCCATCGCCATCAGATTGACGGTATAGAGCCCGGTGTTTGTGACAATACCGGCAAGGATCGACGGCACGCCAAGCTTTGTCTGTAAGATGGCGGTAACTAAACCGGCCAGCGCGCCGCAGAGCATAGCGGCCAGCAGCGCGAGCAGCGGATGTCCCGCCGCGGCCATCGTCACAGATACGGCCATACCGAATACAAAGCTGCCGTCCGTCGTCAGATCGGCGATATCCAGCACCCGAAAGCTCAGAAACAGGGCCATCGGGATCAGCGCATAGAGAATACCCAGCTCAAAGGTCGTCTGCAGGATATACAGCATGATTTCCTCCAACCGCGGCGGGACACGCAATGCGTATCCCGACGTTTATTCAATCATTTTTCAATCTTCTGTAGTCTCAACTTCGACAAGTGTGCCCATGTTGGCGAAGATTGCGGTGTCGATGTCGAGCGCCTCGGCGGTTTCGGTGTTGACAGTGATGATGCCGCCTTCCATCTTGTAATAATCCTCAAGCTCAGCCATGCCCTCGGTGACAGCCTGATAGGCGAGATCCGCAGTTTTGGCACCAAGCTCGGTATAGTTCACGCCGCAGGTGGCGAAGGCGCCGTTGCGCACGAAGGAATCAGCGCCGGTGTAGTGGGGGATACCGGCTTCCGCGAAGGACGGGGCGATCGCCAGCTCAGCCGCCATGATGACGTTGTCAGTCGGGGTGAAAATGGCGTCTACCTTGTCAGACACAAGGCTGCCGGCTGCGGCCATGACTTCGTCGTTGGTATTGCCGGTGGCCTCAATATATTTGATGCCCTTCTCGTCCAAATACGCCTTGGCTTCGGCGATCGGTTTGCGGGAGTTGGCTTCGCTGAGCGAGTAGAGGAGACCGACCGTCTTGATATCGGGATTCTGCGCGAGCATCATATCGATGATAAACTCGGTGTTGAGCATATCGCTGGTGCCTGTGACATAGTCGATATCGGTAAGCTCTGCAGCTTCCGGATCAGAGATCGCGGCGTATACGACAGGGATTTTCGACTCTTCATCCACTACCGCGACGATCTGAGCGGCTCTTGTGGCGATCGGAATAATCACGTCGTACTCGTCAGCGACAACCTGAGCGGCAATCTGCTGCAGCATGGTCTGGTCGTTTTGTCCGGAGAATATATCGCATTTGATTGAAACGCCATCCCGTTTGGCGATGACGGCGCATTCTTCTTCGATTGCGGCGGCTATTTCGTCGAGCGAAGCATGGTCGAGCTGTTTGACAATGGCAACTTTATAGGATTCTGCGGCAAAGGCAGCAGGGGAGAACGCAGCGGTCAGACTGAGCATCAGCAGAAGGCTGAGGAGAAGGGAAGTGATTTTTTTCATAGCAGAATTCCTCCTAATTTGATAATGTTTGTTTGTTCGTTCTACCTGTTTCAGGGCCGCCATCGTTTTGTTAAGAGTACCATTGTGATCACCTCATAATAATAAAAAAGTCCCATCCCTCGAATCATCAAGGGACAGGAAATCAAACAAATCCTGCGGTGCCACCCAAGTTGGTAAAAACCCGCTCTCTTGTACCATCATACAAGTCTGCTTGGATAACGGGAGCAGAAAACCCGTTGACTGCTACTTGCCCGAAGGCTTTCGGTCACCCTCAGAAGTCCATTCACCAAGGCTTTAACTGCCGTCTTGCACCGTCCGGCGGCTCTCTGAAAGTCGGGGCCAAGGTTACTTACTCTTCCTCATCGGTTTGCCTTTTCATTTAGTGATTTAAATAATAACCCCATACAGATTATTTGTCAATACCGAATTTGATTTAACGAAATAAATAGAAAAAGGACTTGACAAGGCGCGCCACCCGCTATATAATCACTGCATCAAACAAAAGGAGACCGCCTTCATGTTTAAGCGCATCGACAACATGATGATGGGAATGATGTACATGTTCCGCATGTGCATGATGCGTCGTGTTCAGAATGCAGCTGTGCTTGGCTTCGTTTCCATCTGATGTTTGATTCGATGGTATTTTCAGAACCGGGAAGCAGTTGCAGCTTCCCGGTTTTTATTTAGGAGTACAATATGATAGAGATACGCCATCTCGGAAAGACCTATCACACAAAGGAAAAAGATATCGTTGCGCTCGAGGATATCAACCTCACGATCAATGACGGGGAAATCTTTGGCATCATCGGTCTCAGCGGGGCCGGAAAAAGCACCCTGGTCCGCTGCATTAATTTCCTGGAAGTCCCCACCAGCGGGGACGTCGTAATCGACGGCAAGGTTCTTGGGCAGCTCAGTCGAAAGGAGCTGTTGAAGCTCCGTCAGTCCATCGGCATGATTTTCCAGAACTTCAACCTGCTTGAGCAGCGTACGGTTCTGCGAAACGTCTGCTACCCGATGGAGATCGCGGGGAAAAAGAAAGACGAGTCGGTCGCGCGCGCGCGGGAGCTTTTGAAGCTCGTCGGTCTGGAGGACAGGGAAAACTCCTATCCCTCACAACTCTCCGGCGGGCAGAAGCAGCGCGTGGCTATCGCGCGTGCGCTCGCGACAAATCCCAGAACCATTCTATGCGACGAAGCCACCAGTGCGCTCGACCCGAACACGACGCGCTCGATCCTGGATCTGCTGCGGCAGATCAACGCAGAGCTCGGCGTGACGATCATCGTCATCACACATGAGATGAAGGTCATCGACCAGATCTGTGACCGCGTGGCTGTTATTGACCAGAGCCACATTGCCGAGGAGGGAAAAGTGAGCGAGGTCTTCACAAATCCCCAGTCCCAGATCGCCAAAGATCTGATCATTCCCAAGGATCTGACGGTTTTGGAGACCACAGGAGGCCGTCGACTGAGACTTACCTTCGACGGCACCAAGACCGATACGCCGATCATTTCGCAGATGGTGCTCAGCTGTCAGGCGCCGGTCAACATCCTGTTTGCCAATACCCGCGAGCTCGACGGCGTGATGCACGGGCACATGATCATCGAACTGCCGAGCGATGCGCAGCAGGCGGAGAAAATTCTGGTCTGGCTGAAAAACAGCGAGATCAAGTGGCGAGAGGAGAGATGACCTATGCAGTTTTCGGATATGCTTTTGAAGCTCTGGGACAAGGGACTGCTGCAGCTTGGCATATGGGAGACCATTTATATGACGCTGATCTCCACCGCTATCGCCTATGTCATCGGTCTGCCGCTCGGCGTGATTCTGAACATTACCGACGACAGCGGGATTTACCCGGTCCGCTGGCTCAACCGCGTCCTCGGCTTCATTGTCAACTTCTTCCGTTCGATTCCGTTTATCATTCTGATGGTCGCAATGCTCCCGGTGGCAAAGCTGATCGTTGGCACGAGTCTCGGCAACAAGGCTGTCATCGTTATGCTGGTGATCGCAGCGGCGCCCTATGTGGCCAGACTTGTCGAATCCTCGCTGAAGGAAGTCAACGCCGGTGTTATCGAAGCGGCCCAGGCTATGGGCTCGAACAACTTCCAGATCATTACCAAGGTCCTGATCCCCGAGGCAAAGCCGTCTCTGCTCACAGGGGCGACGATCGCCATGGTGACGATCCTCGGCTATTCGGCCATGGCCGCTACGATCGGCGGCACCGGTCTCGGCCAGATCGCCATCATCTATGGACACCAGCGCAGCAACCCGGATATCAAATGGATCTGCGTGCTGCTGATGGTCGTTATCGTCCAGATCATTCAGATCTGCGGTGATAAAATCGTTCAGAAGAGCGACAAGAGGGCGCGCCAATGAGATTGATTCTACATCCACTTGTCGCCGCCAACTGGCGCCGTGTACGAATGTGAACCCCGTGTTTTTCGTCTGATTCACATCAACATTCGTAATATTATAGTAAAGGGGATATACAACATGAAAAAAACACTGTCTCTGATTCTGGCGCTGACGCTTGCTGTCGGCCTGCTCGGCCTGGGCGGCTCTGCGCTCGCCGCTGATCTTCCGACCGTTGTGGTCGGTGCCTCCGCCGTGCCTCATGCCGAGGTTCTGGAATTTGTCCGTGAAGATCTGGCCGCCGAAGGCTATGCGCTCGAGGTCAAGATTTTTGACGACTATGTGCTGCCGAACACCGCCCTGCAGGATGGAGAGCTCGACGCCAACTACTTCCAGCACACCCCGTATCTCAACAGCTTCAACGCTTCCAACGGTACCGATCTCGTCTCTGTCGGCGCTATCCACTATGAGCCTTTCGGCATCTACAGTGAATCCGTCACCGATCTCAAGGACGTCCCTGCCGGTGCTACGATCCTTGTCCCGGCTGACGACTCCAATATGACTCGTGCCCTGCTCCTGCTCCAGCAGGAGGGTCTCATCAAACTGCCCGAGAGCGCCTCTGTGGAAAACGGCGTGACCCAGCTTGATATCGAGGACGACGGCGGCTTTACCATCGCCCCCGTACAGGCCGATACGCTCTCCGCTCAGCTGAAGAACAGCGACGAAGGAACGCTGGCCGTTATCAACCTGAACTACGCGCTCGACGCCGGCTATAAGACCGACGACGCTCTGGCACTCGAGGATGCCTCCGGCGACGCCGCGCAGACCTACGCCAACATTATCGCTGTCAAGGTCGGCAATGAAGAGAATCCCGGTGTCCAGGCCCTGCTGAAGGTTCTGCAGACCGAAAAGGTCGCGAAGTACCTGTCCGAGAGCTTCGGCTGTGTGGCCGCTTTTGAAACTGCTGCTGAGCCCAAGGAGATCGTCGGCACCGTGGTGGTCGGAGCCTCCGCCGTGCCTCACGCCGAGGTCCTCGAATTCGTCAAGGACGACCTGGCCGCCGAAGGCTATGAGCTTGACATCAAGATTTTCGACGACTATGTACTGCCGAACACCGCCCTGCAGGATGGCGAGCTCGACGCCAACTACTTCCAGCACACCCCGTATCTCAACAGCTTCAACGCCTCCAACGGCACGGATCTTGTCTCTGTCGGCGCTATTCACTATGAGCCCTTCGGCATCTACAGTGAATCTGTCACCGATCTCAAGGATGTCCCTGCCGGTGCGACGATTCTTGTCCCCGCTGACGACTCCAACATGACCCGCGCCCTGCTCCTGCTGCAGCAGGAGGGTCTCATCAAGCTGCCCGAGAGCGCCTCTGTGGAAAACGGCGTGACCCAGCTTGACATCGAGGACGACGGCGGCTATGCGATCACCCCTGTGCAGGCCGATATGCTCTCCGCTCAGCTGAAGAACAGCGATAAGGGCACCTTGGCCGTCATCAACCTGAACTACGCGCTCGACGCCGGCTATAAGACCGACGACGCCCTTGCGCTTGAGGATGCCTCCGGCGACGCCGCGCAGACCTATGCCAACATCATCGCTGTCAAGGTCGGCAACGAGGAGAATCCCGGCATCCAGGCGCTGCTGAAGGTCCTGCAGACCGAGAAGGTCGCCGAGTACCTGTCCGAGAACTTCGGCTGCGTGGCTGCCTTTGAAACCAAATAAGAATATATCTGAAGTATCTCATCTCCCCGGGACCGCTCTGGTCCCGGGGATTTTTATGTACAGTTGCATATCCGAGTTATGTCTCCCATACGATGAGGCAGGGGGGATGGCATGGAGAGATACGAGACGGCGCTGCAGCTGCTGCCCGGCCGCTATTGGACGCAGCTGCGCGAGATCGCGCCGGAGATTGAGGAATACCGCATGCGCGTGGGCAAACCGCTGAGCTTTGTTCGCAGCGGCAGAGAATACCCGCTGTCCGGCGAGCTTGTGTCAGAAGCGGACCTGCTGCGCACGCTGGAAAAGGCGACGGGTGCTTCGCTGCACACGGCGGCACCGGCCATGGCCAGGGGCTATCTGTGCGTCCGCGGTGTGCGCATCGGGCTCTGCGGGGAGATGCAGTGGGTAGACGGAGCGCCTAAAGGTTTTCACAGCTATTCTTCATTGGCACTGCGTGTGCCGCACGAGTGCCGCGGCATCTGCGATGAGACGATGCGCACGCTCTACGCCAACGGTTTTCTGAATACCTTGATCCTCTCTCCGCCCGGCGGCGGAAAGACAACCGCCCTGCGCGAGATGATCCGCTGCCTGTCCGACCGGGGAACAAGACTTTGTGTCTGTGACGAGAGGGGAGAGCTGGCCGCCTCGGAGGGGGCGATTCCCGGCTTTGACCTTGGCCGGCACACCGACATACTCTCAGCCTGTCCCAAGGCTGAGGCGGCAATGATGCTGCTGCGAGGCATGAATCCGCAGATCATAGCCATGGACGAGATCACCCAGCGGGAAGATCTCCTGGCTGTACAGGAAATCGTCGGCTGCGGCGTTGGGCTGCTGGCCACGGCCCACGCAGCCTCGATCGATGATCTTCAGCGGCGGCCGCTCTACCGAAAGCTTCTTGCTCTCGGTGCTTTTCAAGCCGCTCTTGTGATCTCTATTCATGGAGACAGGCGCGAATATAGCGGGAGACTGTTTTCATAATGAAGGGGATCGGCCTGCTGCTGACGTCGGCTGCTTTGCTGTTGACGGCGTTTCAATCAGTTGCCCGGCAGAAGAAGCAGCTCGATACACAGCGTGAGCTCTGTACAGCGCTGGAACGGATGGCTGCTGAGCTCGGTGAGCACAGTTTGCCTTTGCCGGAACTGATGGACGAGCTCTCTTCTGATGCTTCGACGCTGTTGCGTCCATTTTTCGCATCATTGATTCTGTCTCTGCAGAGTCTCGACGAACAGAGCTTTTCTGCGAGTTGGCGCCAGGCAGTGGACAGGCAGCTGTCGCTGAGTGCAGCAGACAAGACGACTTTGTACCGCCTTGGAAGTTATCTCGGCCGCTATAGCGGCCAGATGCAGAGTGACGTGGTATTATCTGTCCGCTCCGAACTGCTCCGCGAGCTGCAGCGACGGGAGGTTTCCGCTTCGGACAAGCGGCGAGTGACGGCCGCTTTGAGCGCCGCCGCGATCAGTATGCTGCTCATACTCAATCTGTAGGAGGGACAATGCAAGTCGATTTGATATTTAAAATCGCAGCTGTTGGGATTTTAGTGGCTGTACTGAACATTCTGCTGCAGCGCTCGGGTCGGGAGGAACAGGCATTGATGACAACGATCACTGCGTTGGTTGTTGTTCTGATGATCGTTGTTCAGAAGATCAGTGAATTGTTTGATCTGATCAAGAGGCTTTTTGATCTCTGATGACGCTGGTGCTGAAGGCCGCTGCCGCGGCAATCAGCGCGGCTCTGATCGCTCTGCTGCTGAAACGGTCCAACCCAGAATTGGCCCTTCTGCTCAGCGTTATGACATTGATCGTGGTCTCTGCCGCGTCCTTGCGTTTTCTCGATGACGTCCGGGAATTGCTGAATCTTGCGCAGGAGCTCTACGGCGTATCTTATCGTTTCTGTCAGCCGATCGTCAAATGTCTGGCGATTGCCATCGTCACGCGCTTTTCGTCCGATTTGTGCCGCGATGCATCACAGGCGGCACTGGCGTCCGGTGTGGATTTTGTCGGGGGCATTTGCGCACTGACAGTGGCTCTGCCGCTGATTGTCAGTGTACTGAAGAATCTGAGGTCGATGCTGTGAAAAAGCTGATTTGTCTGCTTCTGCTTATGCCCCTGCTCCGAATAACTGCCTGTGCTGAACTCGATGCGGCGTTGTATGAGACACTGCCCGAAGACGTCCGAGAGATCAGCGGGACACTATCGGATGCGTATTCTTACGACGGGGAAGGAGCGTTAAACAGGCTTATAAAGGCGGGCCATTTGCACCTGAGAGAGGCCGCGGCGGACAGCCGCAGCACGGCGCTTGGCCTGCTCGCGCTGCTGTTTCTCGGCGCGCTTGTCGTTCCGTTTTGTCAGAGGGCGGGAATGTCCGAACTGACGGAACTGTGTCTGACTGCTGCTGCGGCACTGTTCCTGACGGAGGGCTTGGAGTCCATCCTATCGCAGGCGAACGCGGCCATCGAACAGTTGCTGGATTACTCGCGCGCAGCCATGCCCAGCATTTTTGCCGCTGCGGCTGTCAGCGGGGCGGCCGCTTCATCCGCAGCCCGTTATGCCGCTGTCAGTCTCGCTATGGATGTCATGATGACTTTGGCACAGAAGCTGATCGTGCCGCTGATTCACGCACAGCTCGTTTTGAGCATTGCGCTGGGACTGTACGACAATGCACTGCTGCAGTCGATGCTTGGACTGTTTCGTCAGGCCAGCACATTGACGATGACGCTGCTGGCGACCGGTTTTATCTCTTTTATCGGCATTTCCGGTCTTGTCTGCGGCACGGCGGACGCTGCCGCTGTCCGGACGGTAAAAACGGCTATCTCGACGGCGCTGCCTGTCGTCGGCGGGATCATGTCAGATGCGGCTCTCGCCGTTCTATCGTCAGCGGCACTGCTGCGAAACACAGCGGGAGTGTTCAGTCTGATCGCCATTGCAGCGCTTTGTCTTTCACCCTTTGCGTCCCTGTTCGTCCGTTGGGTTCTGTTTCGCTTTTCGGCGACAATGGCCGGGATCATTTCCGGCAAAAGACTCGGCGTGCTGCTGGCCGGTTTCGGTGCGGCCATGGCTCAGCTGATGGGCCTTGTCGGCTCGTTTTCCATGGTGTTGTTTTTTTCCATCGTGTCCGCCATACGGACGGTGACGCCGTGATCGAGCTCGTCGAAAAGCTCTGCGTGCTGTCTGTCTTTTTCGGGCTCGCTATGTCTTTGATGCCGGAGGGAACTGTAAAGAAAATGGCTCCGGCTGTCGCAGCGGCAGCAATGCTGCTGTGCCTGATGGACAGCATCTCGTCGGTGGATACCGACGGATTGGTATTAGATATCGCACGCTATCGGGAGCTTTCCGAGACGCTAACGATGGATGCCGAGGACCTTCATGAACGACTTGACCGAAATCTCATAGAGCAGGAATGTCAGACATATATTGAAAACAAGGCGGAGGAGTTGGGACTGCAGGAGCTGACAGTTCGGGTTGCGGCGGAGTGGTCGGCGGAGGGATTTTGGCTGCCGGAGTCTGTCTGTATTGAGGGACAGTGGAGCATGCAGGAGAAAGAGCGTCTCTCACAGATGATAGAATCTCAGCTCGGTATCCCGACACAGAGACAGGAGTGGACGATCGCGTGAATGATAAATGGAAAACGCTCTGGGAACAGTACCGTTATCCCGCTCTGGTATTGCTGCTGGGTCTGCTGATTCTGCTGATTCCCGGCAACAAGGACGCAGCAGACAGCACACTTCTGCCAAAGGACGCTCTTGCTCAGGTTCTCGCGCACGCCCAAGGCGTTGGGGAAGTGGAAGTACTGATCTCTGAAACCGGAGTCGTTGTCGTCTGTGAGGGAGCCGACCGTGCGCAGACAAAATTGGATATACTTTCTGCCGTTGCCTCATATACTGGCTTTGGCTCAGATAAGGTCACAATTTTGAAGCTTGATGGAAAGGGAAGGGGTCAGAAGTGAATAACAAAAAACGAAATTTGACGATGCTGGCTGTGCTGGTGTTCGTCGGAGCCGCTGTGTTGCTGAACTGGTCGTACAACAATCGCTGGGGGGAACCGGACGCCGAGATGGTACTGGCTGAAGATCGGGGCATTGCCGAGGCACAGGCCAAGCAGCAGGCCGACATGGAGTATTTTTCCGAAGCTAGGCTTACACGGCAGGTCTCGCGGGATGAGGCGCTCGAACTGCTGCAGAGTGCCGCCTCGGCAGAGACGGCTTCCCAGGAAACCATTGACACGGCCATGAGCGCCATATCTGCCATGGCGACCAGTTCAATGAAGGAATCACAGATCGAAAACCTGCTGCTTGCCAAAGATTTTACCGATTGTGTCGTCTATATAGGCAATGACAAGGTCACCGTTGCCGTCCCTGCTCCGGAGGAAGGGCTCAGCGAGGAATCTGTTGCGAGAATCACCGATACGATCCTGAATGAGACGGAATATTCGGCGGCACAACTGAATATCATCGAGGTAAAGGGTTAAAAAACTGAATATATCTCATACGGAATTCATTCTTTTGGATTCTGTATGAGATATTTTTATATAAAGGCTTTCTTTTTTTGTGTTTCCGTGATAGAATACTATGACTACATATAGGAGGTTCGACATGAACGATAACTATATCACCTGCGTGGAAGAGCAGGGCAACATCAATATATCGGAAGAAGTCATCAATTCTCTCGTTCGCGCCGCCATCACCGAGGTCGATGGCGTAGCAGGACTTGCCAATACAGCGGGCGGGGAGTTGGCCGAGAAGCTTGGGCTGAAAACCGTCACGAAGGGCGTAAAGATCCAGCTCGACGACAATCAGGTCGTTGTGGACTGCATCATAACGGTCAAATATGGCTGCAGCATTGTCAACGTAGCCAGAGCTGTGCAGGAAAAGATCGTCAATGTTATCACATCCACGACCGGCTTTGAAAAGCCCCATGTGAATGTGCATGTCTCCGGCATCGCCTTTGAAAAATAACCATAATTCGGAGGATCTGATATGACACGCAATACGGCAAGAGAAATCGCCATTCAGCTCAGCTTTGCCGCAGCAGCTGCGGGACGTGATCCGCTGGAGCTGGCGGACGAGTTTTTCTCCGAGGAGCATTACGCAAGTATGGCTGCGGAATGTCCGCTTTATGAAGAGCAGCCTGACAAGCGTCAGATGCGCTATATCCGCAACCTGATACAGCTGATCGCACAACACAAAGACGAGCTTGATTCGATCATTACCGCCAATTCTCATGGCTGGAAGATCGAAAGAATCTCGCGCACAGCCCTTGCTGTGCTTCGTGTTGCGCTGTGCGAGATCCTGTATATGGACGATATCCCCGTCAAGGCCTCGATCAACGAGGCTATCGAGCTTGACAAGAATTATGACGAGCCGGATACCGTCTCCTTTGTCAACGGCATTCTCGGCGGCTTCATGCGGTCCCGGGAAGCACAGCAGACTGAGGACTGATGGATCGGCCTGTTTTTTCGGTCACCGAGCTCAACGAGCATATCCGCTCTCTGCTCGACGCCGATGCGCTGCTGCAGAACGTCTGTGTTCGCGGTGAGCTGTCCAACTATAAAATCTATCCCTCCGGCCACCATTATTTCACCTTAAAAGACAGCGAGAGCAGTCTCCGCTGCGTGATGTTCCGGTCCAATGCTTCCCGTCTGCGTTTTCGGCCGGAGAACGGTATGGGCGTCACGGTATTTGGCCGTATCGCCGTATACCCGCGCGACGGCGCTTATCAGCTATACGCCACGGCCATTCTTCCCGAGGGGACAGGTGATCTGCAGGTGGCTTTCGAGCAGCTTAAGCAAAAGCTTGCCGAAGAGGGGCTGTTCGATGAAAGCCATAAAAAGCCGCTGCCGTCTTTCCCGGAACGCATTGCCATCATCACATCGAGTGCAGGCGCGGCCGTGCACGATATGATCCGCATTCTCGGAAAGCGTTTTCCGATGGCCAAGGTTTTGCTGCTGCCGGTGCGCGTCCAGGGAGCCGAGGCTCCGGCCGAGATTGCCGGCGCGATTCGCTATGCCAACGAATTTGATGTGGCGGATCTGATCATCACCGGACGCGGCGGCGGATCGCTGGAAGATCTGTGGGCTTTTAATGACGAGCGCGTGGCGCGCGCTATCTACGCCTCGCGCATTCCGGTGATTTCCGCAGTCGGACATGAGCCTGACGTAACCATTTCCGATTTCGTAGCAGATCGGCGTGCCTCAACTCCGTCCAATGCCGCCGAGATCGCTGTGCCGGATCAGGAGGAACTGAGAAGCGCGCTCGAAGGCCTTGAGATCCGCCATGCGCAGGCCATGAGAAAACAGCTTGCACATCTCCGCGAGAGATTGAACACGGCTTCTGACAAGCGCATCTGGAGTGATCCGACTTCGATGCTCGATAACCGCCGGATCGAACTCGACCGTTTGCGTGAAAAGCTGTTATCCTCTCAGGAGCGCCTGCTTTCAGCCAAACGGCAGACGTATGTGGCCGCGGCCTCGGCACTTGACGCCATGAGTCCGCTGAGAGTACTTTCACGCGGATATACCCTGGTCTCTGACGATCATGGGAAACTGATCCGCAGCACCGCTGCGCTGCGAGAGCAGGAGATCATATTGCTGCGCTTCGCCGACGGCGAGGCAGATTGCCAGGTAGAACATATTCGTCAAGGCGATTGTGAGAGTCCCCAGCAAGCTTGAATAAGCTGCCCGGAGGGAATTAAATCTGTTTTTGAGGCAGCTTTGCCGCTTCAAAAACACACTGAGCCGAGCTTAGCGAGGCCTCGCGCCGACCAAATGCGGCGTATTTCGCATCGCCGCATGCGATAAGCGCGAGTTTCCAATTGCGAAACCAGAGTTTCGCAATTGATTAACATATTCGTCCGCAAGGAGAAAACCATGCCGAAAAAGAAACTATCCTTTGAAGAATCCCTCACCCGTCTGGAAGAGATCGTCCGGCATCTGGAAAAGGGAGATATGCCATTGAACGATTCATTGACTTTGTTCGAGGAAGGAACCGGCTTGATCAAAAGCTGCTCTGCACTGCTTGACGAGGCCGAGCAGAAGGTCGTACAGCTGAAAAAGGGCGCCGACCGGAAACCGCAGGAACTGCCCTTTGGAGATACAGACGAATGACACAAAACGAATATAGAGAGAAAATAGACAAAGCGCTTGAAAGTTGCTTTGTCCTGGATGACAGTCAAAGCATCAAGGGACTCGCCGAGTCCATGCGCTACAGCCTTTTATCGGGCGGCAAGCGCATTCGGCCTATGCTTGTACTGGAGTTCTGCCGCATTGCGGGCGGAGATATCGATCTTGCCATGCCCGTCGCCTGCGGCATCGAAATGCTGCACACGTACAGCTTGATCCATGACGATCTGCCCTGCATGGATAACGACGAGCTGCGCCGCGGCCGTCCCACTAATCACATGGTCTTTGGCGAGTGTACGGCAACGCTCGCCGGCGATGCGCTGCAGAGCGAGGCTTTTGCATCCATCCTGCACGCCGATCTGCCTGCTTCACGCCGTGTCCTCTGTGCCGAATGCCTGGCCGATGCCGTCGGATTGGACGGTATGTGCGGCGGACAATACCTGGACATGATCGGGGAAGGAAAGCTGCTTTCTGAGACCGAATTAAACGATATCATCACGCGCAAGACTGGTGATCTGCTGATTGCAGCCTGCCGTATGGGCGTTGCAGCTGCCGGCGGCAGTGCCAAACAGTTGGAAGCTGCCGCGTACTATGGCGCCTATATCGGTTATGCGTTTCAGATCGTTGACGATATGCTGGATGTTCTCAGCACCGTGGAAGAACTCGGCAAGCCCATTGGTTCGGATGCCGAGGAGCATAAGAACACCTTTATGACCCTCCTGGGAGAGGAAGAATGCCGCCGCCGGGTGCAAAAGCTCACCGACGAGGCGAAAAATATTCTTCAGAGCTGTTTTGACGACACAGCCTTTCTTTGTGAACTGGCTGATACGCTCGCCGAACGGATGCACTGAGGGAACCGGGAGAGTAGTGCTTTGATTTTAGATAAAATAAACTCGTCTGCGGATGTCAAGAAACTTCCCGAGGATGAGCTTGTGGCCCTGTGTGAAGAGATCCGGCAGGAACTGATCAATACTGTTTCGCAGACGGGCGGTCATCTTGCTTCCAATCTCGGCGTTGTGGAGTTGAGCGTTGC
>ONNS01000081.1 GCA_900319275.1 uncultured Eubacteriales bacterium
GCTGGCAAATATCTTTGCGCGCCGGGCGGCCGCAAGGGCCGCCCCTACGGCAAGACCATCGTTTTTACAACTCCGGTGCATTTTTGCAACACGCCCTTTTTGCTGTATATGCTTATATATTTGATGTGCCTGTATTTCTGTTGCAAGTCGCCGCGAATCATGCTATACTGAGCAAAATTCGACTTTTCTTAGCAAAAAGCGAGCAAGGAGACAGTACCATGAGCTTACACGCCTTCAAACGCAGCGACTACCGCGACCGTGTGGACGGGAAATATCTCAAGGACATTACAGGCTATCAGGCGCTGATGATGAACATCTACCCCAACCGCGCCGACAGCGAGGTTTATCTCTCCGACAAGATCGACGCCACGGAGCTTGTAAAGTATTTGGAGCGCCGCAACGCCGAGCACCCGGACTATAAAACCACGGTGTTCCACGCCATGGTGGCCGCCGTGGCCCGCATGATCAAGGAGCGGCCCAGCTTAAACCGCTTCATCCAGGGCCGGCGCATGTACGAGCGCCACGAGATCAGTCTGAGCTTTGTGGCCAAGCGGAAATTCCAGGACGGCGCGGAGGAAGCGCTGATCGTGGTCACCCCGGGCGACGGGGACACGCTCGACAGCATCAGCCGCCTGATCGTGGGCGATGTCACGGCCATGCGCAAAAATCCCGGCGAAAAGACCGGCAGCGACGCGGTCATTGACACGCTGGCCAAGCTGCCCCGCCCGCTGCTGATGCTGACATGCTGGCTGATCCGCGTGCTGGATTTCTGGGGCCATCTGCCCCACTCGATCTGGGAGACGGACGTGAACTACTCCACGGTGCTGCTCAGCAACCTCGGCTCGATCAAGTGCCCGAGCGTCTACCACCACCTGAACAACTACGGCACCAACTCCGTGCTGCTGACCGTCGGCACGCTGCACAAGGAGGAGCTGCTGATGCCCGACGGCACGAAGCAGATCCGCGACGTGATCGACATCGGCGCCACGCTCGACGAGCGCATCGGCGACGGCTTCTACTTTGCCCGCAGCCTGAAGCTTATCAAGCACATCTTCGCCCATCCCGAGCTGCTGGATCAGCCCCTGGGCGAACCCTCTGGCTTTGATTACAAGTAATAAACGGGATTTTTGAGGCGTAAACTCGCCGGGAGCTATGCCTTCCCAAGCATCCCGGAGAATAAAAACTCTCGGGCTCCACCGAAAGCGGGGAGCCCGAGAGCTGTTTTTTATTGTATGACGATCAGGATTTCTCGCCGCTGCGGAGCTTTTTCTGCAGCCAGTCCTTGCCGTCGTTGAAGCGGGAGACAATGAAGGACGCCACATAGTCGCCGGCGGCGTTGACCATCGTGGCCGGGGGATCGACGAGATCGCCGATGGCCTGGGCGATCGGGAAGGCAATGGGCAGCTGCTCGGGGAAGAACAGCGAGCAGAGCACCAGCTCGCCGGTGCCGCCGCCGCCGGGGATACCCGACATGGCGACCGACGAGACCGTCGCCACGACGATGGCGAGCAGCGCCTCGGACGTGGCAAACTCCTTGCCGAACATACCGAAGAGGAAGGCCACCTTGACGATGGCGCTCATGCCGGAGCCGTCCATGTTCATCGTGGCGCCGAGCGGCAGCACGATATCGGTCACGTCCTTGGAGATGCCGGTGTCCTCCGAGACCTCCATGTTGGTCGGGATCGTCGCAACGCTCGAGCAGGTGCCGAAGGCCACGGCCGCCGGGCGGAAGAGATGCTGGAACATGACCTTGACAGCGCCCTTGCCGCCGCCGAAGCGGGCGTACAGCGGGAAGCAGATAAACATATAGGCGAAGGCCACAATGTAGTAGAGGATGATCGCCCGGGCATAACTCGAGACGAAGTCGGCGCCGTGGGCGGCGACGAGCGCCGCGAAGAAGCCGAAGAAGCCGATCGGCGCGTAGAAGCTGATGAGCTTGATGACCTTCATCAGCACGTTCGTGATCTCTTCAAGGAGCTTTGCGACCTTGGTCTCGGGTCCGCCGCACATCTGCACGCCGAAGCCGAAGAAGATGCCCGCGATGATCAGCTGCAGGATCGAACGGCGGCTCCAGAGCTCGGGGAAGTCGGACTTAGTGAAGAAGCCGACGATCATCTCGCCCGGGCTCATCGGCTCGGAGGCGCCAGCCTCAAAGGCCGGCTCGCCGGTATAGACCGGCACAAAGCGCACGATGACGTACATGATCACCGAGGCGATGACCGTGGTGCACATGAAGGTCAGCACCGTGGTGCCCATGAGCTTTCCGGCGCGCTTGGCGCTTTTCATGTTGGCGATGGACGAGGAGATGGAGAAGAACACCATCGGCACCACCACGCAGAACATCATGTTGATAAAGAGCGTGCCCAGCGGCTCCAGCGCACCGGCGCCGGGCCAGGCAAAGCCCACAACAATGCCCAGGACAATGCCCAGGATCATAGTAAAGAAAAACCAGTTGTTTTTCAGGAAGCTTCCTTTATTGGCAGACATGGCGATCGCCCTCCTGTTTGAAGTACTGGTTTATTATACTGGCAGGCAATCGGCAAGTAAATCGCAATCCGTGCTTGAAACTCTGCAAAAAATGCGGTTTCTCTGTGTGCAGGCAAAAAGAGCATGCTGCAAATCGCGCAGTAGCTGCGCATTTTGCAACATGCCCTGGTGATCTTATTGTGTCACGGCCCAGCTCTTACCGTCGCTGACGGCGGTGACGGGGCCGTCGGCGGTGAGATAGGTCTCGATGCCGCGCAGCTGCAGCTCGGTCAGCGTTTTTTCGTCGTAGGCTGAGGCGCAGATCACGGCGAAGTCCGGCTGCAGCTTATCGAGCAGCTTGTCGGTGTTGCCCTCGCGGCGGCCGTGGTGAGGCAGCTTCAAAAGCTCGCAGGAAAGCCCATAGCCCAGCAGCTCGCGGATCTCCTTCTTCTCGGCGTCGCCGGGCAGCAGGAAGCGGCTCTCGCCGTAAGTCCCGTACAGCAGCAGGGAGGCGTTGTTGGAATCCTTGGCCTCCAGCGTGCGGTTCTGCGGTGGGTAGACCGTGTAGTCCACGCCGCCGATCGAGAGCGCCGTCTCCTCCTCGATCACCGTGGCCGTCAGCCCTGCGCTCTCGAGCGCCATATAAAAGTCGTCGATCTCGCGCGAGCTCTTGCCCGCGGGCAGGTAGGAGGTATACACGGCCTCAACCGGAAAGGCGCGCAGCACGGCAGCCATGCCGCCGACGTGGTCCTGGTCGAAATGGCTGAGGAAGACCGCGTCGAGCGTCGTGACGCCGCGGCTTTTTAAAAAGGCCAGCACCTGCGGCGCGGACTTGGCCTCGGCCGCGTCGAGAAGCACATTCGTGCCACCGCACTGCAGGAGGATACAGTCGGCCTCGCCCACATCGGCAAACGAGACCGTCAGCGTCTCCTCCGCCGCATAAGCGCATGGCGCTGCCGTGCCGAAGCACAGCAGCGCCATCAGTACACCGAGCAGAAAACGCTTTGCTCTCATTCGCCCCGTCTCGCCTCGCGCTCGCGCTGACGGCGGCGGGCGGCCTCCTTCTGGCGGCGGCGGAACTCCCGGCGCTGCGCGGCGATCGAGAAGATCGAGGTCAGCAGCGCGGCGGCGACCCAGACGCTCAGCACGATCTTGGTGTAGCCGTGGTTGATGAAGCCCGCGTAGGGGTTGATGACCTCGATCACGAGGAAGGTCAGGATCATGCCGGCGCAGATGATATTGACGTGCGCCGCGGCTGTCTGCAGCAGATTCAGAAGCTTTTTCATGCTCAGCCCTCCTTGACTGCGACGTCGGGCACGGGATTGTCGGTGATATAGAGGATATCGGTGACGGTGCGGTTCGGCTCGTAGGGCGAGCCGCAGCTGATCGTCTCGCCGCCGAAGATCATGTGACTCGAGCCGCCGCCGTCGAGGTTGTAGGCCCGCTGCATCCCCAGCGACTCCGCCAGCGCGGCCAGCTGGTCGAGATTCATGCCGGTGTTGTTGCCGCTGCGGCCGTCGACCGTGATAAAGGCGTAGTGGCCCGGCTCGTAATAGCCGAGGAAGGTGCGCGGGTTATAGACGTTCGTGTCGTAGTTGAGCGGCAGGGCGTGGCCCTCGCTGTCGAGCAGCGCGGGGCCGAAGCACCACGCGTGCCAGGCGCCGCGGTCGAGCGCGGCCTGGATGTCATAGTCGTCGCCGGGCTGGTTGAAGCGCTTCCAATAGGTCTCCATCGTGCCGTCGTAATAGAGGACGCACACGGAGAACTCGGGGTCGGACTCGAAGTACAGGCCGTTTCGCACGACCACGTCTCCGGCGTTCGAGAAGCCCGCGAAGTCGCCGTTGATCGCGCACACGGCGTTCACGCGCGCGGCCATGTCGCCGACGCTCAGCCGGGTGCGGTCGTAGACGTCCTCGCCGCCGGCAAAGGTCGTGCGGAAGTTTTCGATATTGCGCACATAGATGTCCAGAATATGGACGTCGCTGTTGTTGACGCGGTCGCTCTTGAGCTCGACGCGCACATCGTGCGAGTTATAGAGCGTATCGGTCGAAATGACCTCGCCCTCGGCCGTGAACTTGTCGGCAAACTTCTCGCCGAACTGGCCGTAGTCGACCGGCTCCGGCGTCGGCGTCGGCTCGGCGGTGGCTTCCGGCCCGGGCTCGATCACGAGCGCGGCGGGCGACTCTGTCGGCGCAGCGGGCGGCTGCGTCGCGACGACGGCCGTCGGGATGTTCGAGCGGCCCATCACCTGCTTCGCCGTGCCCCAGGTCAGCACATGGTGGAAGAGTGCGTAGACGCACAGGCACGCGCCCGTCAGCAGAATGTCGATCAGCACGATAGCCCATACGGGCATCAGCTTTTTTCTTCTCAATGCATTCACCTACTTATTAGCTGGGGGATATATTAGAGAACTTCCTGGTCGGACTGGCGGCCGCAGATGATGTTCAGGTTGCCGTTGCGGCAGCGGATATCGTCGATGAACTGCTTGCTCGGCTCGCTGTCCTTGAGGTAGATATCGTAGCTGAGCTCGTAGAGCGTGCCCATGTTGGTGGTCTTGACGCGGACAAGCTCATGTCCGGTGGTGTACTTTTCAAACAGATCGTCGAAAAGGCCGTCATAGTCCAGATTTTCGGGGATCGTGATGCGCAGCGTGCGGTAGCGGTTGCTGGCCGTGCCGAAGCGCAGCGCCGAGAGCAGCACGATGGCGGCGGCCATGATGACGAAGAACAGCGCCGCAATGCCGATAAAGCCCATGCCGCAGGCCAGGCCCATCGCCGTCGACAGGAAGATCCCGACGATCTCGCGTCCCGTGCCGGGGGCGCTGCGGAAGCGTACCAGCGAGAAGGTGCCGGCGACGGCGAGTCCCGCGCCGATATTGCCGTTGACCATCATGATGATCAGCGCCACGACCGGCGGCAGCAGTGCCAGCGTCAGCGTCAGCGAGCCGCTGTGGCGGCTGCGGAAGGCAAACACGGCGGCGTTGAGCAAGCCCAGAACGAGCGCCGCCGCCATGCACAGCACAAAGGCGGAGAGCGTCATGGGATTGGAAATCACACTGTTAAACAAAAGAAATCACTCCTGACTCGGTTTCACTTTCCTGGGGTTCGGTATCGAAAAAGTATTCGCGCAGCAGCTGGTCCTTAAAGCAGGTGCCGTATTTGGAGAAGCTGGTGGGGAAAACGCGCAGCTCGCTGAGCAGGCGGGCCAGCCACATCGGCGCGGCCTCGGGGATCTTCAACTCCATCAGCACCTCGCCGGGGCGGAGCATCGGCATCCCGTCGCTCCCGGCGGGCAGGTTCAGCCTGTCCTCCCGCCAGCGCAGGTTTTCGTCAAAGGTGACGCGCAGCTCGCTGTTTTCCACCGCCACATAGGCGCTGCGGTCGCAGGCGATAAAGGCGCGGGGCTGCAGCCGGTGGGATTTGAGGAAAAAGTCGATCTCGCGGGTGATCTGCCCGGGCTCGGGCGCCGGGGCGCGCCCCTCGAGCCAGGCCATGGCCTGGCGGTTCGTCATCGCGACGCGGCGCTTGTAGACGATGCCCTTGTACTTCTTTTTCAGCTCGATAAAGACCTCGCCGTCCTCGTCGGGGACGTTGTAGCTGCGCAGGCGCAGCTTTTCCTTGTACACGGGCCTGTCCAGCGAGTGGCGGATCAGCGAAAACTGCTCATCGTCGAAGTAAATGCTGCAGACCGTGCTGTGCGCGAACTGGTCGGGCCGGATGCGCCCCTCGAGCGAAGCGCGCAGCGCGCGGTACTGTTCGGGAGAGAGCAGGTATTTTTTTTCGTAGCGCTTGAAGGTGAGCTGTGTCTCAGCCATCGGTCCGCCTCCCTCCTTATGCAGACTATCGCATAATCCAGCCTATTGTACCCCATAGCGCGTTTTTTTGCAAGGGTATTTTCCGGCAGGCAGAGGGAAGGCTGTTTCGGAGTACACAACGGTTTTTCTGCGGCAAGCGCCGCTTTCTCTTCCCGAATGTTGACAAAACAGGCCCACGCATAGCGCGGGAAGAGATTGATTTATCTCAGCAGTTGAAATATAATACCAATAGTATTCTGATTTGAGGTGATTTCCGTGGCAATGACCGAGGCTAAGCAGCAGGCGGCGGCGAAAGCTTTTGCGAAATATTGGGAAGATAAAGGCTACGAAAAGGGAGAAAGTCAGAAGTTCTGGCTCGCTCTGCTGCGTGACATCTTCGGCGTGGCCGAGCCCGAGAAGTTCATCACGTTTGAAGATCAGGTGAAGCTGGACAGCTCCACCGGCTTCATCGACGGTTATATTGCCGAGACGAAAGTCATGATTGAACAGAAAGGCGCCGGAAAGGATCTGAACAAACCGATCCGGCAGTCGGACGGCTCCATGCTCAATCCCTTCCAGCAGGCCAAAAAATACATTACGGAGCTCCCGCTCTCCCAGCATCCGCGCTGGGTCGTCACCTGCAACTTCCAGGAGTTCTATGTCTATGACATGGAAAAGCCCCACGGGGACCCGGAGAAGATCAAGCTTAAAGATCTGGAAAAGGAGTATTATCGCCTGTCCTTCCTCGTAGACAAGGGGAATGTACACTTGCAGCGTGAAATGGAGATCTCCATCAAGGCCGGCGAAGTGGTTGGCCTTCTCTATGACGGGCTGCTAAAGCAGTACAAAAATCCGGATGACCCGGAGACGCTGAAACACCTGAACAAGCTCTGCGTGCGCCTGGTGTTCTGCCTGTATGCAGAGGACGCCGGCATCTTCGGCAAGCACCTGATGTTCCATGACTACATGGCGCAGTTCGCCGTGAAGGATATGCGCAAGGGACTGACACAGCTCTTCCGCGTTCTCAATCAAAAGGCAGAAGAGCGCGACCCTTATCTGGCTGACGATGATCCTTTGCTGGCCGCCTTCCCCTATGTCAACGGCGGCCTGTTTGCCGACGAAGCGGTCATCATCCCGCCGTTTACGGAGGCGCTGCGCGATCTGCTGCTCCGCCGCGCCTCGGCCGATTTCGACTGGTCGGAGATCAGCCCGACGATCTTCGGCGCTGTGTTCGAATCCACCTTGAACCCGGAGACACGCCGCAGCGGCGGCATGCACTACACCAGCATCGAAAATATCCACAAGGTCATCGATCCGCTGTTCCTGAACGAGCTGAAAGCGGAGCTGGAAGAGATCAAAGCGGTTCCCGTCTGGAAGACCAAGGAGAAAAACCTTCTTGCCTTCCAGAAAAAGCTTGCGTCTCTGGAATTCCTCGACCCAGCGGCAGGCAGCGGCAACTTTCTGACCGAAAGCTATCTGAGCCTGCGCCGGTTGGAAAACGAAGTGATTTCCGAGCTGTATCACGGCCAGATCAGCATGGACGCGGTCACCGATCCCATTCAGGTCAGCATCGGGCAGTTTCACGGCATTGAGATCAACGACTTTGCCGTGACCGTAGCCAAGACCGCGCTCTGGATCGCGGAGAGCCAGATGATGAAGGAGACGGCGGAAATTGTGCAGCTGGACATGGATTTCCTTCCGCTGAAAACCAACGCCAACATCGTCGAGGGCAACGCCCTGCGCCTGGATTGGGAGAGCGTGGTGGATAAGACCAAGCTGAACTACATCATGGGCAACCCGCCGTTTGTGGCTAAAACCGGCAGAACCTCCGCACAAGGCCATCATTCTGCTGCCATTATGTCTATCGATCAAAAAGCCGACAAAGAACTGTTCTTCGGGAAAAACGCGGGTCTTCTCGATTATGTTGCATGTTGGTACAAGAAAGCATCAGAATACACCAAAAACACCAGCATAGTCAGTGCGTTTGTTTCAACTTCTTCAATATGCCAAGGACAACAAGTAGAACCGTTATGGACTCCCTTGCTGAAAAATGGAATCAGCATCAATTTTGCATACACTAACTTTATATGGTTAACAGAAGCGGCAAAGAGCGCATATGTGTTCGTAGTGATAGTAGGTTTTTCGCATCAGGATAATAAGCCGCCTGTTCTCTACACGGGAAAGACAAGTAAAATAGTAAGCAGGATCAGCCCTTACCTGATTGAAGGTGATCCGATTATTGTCTCTACGCGAAACAAGCCTCTTTGTAGTGTTCCTGAGATGGCGATGGGAAATCAGCCCATTGACGGAGGTAATTATCTCTTCAAAAAGAATGAGATGGAGGAGTTTATCAAAATAGAGCCAGCATCAAAAGCTTATTTTCATTTATGGTACGGCGCAGACGAGTTTATAAACAGCCGACCACGTTATTGTTTATGGCTTGGTGAATGCAGCCCGAATGAACTACGAAAAATGCCGCATTGTCTGAAACGCGTAACAAGTGTTCGTAATTTCAGACTGGCCAGCAAGCGCGCATCAACGGTTAAACTTGCAGATAAGCCAACGCGGTTTCAAACAGAAAACATGCCAAAAGGAAACTACATTGTGATACCGGAAGTATCATCTGGCGCAAGACGGTATATTCCAATGGGCTATATGGATGATAGTGTCTTATGTAGTAATAAGGTTCGATTGATGCCAAATGCCGAACTATATCATTTTGGGGTTTTGACCTCAAATGTCCACATGGCATGGATGCGTACAGTAGGCGGTTACTTTGGCCCCAGCTATCAATATTCCGTTAATATTGTCTACAACAACTTCCCCTGGCCTACCCCCACCGACGAGCAGAAGGCGAAGATCGAGCAGACGGCGCAGGGCATTCTGGACGCCCGCGCGCTCTATCCCGACGCCAGTCTGGCCGACCTCTACGATGAACTGACCATGCCGCCGGAGCTTCGCAAGGCTCATCAGGCCAACGACCGCGCCGTCATGGCAGCCTATGGTTTTCCAATCAAGAACTTCACCGAATCGGACTGCGTGGCCGCGCTGATGAAGATGTATCAGGAGCTCACGGCGAAGGAGGGCAGCTGATATAGCCAGAGCAAAAAAGACGGCGAGAAGATCAGCTCCCGCGCGCCATCGTAGGGAGGCATCCCCAGATGCCTCCGGGAATCTGCGCGGTTGACAGCGGGTCTTGGCTCGCCCCCGCCGCAAGGCGAGGGGAGAGCTGGCGCGCAGTGCCTGAGAGGGGTTCCCGTTGACGCTGCGGCCCCTCTCCGTCACTTCGTGACACCTCTCCCCGGCGCGGGGAGAGGCAAGCTATGCAAACCGGCGCGCGCAGCACAGAAGAAAAGGAAACTGCGATTCATCATACATTCAATCTGTGTTAATCGTACAAGGGGGCCGACGCCCAGCCTGTGGCCGTGCCCGGAAGTGAAACTTGATACATGCATGTATCCTTAAATAAAAAGGGCGTGCAGCAAGACGAGGGAAATCGTATAAAGCCCGGTCGTGCCCGTAGGGGAGGAGCTCGCTCCTCCCGGCAGTACGGTGTTATTATTTGAAGGCGAAGTACGGCGCAATCGCAGCATTTAGCGGTTACGCCGTACTTTTTTCTGAAATATAAGATTCGCGCGCACGGGAGGGGACGAGCCCCTCCCCTACGATTAGGGCGAAGGGGATCGAACCCCTGCCGGTTTTAACGGGCGGATTTCCGCCGATACCGCGTCAAACGCCTTGAAAATACAGGCGTATTCCCTGCGGCGT
>ONNS01000090.1 GCA_900319275.1 uncultured Eubacteriales bacterium
TGCAATGAGTATAGGGCAAAACAGCCTTGCTGTTTTGCTGCGCCGCAGTGCGGCGCGGCGAAAAGCTTTTTGGCTTTTCGCCATCCTATAATCATTATAAATCGAACAGGAGCAAAGTCAAGCAATTCATCTGGGGCAATACCACGGACTTTCCTTTAGGCATCAATTCCGCGGACAAGGCATAGAGTATGGCTGAGGGAGGGATGCGGATTGATCGACCTGCACAGGATATGGGTGAAAAACAGGGCTGTTCTGACAACGCTGAGCGTGGTGCTGGCCGCGGTGCTGATGCTCTACACCGTCAACAGCCCGGCGATTGTCGGGGCAGCGGCCACCACGCGGCTGCTGCCGATTTACAGTGTGGACCGCAAGGACAAGATGGTAGCTATCTCCTTTGACGCAGCCTGGGGCAACGAGGACACCCAGACCCTGATCGACATTTTGAACGCGCACGGCGTACACGCCACGTTTTTCCTCGTGGGTGACTGGGTCGTCCGCTACCCCGAGTCGGTGGCCGCGATCGCCGAGGCAGGCAACGAGGTGATGAACCACTCCTCCCACCACGACCACTACTCGAAGCTGCGGGAGGATCAGGTCATCGCCGACGTGAAGGCCTGCAACGACAAGGTGGAGGCGATCACGGGCGTCGCGCCGACGCTGATCCGCTGCCCCTATGGGGAATATGACGACCATGTGATCCGCGCGATCAACAGCATAGGCATGAAGGCGATCCAGTGGTCGGTGGACAGTCTGGACTGGAAGGGCATCTCGGCCGACGAGATCACCGAGCGGGTACTGAGCCGCGTGGAGCCGGGCAGCATCGTGCTGTTCCACAACGCGGCCGAACACACGCCCGAGGCCCTGCCGGGGATTCTCGAGGCGCTGCAGCGCGACGGCTATACCATTGTGCCCATATCGGAGCTCCTTTTAAACGGGGATTATTCCATCGACCACACCGGCAAACAATGCGCGGCATAGCACAGCGTGAAGCCATCAGGGAAGCGTCTTTTTCGCTTCACCCTGATGGCTTCATGTTTTACTGAATGACTGTTCCTGTCAGGTCGGGTCTTGCACTCTGAATCCGCCAGGCGGGGAACCGCGCCCCGGCCGAGGCGGCGAAGCGCTGCGCAGCGCGCTCGTCCGGGAAAATGGCGAGCTGCGTGGAGCCCGCGCCCGAGATGCCAAAGCCGCAGGCCCCGGACGCGAGCGCGAGCGCTTCCACCTTGTCATAGCCGGGGATCAGCGAGCGGCGGTAGGGCTGGTGGATCTTGTCGCGCATGGCAAAGCGCAGCAGCTCACTGTCCCCGTCCTGCAGTGCGCGCAGGACAAGCGGCGTGCGCGAGAGATTATAGACCGCGTCCGCACGGGGGTAGCTCGGCGGCAGCACGCCGCGGGCCGCGGCGGTGGACAACTCGAAATCCGGGCTTAGCAGCACAAAATGAAAACGCTCATGCAGTGGGAAGCGGCGCGTGAGCACCGTGTCCCCCTCGGCCGCCGAGACGGTCAGACCTCCGAAGAGCGCCGGGGCAACGTTATCGGGGTGCCCTTCGATCTCGGTCGCCACGCGCAGCAGCGCATCATCGCTCATATGCAGTTTCAGAAGGGCATCCGCTGCTTTGACGCCCCCGGCGATCAGCGCAGCCGAGGAGCCAAGCCCGCGCGAGACCGGGATATCGGTCTTCACGAAGCGGATCGCCACAGCCGGGCAGGCTTTGCCCGCGGCCTCAGCCGTGCGGCGAACGGCCTGGAAGGCGAGATTCTCGGCATTGGCAAAGCGCGGATCGCAGCCCTCGACACGCAGTTCGTCCGAAAACTCGAATTCGATTTCATTGTAGAGCTGCCACGCCAGCCCAAAGCAGTCAAAGCCGGGGCCGAGGTTGGCAGAGCTCGCCGGGATACGAAGCTTCATCTCGCCACCCCCAGCTTTGCGCAGATATAGTCGGCCATGTCGGCGGCGTCGATCACGTCCTCAAAGCGGACGGCGCGGTCCTTCAGGCCGGCGAGGTTCGGCGGGATCGGCACACCGGTCAGGGCGGAGAGCGTTTCCATCTGGGCAAATTCGTCGCCGCTTGTGTCGCCGCCGATGGCCGCGAGCACAGCCGCGGGAAACTTATAGGGCGAGGCCGTGGACAGCACGACCTGCGGCGCGCCGCTGCCGTGTTCCTCGCGGTAAAGCCGCGCCGCGTGCAGCGCGACCGCCGTGTGCGGATCGCAGAGATAATGCCGCTCGCGCCAGAGACGGCCGATCTCGGCGCTGATGTCGGCCTCGTCGGCACAGTAAGCCGCGAAGTCGCGGCGGATCTCCGCCATCAGGCCGTCCGGGAGCGTGTACGCCCCCTCTTCTCTCAGGCGGCGCATCGCGTCGGCCACGAGGGCCGTATCGCCGCCGGAGACGTAATAGAGCAGCCGCTCAAGATTGGAGGACACCAAAATGTCCATCGAGGGCGAGCTGGTCTTGAAGAACGCGCGTTTTTTATCGTAGCAGCCGGTTTCAAAGAAGTCGGTCAGCACCTTATTGGCGTTCGAGGCGCAGACAAGCTTTCCGACCGGCAGGCCGAGCTGTCCGGCCATCCACCCGGCCAGAATATCGCCGAAATTGCCGGTGGGGACCACATAGTCGACCGCGTCGCCGGGACGGATCGCGCCGCGATCCATGAGACGGGCATAGGCGATGAAATAGTACACCAGCTGCGGCGCGAGCCGCCCGATGTTGATGGAGTTGGCCGAGGACAGGCGATATCCGGTCTCGCCAAAACGCGCATCCTGGCGCAGGGCGGCGAAGGTCTCCTTGACCGCGGTCTGGCAGTCGTCAAAATTGCCGCGCACCGCGCAGACCTGCACGTTGGCGCCCTGCTGCGTCAGCATCTGCAGCTGCTGCACCGGGCTGACGCCGCCGTGCGGGAAAAACACAAAGATGCGCGTACCCGCGACGTCGTGAAAGCCCTCGAGCGCGGCCTTGCCGGTGTCGCCCGAGGTGGCTGTGAGGATCACAGTCTCGCCCTGCTCGCCCTCGAGCGCGCGCGCCGAGACCATCAGCTGCGGCAGCATTGAGAGCGCCACATCCTTAAACGCCGAAGTGGGGCCGTGGAAGAGCTCGAGGATATACTGCTCCCCCGCCTCCTGCAGCGGCGTCAGCGCCGGCGTGTCAAACTTCCCGGTATAGGCGCGCTCTACCAGCCCCTGCATATCCGGGAAGTCCGGCAGCAGATGGTGCAAAATCGCCTCGGCCATGCCGAGCGGGCTGAGCGTCAGGCAGTGCTGCCAATCAAAAGGGCGGTTTTTCAGCTCAGGGTCCACATATAGTCCGCCGTCGGGGGCGATGCCCTCCAGGACCGCGCGAGTATCGGAAACGCTATGCTTGCTTCTGGTGCTTTGAAAGATCATGGTCTGTTCTCCTTTTTGTTATTCGACGGCTACAAGTTTGGCCTGCTCGACCCCGTCGAGCTGTTTCAGTTCCTCCAAAAGCTCGGCGGTCGCAATTTTCTGCTCGCCGACGTCCAGCGAGAGCGTCACGCTGGCCTGTCCGTGGATCGGCAGGCTCTGCGTGATTGTCAGCACACTGCCGCCCTTTTCCGATATTCTGCTCAATACCGAGCTCAGCACCCCGGCCTCGTGCGCCAGCATCAGGGAAAAGACCGCCTTGCGCCCGACCTTGCCCTCCGATGGCTCTAAAATAAAATCCTTATATTTGTAATAGGTGCTGCGGGAGATGCCGACGGCCCTGGCCGCCTGGCTGACCTCCTTTTCCTGTCCGCTCTCCAGGAGGCGGCGCACCTTCAATACCTTTTCATAGTAAGCCGGCAGGATGCTTTTGTGGATCAACAGGTAATTATCCATAAAGTCCGTTTTCCTCCACGTGCATAATTTCGATAAATTGTGACTTGTAATTTGGACGGCTCTATGATACACTGTCTTCATCAAAAATACAAGTGTCTTTTTTACGCGGACACTTTTCGGAGGCACATATGAAAGTCGCGATTTTAGGCTTCGGCACCGTCGGAGTCGGCGTATATGAAATGCTGGAAAAAACGCCGGGCCTTTCGCCCGGGCCGGTGCTGGTGCGCGCGGGCAAGGTCGACGCGCCGTATAAGACCGACGATCTCGACCGAATCGTGTCCGACCCTTCGGTCTGGGCCGTGTGCGAGTGCATGGGCGGCGTCGAACCGGCGTTTACCTATGCCGCCGCGGTACTGAAGGCCGGGAAGCATCTGGTCACCTCGAACAAGGCGCTGGTGGCTGCTAAGGGTCCGGAGCTGGCCGCCCTGGCCGAAGCGAGCGGCGCGGGCTTCCTGTTCTCGGCCGCCTGCGGCGGGGCGATCCCCTTCCTGCACAACCTGCAGCTGGCCGCCGAGAGCGACGATATCCAGTCGCTCGGCGGGATTTTGAACGGCACGACGAACTTCATGCTCGATTCGATGCAGACGCTCGGTGTGGACTATGCTGACGCGCTGCGCGAGGCCCAGGCCCTCGGCTATGCCGAGGCCGACCCGACGGCCGACGTTTCCGGCATGGACGCACTGCGCAAGATCATGCTCGGCTGCGCCACGGCCTACAATCTGCTGCCGACCGAGGGGCTCTGCCGCGAGGGTATCGAGTCGCTGACGGCGGCGGATGTGAAAGACCTGCAATCGCGCCGGCTTGTATGCCGTCTGCTCGGCCGCGCCGGCCTTACCGACAGCGGCAGGCTGTTTGCCTACATACAGCCGGTGCTCGTGCCCGATACCGCGCCCGAGTCGGCTGTGCGCAAAAACTTCAACCTGGCCTACTACGTCGGGAAGAATGCCGGTCTGATCCGCCTGATGGGACAGGGCGCGGGGCGCTATCCCACAGCCTCGGCGCTGCTGCGCGACGTGTGCGATCTCAGACGCGGGGCGCGCAGCATGATGCGCGCCGACTGTCAGCGTGTCGAGGCGGACAATTCCCTGCCGGTCTGCCGCTATTATGTGCGCCTGCCGAAGGACAAGGCCGACGCGCTGCGCTTTGAGAGCCTGATCGAGGACGGAGAAACGGTCCGAGGTATCACCGATACGCTTCCGGTCATCCGGATGCACGCCATTGCGGAGAAAATACGCGGCGAGGGCTGCAAGCTCTTCTTTGCCGCACTGGAGGATTAAGAGATGAATAAAGTTTGTAAATTCGGCGGCTCCTCGGTTGCGGGGGCTGAACAGTTCCGCCAGGTGCGGCATATCATAGAATCGGACAGCGGCCGACGGATCGTGGTCGTGTCCGCCGCCGGCAAGCGCAGCAAGGACGACAACAAGCTGACCGATCTGCTGTATCTCTGCCACGCGCACCTGACCTATGGTGTGCCCTGCAACGAGATCCTGCAGACTATCGCCGAGCGCCTGATTTCGATCCGGGATGAGCTCGGCTTGAAGTACGACATTGAAACCGAGCTGGATGCGCTTCGCGCGAGAATGAATCGCGATATGCCGGTCGACGAGCTCGTCAGCCGCGGCGAGTATTTCACCTCACGGCTGATGGCCGAGTATCTGGGCTATCACTTTGTCGACGCTTCGCAGTGCATCTACTTCGGCTATGACGGCGCGATCGCGCGCGACCGCACCTACGCCGCGATCAACGACGCCGTGCGCAAGTACGGCAAGGTCGTGATCCCCGGCTTCTACGGCAGCCTGCCCTCGGGGAAGATCAAGGTCATGACCCGCGGCGGCAGCGACATCACCGGCGCTCTTGCGGCGGCAGCGATCGACGCCAACGTCTATGAGAACTGGACCGACGTCTCCGGCATCCTGATGGCCGACCCGCGCATCGTGCCCGACCCCAAGCCGATCGAGCGCATCACCTATGCGGAGCTGCGCGAGATGGCCTTCATGGGCGCGACCGTGCTGCACGAAGAGTCGGTACAGCCGGTGCGCGAGGCCGGTATCCCGATCAACATCCGCAACACGAACCGCCCCGAGGACCCCGGCACGCTGATTCTCGACAGCATCGACGACAAGGGCGACTCCGAGCGCTTCATCACCGGCATCGCCGGGCGGCGCAATTTCACGATCCTGACGGTCAGCAAGCGCAACATGAACACCTCGCTGGCCCTGCGTCTCTCGCTGGAGCTGCTGGACCGCTACCATGTGCCGGTGGAGCACATCACGCTCGGGCTCGACAGCTTTGCCTTAGTGGCCAGCACCGCCGCGCTCGGCGACAACCTGTACGCGATTGTGGCCGACATCAAGAAGGATATCCAGCCCGACGACGTGACGCTGCGCGACCAGATCGCGCTCGTGGCCGCGGTCGGCCGCAAGATGACCTTCCGCGCGGGCAGCTCGGGCCGCCTGTTCAAGGCGCTCGGCGAGCACGGCGTGAACATCCGTACGATCGCCCAGGGTGCCGACGAGCTGAGCATCCTGATCGGTGTAGACAACAAGAATTATGAGACGGCCGTGCGCGTCATGTACGACGGCTTCGCCGGATAAGTAAGGAGGATACACATTATGAAAGCCTGTAATATTGCGATTCTCGGCGCGACGGGCGCCGTCGGTCAGGAGATGCTGAAGGTCCTGGAGGAGTACGATATCCCCGTCAACATCCTGCGCCCCCTGGCCTCGGCCAAGAGCGCGGGCGGCACTGTGAAGTTCCACGGCAAAGACGTCGTTATCGAGGAAGCGACCGACGAGAGCTTTGAGGGCATGGACTATGTGCTTGGCGCCGTGAAAAACGGCATGTCCAAGCGCTTTGCCCCGGCCATCGTCAAAAGCGGCGCCGTGTACATCGACAACAGCTCGGCCTTCCGCATGGACCCGGAGGTCCCGCTGATCGTGCCCGAGGTCAACGGCGGCGACGCCTTCAACCACAAGGGCATCATCGCCAACCCGAACTGCTCGACGATCATCACGATGATGGCCGTGGCCGCACTCTCGGCCATCTCTCCGATCCGCAGCATGGTCGCCTGCACGTATCAGGCCGTGTCCGGTGCCGGACAGGGCGGTCTGCTGGAGCTTGAGAACCAGATGAAGGCCATCGCCGAGGGCAAGCCCATCGAGAGCAAGGTCTTCCCCACCCAGATCGCCGCGAACGTCATCCCCTTTATCGGTGCGATGCTCGATAACGACTACACCGACGAGGAGATGAAGATGCAGAACGAGGGGCGCCGCATCCTGCACCTGCCCGAACTGAAGGTCACCTGCACCTGCGTGCGTGTGCCGGTCATGCGCTCGCACTCGATCGCCGTCACGCTGCGCACCGAGCGCAAGATCTCCGTGGCCGAGGCTGAGGCCGCAATCGGTGCCTTCCCGGGCGTAAAGCTGATCCACGACTACCAGGGCCGCTGCTACCCCACGCCGCTGGACACCAGCAACCAGGATCTCGTCTGGGTCGGCCGCATCCGCGACGATCTGACCGACGAGAACGGCCTGACGCTCTGGTGCTGCGGCGACCAGATCCGCAAGGGTGCGGCCGCAAACGCCGTGCAGATCCTCAAGCTTCTCAACGAAGAGCGGTAAATACAGATACTGTCCGTGAACGCCGCGGCTCCGATCATCGGGGCCGCGGCGTAATGTTTTCTGCCGCTTGTTGTAATAGTTTACATAACACGTTTTAGTTTACATAACATCGTTTTTTGGTTTACATAATGTTCAGATAACTGGAACGCCAAAGCGATATCCTTTCTTGCCTTTTGGCGCAGTATATGGTATTATTAATGTGGAGTGAAGTGTCATCAAACAACATTTTTTCACACATAAAAAAGAGGAGATAGCCATGGTAACAAATAAAGAAAAACTCTTGCTGCTCGGCAAGAAGATCACCGACCGTATCCCCTACAAGCTCGGGCTGAAAAAGCTCGACGAAGATAGCCCGGAGTTCTTCGGCTTTGTCAACGTACTGAACGACGAGATGGTGGACGTGGCCCTGAAAATGAAGGTGCGCCACGCCTATTCGCTCAAGGACATGGTCGCGCTGACCGGCGTGGAGGAGGAGCACCTCTACGAGCTGCTGCAGGAGATGTCCGTGATCGGCCTGCTCGAATACCATTACGGTGAGAAATACGACCAGAACATCCCGCACACGCGTGAAAACCGCCTGTATGTGCTGCCCCAGTACGTCCCCGGCTCGGCCGAGCTCTTGAACATGAA
>ONNS01000082.1 GCA_900319275.1 uncultured Eubacteriales bacterium
GGACATACCCCTATCCTAATCGTTGGCTCTTCTTTTTTCAATTCATTTGTCCATTTCCCTTACTGTCATCCCACAGAAAAAGTGATTGACCCATAAAAAATATAGTTTATTATTGCAGAGACATGGATAAAAAAACTACATACCAAATGGGATAGCAGAATAATTATTTTTTCCATCTCAAGCTTCCTCACTAAACTGCACCCGCTTCTTTTTGCATAAAAACGGAAGACAAGGGGACGGTTAATGCGAAAAAAGAAGGGCTACGCCCCCTGAAAAAGAGCGTAAAAACCAAACCCTGTCCCATGGATTTCTGTAAAGCTACTTACTGCTTACTTGATTTCTAACAGGACATCTATCACGTTCCCTTTGTAGTCGAGCTTGTAGATATTACAATTCTCGTCACAAGCAATTATTCCGCTGTCATCAAAGATGTACAAGCCGTCAAAAATCATATTGCTTACCTTTTTTGCGCTTAAATCTGTTAAGTTAATAATATAGCTGCCTTCGACTTCGTCATTTTCATAGCGCGTCATTCCGATCTCGCCATACTTTTCATAGCGCTTCATGGAATAATACAGTTTTTCATCAAAGATGTTGATTGCCGAAACGGAATAAAGGCAAGGAAAGCTCAACAGCTCAACTGCCTCGCCGGTAGGCTGTATCAAATACAAGTGTTGTTTGCCGCCTTTGGAATAACCGCTGCAGTGAACGACCAATCCATATTGCGTTGAGATAAGCGTGCATTTGTTTCCGCAGTCCAACCCGGTATCCTGCCATTCACCGCCCCTTTCCCGCATTAGCAGACACGGATCATACCCAGGTTCATAATTCAATACATATTCTTTCTCGCCGAGGTAATAAGGTCTCAACGCATTGCTGACAACCCGGGCATTTCCTTCTTTTACAAGCAGATAATCTCCTTGAATACCATTGTCAAACAACCGCAGCCAAAGTTCTCCGTTGTTTATAAACATGTCATTGCGGGAAATCCGCTGTTGACCGTTCCAGACGGTTTCTGTTTTTCCCGTATCTATATTCATCATATACAAGCTGCACTTGTCATCTGCTGTGCTGAAAAAATACAGTTCACTTCCAATCTGCCCAGCAATCGTAGTCACATCCAAAAATGTTTCTCCAGCAACCATCAGCTTACTGATTTTTCTCAGCCTTCCCGGCTCCAGCCGACTCAGATACTGTGCAGTTGCTCCAAAAGCGAGAGGATGATAAACTGGATATACATACACCCACCCCTCCCAGCAACCGAGCCATAGACTCGCTTGGTCCTGAATAATCAAAGGTCTGTTTTCCACGGAAGGACTGACAAAAACAGTCTGATTCGTAACAGATACGCATGAAACAAGGCTGGCACCAACACTCAGTAATACAATAACCATCGTTACTATGCCAGTAATAGTCTTTTTCATAAAGGCTGCTCCTCTTATGCTACAGCGAAAAAATCATCTGCATCATTGGGAAATACGAGCGAAGACAAGGGCGGGAAGACAAAAGGCCGGTTCTTCTGTCTTTTGCTACAAAGACGAAAGCTCCGTCCCCTTGTCCGTTTTGTGCAGATATTTCAGGAAAATATGTCTATTGATACGTATTTGCCTGAAATTTATGCAATTATTCCGTTTTCAGTCGGGTCGCCGAGGGGCGTCGGCCCTTACGCTTAACACAGATTGAACGCGTGGCAAATGAGTTTTGCTGCAGCCCCACTATTTATTTGCGGCATCACTCGTCGAGCTTCAGCACCGCGAGGAAAGCCTCGGTCGGGATCTGGACCGTGCCGAGCTGGCGCATCTTCCTTTTGCCTTCCTTCTGCTTTTCGAGCAGCTTCTTCTTGCGGGTAATATCGCCGCCGTAGCACTTGGCGAGCACATCCTTGCGCATGGCCTTGACGGTCTCGCGCGCGATGATCTTGCCGCCGATGGCCGCCTGGATCGGCACCTCGAAGAGCTGGCGCGGGATGTTGTCCTTGAGCTTTTCGCAGAGCTTGCGGGCGCGCGCATAGGCCTTTTCCCTGTGGGCGATAAAGCTCAGCGCGTCGACGCCGTCGCCGTTTAAGAGCAGATCGACCTTCACCAGCTCCGAGGGCCGGTACTCGCTGAGCTCATAGTCGAGCGAGGCATAGCCCTTCGTGCGGGCCTTGAGCGTGTCAAAAAAGTCATAGATGATCTCATTGAGCGGCATCTCGTAGTGCAGCTCGACCAGACGCTCGTCGAGGTACTGCATGTTCTTATAGTCGCCGCGGCGGTCCTGGCAGAGCGGCATGATATTGCCGACGAACTCATTCGGCGTGATGATCGAGACCTTCACGTACGGCTCCTGCGCCTCGGCGATCGTGGTCACGTCGGGGTAATTGTGGGGGTTGTCGACCATCTGCACGCTGCCGTCCGAGTGGATGATCTTATAGATGACCGAGGGCAGCGTCGTGACAAGCTCGAGATTGAACTCGCGCTCGAGCCGCTCCTGGATGATCTCCATGTGCAGCATGCCAAGGAAGCCGCAGCGAAAGCCGAAGCCCAGTGCCACCGAGCTCTCGGGCTCGAAGCTCAGCGAGGCGTCGTTTAATTTCAGCTTTTCAAGCGCGTCGCGCAGATCGGGATATTTCGAGCCGTCCTCGGTATAGATGCCGCAGTAGACCATCGGCCGCGCCGGGCGATAGCCGGGCAGCGCCTCGGTGCAGGGGCGGGCGGCCTCGGTGACGGTGTCGCCCACCTGGGTATCCGAGACCGTTTTGATGCTGGCTGTGAAATAGCCGACGTCGCCGGCGGCGAGCTCGTCACAGGGGTCAAGCCCGATCGGGCGCAGATGGCCGAGCTCCACGATCTTGTAGCGCGCCCCGCTCGCCATCAGCAGGATCTCCTGGTCGCGGCGCATCACGCCGTCGATCATACGCATAAAGACGATGACGCCGCGGTAGTTGTCGTACTGGCTGTCAAAGATCAGCGCGCGCAGCGGTGCACTGCGATCGCCCTTCGGGGCCGGGACGTTTTTCACAATGTCCTCAAGCACCGCGTCGATGTTGATGCCTGTCTTGGCCGAGATCTCCGGCGCGTCCTGGGCCGGGATGCCGATGATCTCCTCGATCTCGTCCTTGACGCGCTGCGGCTCGGCCGCGGGCAGGTCGATCTTGTTGATGACCGGCAGGATCTCGAGATCGTTGTCAAGTGCGAGATAAGTGTTCGATAGCGTCTGCGCCTCGACGCCCTGGCTGGCGTCGACGACCAGCACCGCGCCCTCGCAGGCCGCGAGCGAACGGCTGACCTCGTAGTTGAAGTCGACGTGGCCCGGCGTGTCGATCAGGTTGAGGGTATAGTTCTCCCCGTCGGCGGCCTTGTAGTTCAAGCCGACGGCGCGGGCCTTGATCGTGATGCCGTGCTCGCGCTCGAGCTCCATATTGTCGAGGATCTGGTCGGCCATGATGCGCTGCTCCACCGCGCCGCACTTTTCGATCAGGCGGTCGGAGAGCGTGGACTTGCCGTGGTCAATGTGGGCAATGATCGAGAAATTGCGGATTCTGGACTGGTCTGTCATAGCTGCTTCTCCATAAATTCTTTCAGGGCCATCTCGGCGCGGTCGGTCACGCCGCGGATCTGTTCGAGGAAGGCCACGGCGGCCTCGGCCGTGCTGGCGGCGGCGTTCGGCGAATCGCTGCGGCATAGCAGATAGTCCGCCGTTACACCGTAATAGTCGCAGGCGCGGCACACAAAGTCGAGTCCCGGCTCGCGTGCGCCGTTTTCATAGTGGCTCAGCAGCGCCTGGCTGATGCCGAGGTCGAGCGCCACCGTGCGCTGGTTCAGATTCTTCTGCCGCCGCAGCGCCGAGAGCGTCTGGGCAAAGGTTCTCTCCATGGTTTCACACTCGCTTCTGTAGTATAACGCTCTGTATTATACTTGGAATTCGGGAGCTTGTAAACAGAAAGATTGCGAGTTCTTCCCGCTGCGCCGCCTTTTTTATGCAAAAAAACAAACGATCCTTGAAAACTGAGGCAAAGCGTGGTATTGTTAATCTGTTGAGTAAATCCCGAGCGCAAGCTCTATGATCTATGACTAAAAACAGGAGGAACACAGCCATATGTTTGAAAATCTGATTGAGATCCTGAAGGCCAATCCCCGCAAGATCGTCTACACCGAAGGCACCGACGCCCGTATTCTCGAGTCCGCGGCGCGCCTGAAGGCGGGCGGCTTCCTGACCCCCGTGCTGGTCGGCAACGTTGAGGACGTAAAGGCCGCGGCACAGAAGGGCGGCTTTGACATCGAGGGACTGGAGATCATCGATCCGCTGACCTATGACAAGATGGACGAGATGGTTGAAACGATGGTCGCGCTGCGCAAGGGCAAGCAGACGGCCGAGGAGTGCCGCGCGCTGCTGCAGAAGAGCAACTACTTCGGCACGATGCTCGTGAAGATGGGTCTGGCCGACGCGCTGCTCGGCGGCGCCACCTATTCGACGGCTGACACCGTGCGCCCCGCACTGCAGATCGTGAAGACCCGCAAGGGCGCCAATCTGGTTTCCTCCAGCTTCATTCTGGTGCGCGGCGACGAGATGCTCGCCATGGGCGACTGCGCCATCAACATCTCCTATGAGGACCGCAAGGACAAGGAAGGCAACGTAGTGCTCTCCGCCGCCCAGCAGCTCGCCGAGGTCGCCGTCGAGACCGCCAAGACCGCCAAGGTCTTCGGCATGGACCCGAAGGTCGCCATGCTGAGCTATTCCACCAAGGGCTCGGGCAAGGGCCCCGGCCCCGATCTCGTGCGCGAGGCCACCGCGATCGCCAAGGAGATGGCCCCCGACGTGGCCATCGACGGCGAGATGCAGTTTGACGCGGCCGTCTCCCCGGTCGTCGGTCAGCTGAAGTTCCCCGGCAGCAAGGTCGCCGGCTATGCCAACACCTTCATCTTCCCCGAGATCCAGTCCGGCAACATCGGCTACAAGATCGCGCAGCGCCTCGGCGGCTTCGCAGCTTATGGCCCGATCCTGCAGGGCCTGAACGCCCCGATCAACGACCTCAGCCGCGGCTGCGACGCCGAAGAGGTCTATCAGATGAGCATCATCACGGCCGCCCTGGCGTAACACAGCCTCGATTAAGGCAATACCGCATAATTTGGCGAGAGCAGATTCTGAGAAAATCTGGGTTCTGATGATGGCACTTTTTCGCAGAAATACTTTGTGTATTGCAAGAAAAAGTGACGAAATCAGGGCGCAGCTTTTCCAGAAGATGCCGAAGGCGAATTGTGCGGTGTTGCCTTAAACATCAAACAACACTTCCCCGACTGCCAAAAGCCGGGGAAGTGCTCTATCCGGGAGGTCTCTATGGAGTATTCGGCGTTTGAGGGATATATGCGCGAGGCGCTGTCCCTGGCGCGGCAGGCCGCCGCGCAAGGTGAGGTGCCGGTCGGCGCCGTTGTCGTCGGGCCGGACGGCGCGATTCTCGGCCGCGGCCGCAACCGGCGCGAGGAGCTCCCCGACGCGACGGCCCACGCCGAGATCGAGGCGATCCGCGAGGCCTGCCGGACGCTTGGCAGCTGGCGGCTCGAGGGCTGCACACTGTTCGTGACGCTCGAGCCCTGCCCGATGTGCACCGGCGCGATCATCATGAGCCGTCTCCCCTGTCTGATCTTCGGCGCGAGAGAGCCGCAGACCGGCTCGGTCGGCAGTGTGATCGACCTGTTTCAGGAGCGCTACCGGCACGAACCGAAGGTGTACGGCGGGATTCTGGAGGACGAGTGCGCCGCGCTGCTGCGCGGCTTCTTTGAAGCGCGGCGATGATATGCCCTATCAAAAGGGAGGCAAATTCTCACGAATCTGCCTCCCTTTTCGCATCTGGCTACACCGTCATTCTCAGGTAACTGTTCAATCTGCCTTGGTTAGGGGGAGTTCAGAGGGGGAACCCCGCCCCCCTTTTGTCTGCTACGCAGACATTTCCCCCGCCGGGGGAATCTTCCTCTGATTTTTCGCCTCGAAAGGCGAAAAACAAAGTCAAGTCTGTTTTTTCCGGGGACATTAAGTGAGCGTCCAAATCTTTGATTTGGCTACGCGAACTTATGCCTGTGGTAGTGCCTCGGAAAAAACTCTTCTCGCGGCGCACGTCCTCGCAAGTTCCATATCGTCTCGCTTGAAGTGTTTGAGACACGAAAGCTCGCTCATTCCACTGCTCGTCCTTAGCAAATGCAAAGCAGGTGCTTTGCATTTGAGAGGAAAACGGAAGGAGCGGACAGGTAGCTTTCCCGGCTCTTTCGTAAACCGGGAAAGCGGACTGAAGCGAGTTTCGTTTGACGATGCGAGGCGTCCCCTCGCAAGCCGAGTGCGCGTAGCGGGGTGCTTCCCCTCTAACTGTTTAGTCCCGTCAGGGACTGAACAGTTACTTCCTCAGTTTTTCAGGCTCTGCATCGGGGCTGGGATGCGGCCGCCGCGCGCAATGAATGCCTCGGCGCTCTCAGCGTGGACCGGCATGACCGGGGCCGTACCTAAAAGGCCGCCGAACTCCACCGTGTCCCCGACCTGCATGCCCGGAGCCGGGATTAGGCGGACGGCCGTGGTCTTTGCGTTCACCATGCCGATCGCCGCTTCGTCGGCGATGATGGCCGAGATTGTCGAGGCCGGAGTATCGCCGGGAATCGCAATCATGTCAAGCCCAACCGAGCAGACGCAGGTCATGGCCTCGAGCTTGTCGAGCCGAAGCACGCCCTTGCGCGCCGCGGCGATCATGCCCTCGTCCTCGGACACCGGGATAAACGCGCCGGACAGGCCGCCGACCGACGAGGACGCCATGACGCCGCCTTTTTTGACTGCATCGTTGAGCAGCGCGAGCGCCGCCGTCGTCCCGTGGCCGCCGCAGGTCGAAAGGCCCATGCGCTCGAGAATGCGCGCCACCGAATCGCCGACGGCCGGCGTCGGTGCGAGGCTCAGATCGACGATGCCGAACGGCACGCCGAGCCGCCGCGAGGCCTCCTGCGCCACAAGTTGGCCGACGCGCGTGATGTGGAAGGCCGTCTTCTTGACGGTCTCGGCCACGGCGTCGAGCGGCTGGCCCTGCATATCCTGCAGCGCGTGATAGACCACGCCCGGGCCCGAGACGCCGACGTTGATCGCCCGCTCGGGCTCGCCCACGCCGTGAAAGGCGCCGGCCATGAAGGGATTATCCTCCACGGCGTTGCAGAACACGACCAGCTTCGCGCAGCCAAAGCCGCCGCGGTCCGCCGTGAGCGCCGCGGTCTGCCGGATGACGCGGCCCATCTCGGCCACGGCGTCCATATTGATGCCGCTTTTGGTCGAGCCGACATTGACGCTTGCGCAGACGAGCTCGGTTTCCGCCAGTGCCTCGGGGATCGAGCGGATCAGCGTCAGATCCGCCGCGGTCGCGCCCTTGTGCACGAGGGCCGAAAAGCCGCCGATGAAATTGACACCGCAATCCGCGGCCGCGCGATCCATGGCCCTGGCCAGCGGCACATAGCTGTCGCTCCGGCAGGCTGCACCGACGAGCGCGATCGGCGTGACGGAAATGCGCTTATTGACGATCGGGATGCCGAGCTCGCTCTCGATCTCCTCGGCCGTGCGCACCAGATCGCGCGCCGAGCGCGTGATTTTGTCGTATATCTTCTCCGCGCAGCGCTGCACATCGGCGTCGGCACAGTCGAGCAGGCTGATGCCCATCGTCACTGTGCGGATGTCGAGATGCTGCTGGTCGATCATTCGGATGGTCTGGAGGATCTCTCCACTGTTGATCATAGCCATGGTCTCACCTCAGATGCGGTGCATCGCGTTGAAGATGTCCTCGTGCTGGATGCGCACGGACAGGCCCCTGCTCTCGCCCCAGGCGCGCAGCTCGTCGGCGAGTTCCCCGAAGGGCAGGCTGCAGCGCGCGGTATCGACCAGCATGATCATGGTGAAATACTCCTGCATGACGGTCTGGCTGATATCCAGGATATTGACCTGCTGTCCGGCAAGCAATCCGCAGACGCCGGCGATAATGCCGACGGCGTCCTTTCCGATCACGGTGACAATGGCTCTCATTGGATGTACCTCCTGTGGTTATTACTTGGATTATACAAAGAATCGGCGCCAATTTCAACCGCGTTTGACCTTGACGCCGGATTTGCCTTTCTGTTAAGATAAATCAAGAAACAATAAGGGGCTTTTCTGATGAAAAAACGACTGTGGATTCTGCTCTTTCTGCTGCCGCTCGGCGCGGCCTGGGCCGGGACAGATTTCAGCCCCGGCTTTACGATGATGTTTCTGTTCGCCTCTCTCGTATGCTGTGCCGCCGGTGAGGCAGCGGAGCGCTGCCTTGCCGGCAGGACGGCACGCGCGTTCGGCGCCGCGCTGACAGCGGCGGGCTTTGTGCTGGCCATTCCCGCCATTTTGATCTACGCGGCCGGCGACGACGATTTTTCGCTCGATCTGCTGCTGGCCGTTGTGCTGGGGCTGCTCTTTGCCGTGCTGGTCTCGCTGCTGCTGCAGCGCGCACACGCGCTGACGGCCTGGCAGCCCTGCGAGAGCATTCTCGGCGGTGCCGCGGCGGCGCTCGCGCTGCTGTGCGGCAGCAGCAGCACGGCCCTGCTGCCCTGCGGGGCGGGTCTGCTGCTGCTCGCCATTGCCCGCGCACTGCCCGCAGACCGCGCGGCCGCGCGGCGGTATTGGCTGTTTTTTGCCGGGCTGTGTCTTGCGGCGGTCTTCGCCGCGGCGCCGCTATGCTTTCCGGGGAGGTGAGCGGACATGAAAAAGACGATTTGGGCGTACGGTATCGGCGCGCTGGCACTACTGCTTCTGGGCGTGTTCTTTTCACGCAGCGGCGTCTACGCGATTGCGGGTGCGTTCCGCTTTCTCGGCCGCGGGCCGGAAACAGTCTATGCAAACGACGCACGCAGCGTCAACGGCGACGAGGGCGAAATCTTCCCCGGTGCGCGCTGGCTCGCCGCGGACGGCAGTGTCATTCAGGCCCACGGCGGTCAGGTGCAGCGCATGGCACTGCCCGACGGCAGAGAGACCTATATCTGGATCGGCGAGGACAAGACGAGCGGCCATCTCGGCAACGCGGCGGCGGTCTATTCCTCCGATGATCTGCTGCACTGGGAAAACCACGGCGACGTGCTGATCCCACCCGAGACCCGGCAGCAGTTGGACACCGACCCCTATTTTGCCGCTCTCTACGGCGCGCTCAGCAGCGAGGAAAAGGACGCGGTCTTCGCGGCCTACAACCGCGAAACGGTCAACGAGCGGCCGAAAATGCTCCGCTGCGCGGCGACGGGGCAGTATGTGCTCTGGTTCCACTCCGACGACAGCACTGCGGACAACCCGGGCTATAAATATGACGTCGGCATGGCCGGTGTGGCCGTGTCGGACTCGCCCTTCGGGCCGTTTCGTTTCCTCGGCCGCAGCCGCCTGTCCCAGTGTCCGCCGGGACAGCTGGACTGCTACCCCTCCTCAAAGGGTGAGGCGCGGGATATGAACCTCTTTCTCGACAGCGACGGCACGGCCTATGTCGTCTACACCAGCGAAAACAACAAGACCCTCTATATCTCCAAACTCAACGAGAGCTTTACCGCGCTCAGCCGCGATCCCGCCGAGGCCGTCTGCGGTGAGGACTATATCCGCCTCTTCCCCGGCGCCATGCGCGAGGCTCCGGTGCTGATCCGCGGCGAAAATGCAAATTCCGGCCAAACGGCGTGAGGATTCCGAAATGAGCGGCGTGGTCATTCCGAAGTGAACGGCGTGGGTATTCCGGGACAAACGGCGTATCTTTC
>ONNS01000087.1 GCA_900319275.1 uncultured Eubacteriales bacterium
GCGCTTGTACACACGAAAATTTGTGGTACAATGGCAGCATAAAAGGAGTGAGTGATCATATGCCGAAACAATCCCAGATCCTGATCGTGGACGACGATCCCGATATCCGCAATGTACTGCGGCTGCTGCTCGAGAGCGAGTTTACGCTGTTCGACGCGCCGGACGGCCCGAGCGCGCTGGCGCTGCTGCGCGAAAACAAGGCCATCGACCTTGTGATCCTGGACGTGATGATGCCCGGCATGGACGGCTACGCGACCTGCGACGCGCTGCGCGCGTTTTCCAACGCCCCCGTGCTGTTTCTGACTGCCAAAAGCGCCGAGAGCGACCGCCTGAGCGCCTACCGCAGCGGCGGCGACGACTTTCTCTCGAAGCCCTTTTCCAAGGCCGAGCTGCTTGCAAAGGTCAATTCGCTGCTGCGCCGCTATAAGGAATACCGCGGCAAGCCCGAAGAGGCGCTCGCCATTGAGAATTTAGAGGTCGACTTTGCCGCGCGTTCTGTTGTCAGCAACGGCAAGAACGTAACCTTGACCGATACCGAGTTTTCTATTCTTGAATATCTGCTGCGCCACCGCGGCCAGACCGTGACGGCCCAGGAGCTGTATGAAAACGTGTGGAAGGAGCAGTTCCTCCCCGGCTCGAACAACACGGTCATGGTCCATCTGCTGAATCTGCGCCGCAAGATCGAAACGACCCCGTCCTCCCCCAAGATCATCCGCACGGTCTGGGGCAAGGGCTATCAGATCGATGAGTAAGCGTCTCTCCCGCTCGCTGAACGCCCAGCTGCTGCTCAGCCAGCTGATCGCCGTGCTCTCGGCCGCGGCCGTGTTTTTGGGCGTTTTCTACGCCGGGAACTACACCGTCGAGCACTTTTACATGAGCAGCGCCAATGTCTCGTCCCGCAAGGCCGCGATCTACGCCGAATTTGCGGCCTATGTGCGCGCCGGTCAGTTCTCCGGCCAGAACGAGGCCGCTGTGGCCGCCTTCAACCGCGCCCACCGCTACGCCACGGTCACGGTATACCCGGCCGGCACGCCCGGCAGCACACTGAACGCTACGCGCAGCGGCAAACTCTACCCGATGACCTTCCCGGACGGCGCCTACTCCATCACGATCGCCGATTCCTCCGACAGCCATGAAAAGGCCATCAATGCGGTGCTGGCCACCGTGTCCGGCGTCGTCGTGTTTACAGTCATCCAGTTGAGCTACGCCGGCAAGCTGACAAGGCGTATCCTGGCTCTCTCGCGCAAGGCCGCACTGGTCTCCGCCGGGGAGATCGACACGCCCATAACCGCCGAGGGCAGCGACGAGATTGCCGCACTCGCCAACGATATAGACACGATGCGCCGTTCGGTCATCGAGCGGCTGGGCAGTGAAAAGCGCGCCTGGGAGGCCAACAGTGAACTGATCACCGCCATGTCCCACGATATCCGCACCCCGATGACCAGTCTGCTGGGCTATCTCGAACTTTTAAACGGCGGCGGACTCGACGAACGGCAGCGCACACAGCTGACGGCCTCGGCCTACGGCAAAGCCAGGGAGCTCAAGGATCTGACCGACGAGCTCTTCCGTTATTTTTTGGTGTTCGGCAACACTGAACTGCAGCTCGACAGTCAGCGCTATGACGCGCCGATGCTGCTCGAGCAGCTGCTTGGCGAGGCGGCCTTCGAGCTGCAGGACCAGGGCTTTACCGTACAGCAGCCGCCCTTTACTGACAACTGCACCGTCACCACCGACCCCATGTACTTAAAGCGCGTGGTCGATAATCTGGTGTCAAACATCCGCAAATACGCGGACCCCGCCCGCCCCGTGGTCCTGTTGGCCGAGCGGCGGGGCAACGAACTCACTGTCGTCTTCTCCAACGCCGTGCGCCGCGGCGGCAGCCGCGTGGAGAGCAGCAAGATCGGCGTGCGCACCTGTGAAAAGCTGATGCAGGTGATGGGAGGCCGCTTTACGGTGTCGAGCGATGCCGACCACTATGCGGCCGAATTCGCCCTGCCGATCGAGTAAAAAACGGCGGCAAGAATGCACTGTGAGAGACATCTTGCCGCCGCCGTTTCCTATTTTTATTGCGTCCAATTGAATTGAATGGAAACAATCTGTGAACAGGCTTGACAAATTCCTATCCCAATGCTATGATTTCCATGACAGACAAGGCATCCACCTGCCGGATGCCTATTTTTCCACCCACGAATTAGCACTCTAACAAATCGAGTGCTAAACCTTGCCAAATTCACATAAGGGAGGACAAGGGTATGAACGTATTTCCTGTATATAATATTCTGATCGTGCCCGATACCAGCATCTATTTCAAAACCGAGACCTTCGAGAAGGTAGCCGGGCACGCCCCCGTGGCGGGCGAACGCATGATCATGGTCGTGGCGCGGGAGGACGACGAGCGCGCCGCCTTCACCGCCGAGAGCTTCTACCCGATCGGCGTACACGCCGAGGTCACCGAGGTAAACGAAAACGGCTATCTGCTGCTGCACACCGGTGCGCGTGTGAATCTCGACGATGTGGAGATCTATGACGGCGGCACGATCGACCTGACGCTCTCGCGCCGCAACGACATCGAGGATCTTGACAGTGCGGACGCCGAGCGGCGCTTGAAGGCCGTCAAGACCGCGCTCGCCGAGTTTGCCTCGAGCTTCCAGTGGGGTCAGGCCGCGCGCGGCTTCATCGCCCAGCTCGGCAGCATCGGCGAGGCCGCGGTCATGCTCTCGCCCTGGATGGTGAACACGAACGCCGAGCGCTATGCCGTGCTGGCCGAGGACAGCGTCGAAAAACGCACCGAGATGCTGGAAGGGCTGATCTATGAAAATCTCGAGATGGGCAAGGTCAACCGCGAGGCATCCAGCGCACAGGAGGAGGACCACCAGAAGCTCTACCGCGAGCAGGCCATCCGCAAGCAGATGGAATACCTGCAGAACGAGCTCAACGAACTGCACCCCGAGGATGAGACCGATCTTGCGGCGCTCGAGCGCCGGCTGAATGAAGCCGAGCTGAACGAGACGGCCCGCAAGGAGGCCGACAAGGTGCTCAAGCGCCTCAAGCGCGACGGGCAGGGCGCCGAGAGTGCGCTGCTGTACGATTATCTCGACTTTCTCGCCTCGCTGCCCTGGAAACGGGAAGAGCCAAAGGCCATCTCTCTCGACGAAGCGGCGCGAATCCTTGAAGAAGACCATTACGGTCTGAAAAAGGTCAAGGATCGCATCCTCCAGCAGCTCGCCGTCATGAGTCTCAAACAGCAGCAGGCGGGTTCGATCCTGCTCTTTGTCGGCGCCCCCGGCACCGGCAAGACCAGCATCGGCCAGTCGATCGCCAAAGCGCTCGGCCGCAAATACGTGCGTGTCGCGCTCGGCGGCGCACGGGACGAGGCCGACATCCGCGGCCACCGCCGCACCTACATCGGTGCCATGCCCGGCCGCATCCTGGACGGCATCCAGAAGTCCGGTGTCTCGAACCCCGTCATGGTGCTCGACGAGGTCGACAAGCTCAACAGCTCGTACAACGGCGACCCGGCCAGCGCACTTCTGGAAGTGCTCGACCCCGAGCAGAACAAGAGCTTCACCGACCACTATCTGAACGTGCCCTTCGATCTCAGCGACGTGCTGTTCATCTGCACGGCCAACACGCGCGATTCGATCCCCGCGCCGCTATTAAACCGCATGGAGGTCATCGAATTTCAGGGCTACAGTCCGATCGAAAAGCTGCAGATCGCGCGCCGTCATCTGCTGCCGAAGGCCATGGCCGCTGTCGGGCTGCAGGAAGGACAGCTGACGGTCCCCGACGAGACGATCGCGGCCATCATCTCGGACTATACGCGCGAATCCGGCGTGCGCGGACTCAAAAAACGGCTCGAGACGCTCTGCCGCAGCGAGGCCGTGCGCCTGGTGCGCGGCGAGAGTGACGCGCTGACCGTGACGCCCTCGCAGCTGCGCGAGGTGCTGGACACCCACCCGCTCCCCCACCGCCATGTGCCCGCAAGCGCGCGCCCCGGCGTTGTGACCGGTCTCGCGTGGACGCCGGTCGGCGGCGAGATTTTATACATCGAGACCATGCTCAACCGCGGCTCGGGCAAGCTCACGATCACCGGCCAGCTCGGTGACGTGATGCGGGAGTCGGCCCAGATCGCCGTCAGTCTTGTGAAATCGCTGTACGCCGATCAGGCCGAAGCGCTCGACAAGAGTGACCTGCACATCCATGTTCCCGACGGCGCCACGCCCAAGGACGGCCCCTCGGCCGGTATCACGCTGACGACGGCGCTCGCCTCGCTGCTGCTCGGCAAGAGCGTGCCCACCGACGTCGCCATGACCGGCGAGGTCAGCCTGCGCGGCGGCGTCAACCCGATCGGCGGGCTGCCGGAAAAGCTGATGGCTGCACAGCGCGCAGGCGTCAAACGCGTCTTCATCCCCGCGGACAATGTCGAGGATCTGCGCGATGTACCCGAGGAGGTCCGCGCCGCGCTGACGATCACGCCGGTCAGCGAGGTGCGCGAAGTACTCGACGCCCTCGGCCTCAAGGCGAAAAAGCCCCGCGGCACTAAGGCAAAAAAGGAAAAGGAACTGGTCACGGTATAAGCGATCTGTTTTACAAAAAGCGTGCTATATTAACCATACAGTTGCGGTTAATACAGCACGCTTTTTGTTTGTTCACTTTTGATTGACAATTATCGTCTGTTTTTGTAGAATAGAAATGCCCGCAAGGGCAGGCGTTGCCAAGCGCAAAAAGGCGGTTCTGTCACACTCCCGGAAGGGAGGTGCTATTATGCCGATTACATTGACATTTCATGTATGGAAATACACGATCACTGTCACCGTAAAAAGCAGAAACCGCCACTCGGCCAAGTGACGGTTTCTATGCTTGAATAAAGTGTAAAACAATCTTGGGCGGAGCCGCTTTCGGGCAACGCCTTTTTGCATATTCATTATATGACAGAGTTTTGCTCTTTGTCAAGGGAAAGATGCTTCAACCCTCTGCCAACAGTCTGGCAAGTGATACTTTTCTGTTTTTTGCGATAAAAGCTGCTTTCATAAGGCCAATGCATGGTTTTTCCGGCACTTCCGCCACATGTAGTATGGGGGCATCACCTATCGTTTTTATTTTCCTGTTTTGTCTGCCCATAATCAGAAGCAACCATTCATCTTCACTCATCTGTATTTCCCAAACTCTTTTACTTGTCTCCAATCCCGCCATTTTCAGCAGATACTCCGCATCCTTTTGGAGCCCAACCCTGTGTACAGAGCTATCCATTATTTCATCCGGCAGCTCGGCAGCCAGTTTTTCGAGCCGCTTTTCCAAATTTAAAAAGCCAACACCTGCTCGTTGATAAACGGAACCCATAAAATCAACCAGAAATTCATCGCCGACGATTTCATACAGCATATTCTCATAGCTATCAAGGTCATGGAATGTGATTTCCTCCGTCTTCAGTGTAAAGCGAAGGATAATCTGACCATAGTACGGGATCGCAATGGTTTCCTCAAGGCAAATGAGACCGTTTGATCTCATGTTTACCTCGCTTGAAATCTGGCGGATTCTGATTTGAAGATCATCCTCAAGAAGATACACTGCTTTTTGCCTCCTAAATCGTGCCTCATCGGTTCACTTGTGTTTTTATCTGTTCTCTGACCAACTATCAATTGGTGTCGATCTCCGTGATCCACCAGTCCACGTTCACACTCTCGACCGTGATCGTACTGCCGATGGCGGCCATGAGCGTATAGCTCTCGCCGGGGGCGATCGCGGCCATGGGGATCGTGGTCTCTTTGATGAACTGGGTATCGTCGGCGCGGAACATCTGCAGGATGAACTCCGCCGAAAAGCCAAAAGCGGTGTTGTTTCTCAGTGTCAGCTCGGCACGGCTTTTATCGAGCACCGCAAAGCCCGAGAGCGCGCCCAACTGCGCGCTGATATCGCGGTCGATCGCTTCAAGTGCGGCGACATATTGCCGCAGCTCGTCGATCCCCGCGGCGATACCGGCTTCAAAAGCCGCATCGTCGGCCATGAAGCCGTAGTCCTGCCGCAGCCGCAGCAGCGCCTCCCGTCGCTGGAGCCGCCCCTGCTGCCACTGCAGCTGATAGCTGTGGTCCACCGTGACGTCCATCGTGGCAAGCTGCAGGTCAAGCGCGGTGAGATAGGACTGCGCGGCTTCAAGCTCGCGGAAAGGTGCGAGCGCCGCACGCTCGGTCTCGAGTATCTGTTTTAATTCGCTCTGCTGGGCTGTAGTACCTTTCAGCCTCTCGGTCACCAGCGGCTCAAGCGCGTCGAGGAAGTCCTCCACTGCCGCCGCGATCGGCGCATGCTCACATTTTTCCAGCAGGGCTTCGCTGTCGTTATAGTGGAGATCGCGGAAATAGGCCGCTGCCGTCTCCCAATCCTCCGCCGCCATGGCCGCCGTGCCGAGATCGTAGCGGATATGGACGGCCTGCGCGGCGCTGTCCTTATAGTCGCCGAGCGCCTCATAGGCCGCAAGCGCCGCTTCAAGCTCTTGCGCGGCATAGAGCTCCCCGGCGCGGCGGTAGTCCGTGCCGGCACAGCCGCCGAGCAGCAGCCCAAGCGCCATGGCCAGCAGCAGGGCGCATACTTTTCTCATATTACTCGCCCCTCTCCGTCTGTCGAATCGAGTCGAATCCTGCCATCAGTATAACAAAAATCCCGCCACGCGTAAAGCTTTAGTAAGCGATGATTAATGCGGCAAGAGCAGCTCCCGAGAAAATTTGGGTTCTGATGAAGGACCTTTTTCGCAGGAATACTTTGTGTATTCCAAGAAAAAGTGACGAAATCAGGGCACAAATTTTCCGGGAGATGCCGCAGACGTATTGATCATCGTTTACTTTACTTCTCTCCCTTCTTGTGATAGGATAGGGAGCACATTAAGAAAAACCAGGTGACTGACATGACCGAACTGACCGAACTGAGCCTGTCCGCCTTTGCCGCGGAGCTGAGCTCCCGCGCGCCGACACCGGGCGGCGGCGGCGCCGCAGCGCTCTGCGGAGCGCTTGCCGCCGCATTGGCCGCGATGGCCGCCCGTCTGTCCGAGAGCGCCGAAAAGCCCGCACTGCCGACGTTGATCGAGCGCGCCGACGCACAGCGTCAAGAGTTATTATCCCTGATCGATCGGGACGCCGAAGGCTTTGCGCCGCTCTCCGCCGCCTACCGCCTGCCGAAGGACATGCCCGGTCGCCGCGCGATCCTCCGCGAGGCGACGCTGCTGGCCTGCTCTGCGCCGCTCGACATGCTGCGCAGCGCAGCTGCGACGGCTGAGCTGCTCGTCGAGCTGCAGCCGCTGTGCAAGGCACTGCTGCTCTCGGATCTCGGCTGCGCGGCACAGCTCTGCCGTGCGGCGATGGCGTGCGCGGCGATGAACCTTTTCGTCAACACCCGCACGTTGCCAGACGAGGGCGAGGCCAAGGCCATGGCCGCCGAGGCCGAGGCGCTGCTCGCGCGCTGGGTGCCGGTCTGCGAGGCGCTTGGGCAGTCAGTACTCGATACCCTGCGGGGGGTGAGCACACATGGCTGAGCTTCTCAGCGGACGCGCTGCCGCCGCCGCGATCCGCGCCGATGTAGCCGCGCGCATTGCGCAGCTCGGCTTTGCGCCGCGGCTGGCGCTGCTGCGTGTCGGCGACGACCCCGACGATCTCGCCTACATCCGCAGCATCGAGCGCCAATGTGAAACTGTCGGCGCCGAGACCGAACATTTCACCCTGCCGCTCGGATGCAATACCGAGGATCTGCTGCGCAGCATCGACACGGTCAACCGCCGCGCGGATCTGCACGGCTGTCTGCTGCTACGCCCGCTGCCGGCTGGCATCGATGAGCACGCCGTCTGTGACGCGCTGCTGCCGGAAAAGGATATCGACGGCATGTCCTCTCAGAGTCTCGGCGCACTCTTCGTCGGAAACCGCTGGGCCTTCGCCCCCTGCACGGCCCAGGCCTGCGTGGAGCTGCTGGATTATTATCATCTGCCGCTCGCCGGTCTGCACGCCGTCATTCTGGGACGCAGTCTGGTGGTCGGGCGGCCGCTCGGCCAGCTGCTGCTGCAGCGCGACGCCACGGTCACGCTATGTCACAGCAAAAGCCGTGAGCTGCCATTGCTCTGCCGCAGCGCCGATCTGCTGATCGCGGCCGTCGGCCAGGTCGGGCTGGTGGACAAACAGTGCCTGCGCGGCGATCAGATCGTGCTCGATGTGGGCACCACCATGTGCGGTGAGCAGCTGATGGGCGACGTCAACGCCGCCGACGCGGATGCGCTTGTGCGCGCTTATTCGCCGGTTCCGGGCGGCGTGGGTGCAGTCACGACGGCTGTACTGCTGCGAAACCTTGTCACCGCCGCCGAGCGAGCGGTGCATTAATCGTATAAAGCATAGGGGCTGTTGCAAAAATGCGAGAAATCGCGAAAAACCCGGGTCGCTCACGTAGGGGAGGGCCTTGTGCCCTCCCGGCGGAATCAAGTTCATATAGCAA
>ONNS01000079.1 GCA_900319275.1 uncultured Eubacteriales bacterium
AAGAAAAAATTTTGCTTTCGCAAAACTTTTTTCAAGCTTTGTTCACTTTGCTGTGTTCAAATCTCTGCCGTTCCTCGCGGCTTGGCTAATATACACCCTTCGCCAGAGAATGTCAAGCACTTTTTTCATTTTTCCGCAACTTTTTTCAAGTGCGCTCTATTCCCCTCTTTTTCTCCGTCTATTCTCCGGAAAAGCGCGACGAAAGGGCGTGTTGCAAAACGCGAGAAACCTCGTAAAAGCAGGTCACTCACGTAGGGGAGGGGCTCTGCGTGCCCTGCGGGTATGCCCCTCCCGCGCGTGCAAGTGTATCGATTCACAACTAATGTACGGCGCAACCGCATAATTCTGCGATTGCGCCGTTTTTTGCCTAAAACAAATATCGTACTGCCGGGAGGGGCAAGCCCCTCCCCTACGGCAGAACCGTCATTTGTGCAGCTAAACAGTATTTTGTAACAGGCCTTTCTGTTTACATGCGATATCAGTACCCCAGCTCTTCGCCGATCAGCACGACCTTGATGCGGCCGGGGGCGCCGCTGTTGCGGCGGGTGATCACGATCTGATTGCAGATACAGTCGCTCGCCATGCAGTCGCCGCACTTGCCCATCTTGGTGCAGTAGTGTTCCTTGCCCAGGCGGACATTGTTGATCGGTGCTGCGACATTGCGCGCGCGTTTGAGCGCGCAGTCGAGATCGGGCGCGACCTTGTTCATGCCGCAGACAACATAGACGTGCTCCGGCCCGGTGATCAGACAGGCCACGCGGCCGCCCATGCCATCGATGTTGACAAGCTGGCCGTCCATTGAGATCGCATTCGCGCTCAGGAAGAAATAGTCGGCGAGTGTCTGGCGGGCATATAGCTCGCGGCGCTCCTGCGGCGTCGTCGCCTTGGTTCGGTCGAGGAAGTTCAGCTTTTCGCTTGTACGGATCGCCTCGGCAAGGCCGATCTCCTCGATCGTCATGCAGCCGCCCCAGGTCACAACGGCGCCGTCGGGCAGCTCGGCAAGGATCGCCTCACGCGCCTCGGCTCCGGTGGCATAGTAGACGGCGTCCATGCCGCGCTCCTTCAGCTTGCGGATCAGCGTCTCGGCCTGGTGCGCCCAGGTATCGGTTTTAAAGCTCATGCTGTCGTCTCCCTTCCCTTTTATTGATTGCTGTTGATTTTCAGTGCGGCGTCCACAGCGGCGGTATCGTCCACCACAGGCACGATGCCGTGGGCACGGATCGCGTCGAGCGCACGCTCCTTGTCGCTCTCGCGTACTTCGATGCGGTAAATGTCGCGGTCGATGACCTTCCCGCCGCCGAACGCGCGCGGGTCGAGCTTGGCCCCGCAGCCGCCGGCGGCCACAGTGTCGCCAAAGTAGTGTGTGGCGCTGACGCCCTTGAAGCCCTCGGCCTTCAGCAGATCGCGGATCTGCTCCCAGGTCTCGCGGTCCTTCTTTTTAAATATAACGACTTTCTTTTCAAACATGTTTTATTCCCCCTATATACAGAAATCGGACTCAGGTGAACTTGGAGGGGGGAGTTCAGAGGGGTCTCCCCGCTGATTTTTCGCCTCGGAAGGCGAAAAACGAATTCATATCTGTTTTTGAGGCAGCTTTGCCGCTTCAAAAACTCTCTAAGTAAACGATGATTAAATGCGGCGAGAGCAGCTGACGAGGAAATCTTCGTCAGATCAAGGCACAAAAACGCGGGAATACTTTGTGTATTCCAAGTTTTGTTTTTGTAACGCAGAGATGGCGAATGATTTGCCGTCAGATGCCGAAGGCGTATTAATCAGCGTTTACCTAAGCCGAGCTGCGCGAGGCCTCGCGTCGACCAAACGAGGCGCATTCCCCCGCGCGCCTCGTGCGATAAACGCGAGTTCTCTATAATTTATGAGCCCCCCAAGGGGCTCATAAGTTATGCTTTTCCGTCAAGCCGGCGCAGCACGACCTGCAGCAGGTCGGAGGCGGCTCCGGCGATCTGCTCGAGCGAGCGGATGCGCACGGCCTCCTGCCCGTAGATGCGGTGCAGACTTTCGAGATTGGTGTTCGAGCCGTAATAGATCGCGCCGATGAACACGCCCTGCCGCCGCAGTTCCCGGACCGCGTCCATCGTAGCTTCAACAGCGGCCTCGCTCTCGTACTCGTGGGCAAAGACGTCCTTTCCCCGGGGCGGGATGCGCGTCGAATCGTTCGGCCCGGCGTCGGTCAGAACCAGCAGCACGCGGTGATTGCCGCTGCCGACCGTGGCCGTGGGGTCGTTCTTCTCCATAAGCTCCGCCGCCGCGCGCAGCGCCAGCGAATCGCGGTTCCAGCCGCCCGTATAGTAGTCGGTGATGCGGCCGCGGCCGCGCTCGCCGTAGTCCTTGAGCTGCTGCAGCACCGTATAGCCGCGCAGGCTGCGGAAGGAGAGCACCTGCACCGGGATCTTGTTCCGCTCCAGCGCCTCGGACAGGATGCAGCTCTGGGCCGCGATGATCTCCTGCGTGTTCATGCGCGAAGAGGAGGCGTCCAGCAGCAATGTGACTGAGACCTGCGGATCCCGCTCGTCGCCGGGGCGCAGGAAGACGTTCGTGTCGTGCAGCACCGGCAGGCGGTAAGCCACGTCCGTGCGCAGCGCGCCGGCCTTGCCGTTCTCCGGCAGAGGCACGGCAAAAGACGAGAAGATCCGGTCAAGCTGGGCCGAGAGCGTGCGCACGCTACCCGCATAGGCTGTGCCGTGGCTCTGAATATAGGCGCGATTGCGCGCGGCCTGCTCATGCGCGTCGTGCAGCGCCGCGCGGTCGTGCACATTGAGCAGGGAGCTCTGTGCGGCCTCCGCTGTCGGCGCGGCTTTCGTGATCCACAGGCGGCAGTACTGGTCCTCGTCCACGCAAAGCTTGTTTTCCAGCTCGCGCATGGCATGCTCACTCCAGCTGCAGCGGCCGAACATCGTCTCGATATAGGCGCGGTCGCGCTCTGCGTCCGCGGAGCTGTGGCGCTCGAAGGGCATGTGGGCCTCGTGGCGAAGCTTCCAGTCCCGCTCGCGGCCGACGCCCACGCGCACAACCAGGCGGTCGACGTTGCTGCGCTCGCGGCGCAGCAGCCGCCGCAGCATGCCGGAGGGCGCGGCCGCACGCTCGCCGCGGTGGGCCGGCGCGTCATAGTGGAAATATGTCTTTAAAAAGTCGTTGAGCGCGGCGATCACGGCGTCGCCGTCGAGCGCGGCGTCCAGCTCCAGGGCCGCCGCCATGCGCCGCCCTCTCGCCGAGAGCAGCGGCTGGCGTCTGCCGAGCACCTTGCTCCAGCGCCAGGACTGCATATCGTAGCAGACACTGCTCTGCAGCATCTGCTGCTGACGCGAGAGATCCTGCTGGTCGCGGAAGTAGCGCGCGGCATGGTCGCGCCTCAGCTGCGCGAGCACCGGGCGGCTGTTCTTTTCCTTTTCAAAAACATAGCTTTCGAGTCCCAGCCACAGCAGATCGTCAAATTCCTCGTGCCGGGAGGCGCGCGCCGTTCCGGCGAACAGGTCCGCGATCCGCTCCTCGCCGAGGTACTTCGTGCACAGGCCGACGATCGTATTGAAATAAAAGCTGCTCTCGCCGTTTGCCTCGAAGGCCATGAAGAGCGGCTGCCAGTCATAGCGCCCGGAGGCATTCCAGATGACGTTCAGCGCCCGCCGCTGCTCGCGGGAATAGCCGCGTTCAAGCATGGCTGTCCGTGAAGATCATGTCACGCCTCATATCCGCGGGGATCCGGGCTGTGATGACGTCCCGGATCAGCTTGCGCTCGTAGACGTCGAAGGTCTTGTTGGTGATGCACATGTCGAGCGCCGCGCCGGAGAGTGTGCCCATCTCCATCATGCCGATGGCGTCGAGCAGGCCGCGCAGGTCGAGCGCGCGGTCGGAGATCTCGGCGCTCGAGGCCTTTTTGTCCAGCTCGAAGAAGAGCCGGGCGAACTGGCCGCGGAGCTCCTCCTTCATGTGCGGATAGCGGCTGCCGATCAGGCGCAGCAGATCTGCCTCGGAGATCACGGGCATTTCCAGCACGGCAAAGCGGGAGCACAGCGCCTCGTTGAGCTCGCGCGTGCCCGCGTAGCCGTAGTTCATCGTGCCGATGAAGCGGGCGGCCGGGTGGATCGCGATGCGGTCATAGCCCGACAGGTCGATCGCGCGGCGGTGGTCGAGCGTCGAGTGCAGCACGGCCAGCGCCTCGTTCTTCGCCATGTTGATCTCGTCGAGCACGGCAAAGCCGCCGTGCTCGGCACAGAGCGTGATCGGGCCGGGGCGGAAGACGACCTTGTCGCCGTTGAAGGTGTCGGTGCCCAGCAGATAGGCCGCGTCGGCACCGACGTGAAAGCTGACGTTCCAGCTCGGACGGCCAAAGGCCGCCGCAAGGTTTTCGGCAAAAACGTTCTTGCCGGTGGCCTTCGGCCCGGCCAGCAGCAGGTTTTTCCCGCACAGCAGCGCCGAGAGCGCCGCCTCCCACACGTCTTTTCCATAGTATAAATATTCCGCCGCAGGTACGCGCGAGGCGTACTTCTCCTCCGCCGGGAACTGCCGGCGATAGGCGCGCACGCCCTCCAGCAGGCTCTCACTGACGCCCTCGGCCTTCAAAAAGGCAAGCATACGATCGTTTTCCATGGTTTTCCTCCGTTACCGATCTATTGTAAAGAGTTCGAGTTCATCCTGATAGGCGCAGGCCAGAAACAGGGGCTTGACCTTGACGACCTCGTCGTGCTCCGCCTGAGAGACCTTGACGGTGTTGTTCAGGTGCTTGAGCTCCTCCTTCATGGCCTCGTACGCCTCGCTCGCCGTGGACGCGCTGCCCTGCCGGAGCAGGCGGATCATCCGCTCGAGCACCAGCGGGTGGGCAAACTGCGGCGGCAGCGGGAAATCCGGCACGCCCTGCAGATAGTCCCGCATGGCCGCGACCGCGCTCTCCCAATCGCGGAGAGCATAGGCGCGGGTGTTTTTCCCGGTCGGCAGTGTGTTCGAAGCGAGTGCAAACATCCCGGCGGCCGCGCCGAAGGCCACGAGATACCAGGCGTAGTCCTTTTTCAGTACAAGGCAGACAATGCCCGCCAGGATCAGCGCGAGACCGAGTGCCGCGATACCGATGCCGAGCGCGCGTTTTTGCGGGGAGATATTTTCAATAATGCGTTTCTCCCGCGCGCTGCGTTCCAGATTGTGGACCAGATCGCCGCGCGTCTCGAGTACGCGCTGGGCGCTCCGCAGCCGCAGCACGGCCTGCTCGGCCTCGGGCGGGAGGGTTTTCAAATAACGCGCCTGCTCCTTCGCCTCAGCCTCGGCCAGCTTGCGCTCGGCCTTGGCGGAGTGGGTCGGAACATTCGGATGGGCGCGGTGAAAGTCTTCGATAAAGGCGTCGCACATCTGTTCGGTTTTGAAGTTGGCCTGGTGCTCCTGCCCGTTGTGGAGCTGGATCACCACATAGCTCATGGCGCCAAAGGCCCCTTTGCCGGTAAAACCGCCCTTGCTCATGGCGACGCGCTTGTAGATGCGGCTGATATCCTTATATGTGGCATAGAACATGCGCGGAAGATAGAAGGTGCCGAGATAGACGGCTTCCTTTCCCAGCGCGCAGTTATCGTATTTGACAGCGTTTTTCTTATCCTCGGCCAGCGCCTTCTCATCGAGTCCGCGCTTGCCCAGCAGTTTGGGTGCGATCAGCATGGAGATCCCTCACGATCGAAGTGATAATAGAATAAAAACAGCATAACAATCATAGCATATCCGGTTAAAAAAGTCTATCCGTACATACATTTGGAAAGCACAAGGCGGGAGAAAATCTCCCGCCTTGGTTGAAGTTGATTCAAAACGCTTGCTTACTTGGTCGCGGGAGCGCCGGAGTACTTCTTCGCTGCACGCAGGAAGAAGAACAGGCAGCAGGCCGCAAAGACAATACCGACAGGATAGCCGACGGTCGCGTTGTTCTTGAAGAACGCGATCAAGCCCATGCACTCGCCGGCCATCATGAAGTAGGTCATCGAGACCGCGCTCATGAAGGTGGCGGGGACAACGGCGATCCAGTAGCTCTTGTGCTCCTTGGCGAGGAACATGGCGCCGGCCCAGAGGACGATCATGGCCAGGGTCTGGTTGGACCAGCTGAAGTAACGCCAGATGATCTGATAGTCGATCTTGCCGAGGGCGTTGCCGAAGCCGAGGATCATGCCGATACCCAGCACGGGGATGCAGAGGAGCAGACGGGTCTTCCAGTTGCCCATGTCCAGCTTGAACCAGTCGGCCAGCGTCAGACGGGCAGAGCGGAAGGCCGTGTCACCGGAGGTGATGGGGCAGGCGATAACGCCCAGCATCGCCAGGATGATGCCGACCTTGCCCATGGTCATGGTGCAGATGGTGTAAACGCTGTTGGCGTTGCCGCCGCCCATTTCAGCCAGCTTGTCGACGCCGAGCATCGTGACGCCGCCGAAAGCCCAGACCAGAGCGATGATGCCCTCGGCGATCATGGCGCCGTAGAACACGAAGTGGCCCTGACGCTCGCTCTTGAGGCAGCGGGCCATCAGCGGGGACTGGGTGGCATGGAAGCCGGAGATCGCGCCGCAGGCGACCGTGATGAACATGAAGGCCCAGATCGGGGTTCCGTTCGGGTGCATGTTGCGGAAGTTGGACCAGAGCTCCATATTGGCCTTGCCGCTGGTCATTGTGCCGAAGGCGACGCCGATCGCCATGATGATCAGGCAGATGCCGAACACGGGATAGACCTTGCCGATAACCTTATCGACAGAAATGAAGGTGGCGATGAAGTAATAGATAAAGATGATCGCGAGCCAGAACACCTTGTTGACAAGGATGGGCGTGCTCACACCGCTGCTGGAGAACAGCGTGACGATCAGTCCGGCAGGGCCGACGGCGAACACGGTGCCGACCATGATCAGCAGGATGACCGAGAAGACGCGCATGACGTTCTTCATTGCGCCTCCCAGATAGATGCCGGTGACCTCGGAGATTGAGGCGCCGTTGTTGCGCTCGGACAGCATACCGGCGAAGTAGTCATGCACAGCACCGGCGAAAACCGTACCGAAGGTGATCCACAGGAAGACCACAGGTCCCCACATGGCACCGGAGAGCGCGCCGAAGATGGGGCCGAGGCCCGCAATGTTCAGCAGCTGGATCAAAAACAGCTTCCACTGGGGCAGAACGACATAGTCAACACCGTCGTTGATAGCCACAGCGGGAGTTTCACGGTCGTCAGGCCCGAAGGTCTGGTCGACCAGCTTGCCGTAGGTAAAGTAGCCGACGACAAGGATAGCAAGACAGATAAGGAAACTAAACATCTTACATTTCTCCCTTTCTTTTTTATTCCTTGCGGGCGCAGCAACGCACCCTACAGAATACCTGTATCATAGTCTCCCCGGCTGGAAAATGCAAGATAAGTTGTTAAGAAATTTTAAACGAAAATACGCTCAAAAAATTAGATATTTTGCCGATTGACAATTTTCATTGCTGAAAAAATATCGCCATATTTCACATATAGGCAGACTTCACAGTCACCGCTGCCGATTTTTGTAAGAATTTGCTAAACAAGTGCGTGCTGCAAAAAAATCGTGTAAAGTCCGGTCAACACCGGAGGGGAGGGGCTCGTCCCCTCCCGGCAGCACAGCGTATCCTGGCAGAAGAACTGTTCGGCGAATTCGTAGTTTTGTACGAACTCGCCGAACAGTTCATTTGTAAATGCCCATGCATGCCGGGCGGCCGCGAGGGCCGCGCCTACGGCAAACCCATCGTTTTCGCTACACCTGCGCATTTTGCAGCAGGCCCAAACTCATTACAGAATAGCGGTATGTTGACGCTCGAGGCGCACAGCGCCCTCGAGCGTCACCGTGCCGTCCGAGGCCGTGCGGACGGTCAGCACGCCGCCGGGCTCTGTAAGCGATAATTCCCGGTTAGGACCCGCCCAGGCGCCGACGGCGGCCGTGCCGCTGGCGCAGGAGCGCTCCCAAAAGAGCGTGTCGGCCTGGGGGACATACACCAGCGGGTCGAGCCGGCCCGTAGCCTCGTCGAGCAGCATAAGCCCGAGCGCGTCGGCCCGCAGGGCGCGGCACCAGCCGCGGATGGCTTCCTCCGCCGCCTCTCGTGCCATCGGCGCGGTAGCGATCAGATGCGAGATCCCCGGCAGCTCGACGAGCGGCAGGCCGAAGGCCTCGGTGATGCGCAGCGCGCGCGGCATCGTCACCGCGCAGCGAAAGCCGCCCGCCCCGGTCTCCTCCGCCGTGACGGGGACCAGCTGTCCCCCGATGGCGACGGTGACATCGGCGCGCTCCCAGCCCCGCTCGGCACACAGCAGCGCCGCGGCGCTCATCGAGGCGTTGCCGCAGAATTCCCCGCCCGCCATGCGCACCGTGATGTCGGCCCCGGGCGTGTCGGGCATGCGAAAGCCCACCTGCTCGCACGTCGGCTCGCGCGCCATCAGCAGAGAAGCCACGCGCGGCTGATCGCCGATCGGGACCGGCGTTTCCACCAGAACTGTAATGTTCCCCGTGGGGTCAAATACCGTATAGGATAACTCCATGTCTGTCTCTCTATCTCTGGTAGTTTTTCAGGAATTGGCGCGTGCGCGCCTGGCTCGGGTCGCCCAGCACAGCCTCGGGATCGCCTTCCTCGACGATCACGCCGTCGGCCATGAAGATCACGCGGTCGCTGACCGCGCGGGCAAAGGCCATCTCGTGCGTCACGATCACCATGGTCATGTGCTCCTCAGCCAGCTGCCGGATCACCTTGAGCACCTCGCCGGTGAGCTCGGGGTCGAGGGCGCTGGTCGGCTCGTCGAAAAAGAGGATGCTCGGGTTCATGGCGAGGGCGCGGGCGATCGCCACGCGCTGCTGCTGCCCGCCCGAGAGCTGGTAGGGATAGGCGTCGCCGCGATCCTGCAGGCCCATCTTGCGCAGCAGCTCCATCGCCTCGGCGCGGACCTCCTCTTTGTCGCGTTTTTGCACGACCACCGGCGCCTCCATGAGATTCCGCAGCACCGTGTAATGCGGGAAGAGGTTGAACTGCTGGAACACGAGGCCGTAATAGCGCTTGATCTGCCGCAGCTCGGCGGGAGACACATAATGCCCCCGCCCGCTCGCGTCGGTCGTGACGGCCGGAATGTCCATATAGCGGATCTCGCCGCTGTCGATCTGCTCGAGGAAGGTCGCACAGCGCAGCAGCGTGCTCTTGCCGGAGCCCGAGGGGCCGATCACGCTGACGACCTCGCCCTTGTCCACCTGAAAGGAGATATCCCGCAGCACACCGAGTCCGTCGAAGGATTTCTGTATGTTTTTCATCGAGAGGATCACGTCGTCCGCCCCCCTTACCGGTAGTAGTTCAGGCGCTTTTCGAGCGCGCCCATGCCGTAGTCCACGACGCCGTTGAAAATGAAGTAGAACACGCCCGCCACGACAAAGGGCAGGAAGCTCGTCTGGGAGTTGGCGATCTCCTTGCCTATCGTGAACATCTCCTGATAGGAGACCGTAAAGGCCATTGAGGTGTCCTTGACCAGCGTGACGATCTCGTTGGTGATGCTCGGCAGGATGCGCTTGATCACCTGCGGCAGGATGATGCGGAAAAAAGTCTGACCGCGCGTAAAGCCCAGGACCTCCGCGGCCTCGTACTGGCCGACAGGGATCGACTCGATGCCGCCGCGGTAGATCTCGGCAAAATAGGCCGCGTAGTTGATGGCAAAGGCGATCACGACCGGAATCAGCTTGTTGCGCGAGATCGACCAGTGGAACAGATAATAGGGCCCGTAGGTGACGGCCAGCAGCTGCAGCATCAGCGGCGTTCCGCGCAGCACCGAGATGACGGCGCGTGTCAGCAGGGACACGAGCCTGTTCTTACTCATGCGCAGCAGCGCCACGAGCATACCAAGCGGCAGGGAAAACAGCAGCGTCAGAAAAAAGATGGCGCAGGTCCGGCCAAGGCCCTGGCTCATCTTCAGGATCATTACAGTCAGCGACATAAATACCTCTTATGATTATTCGTACGTTGCGAAATCCCGGAAGCGCCGGAGGCGCTTCCGGGGTTTGATTTTTTGTAACGGAAAACTCAGGCGGCACTGTCGACCGCGGCGGCGGCCTCGACGCAGTCACTCGCGATCAGTTCGTCGGCGGCCTCACTGCCGCTCAGAAACAGGAGATTGTTGACGATCTTGGGGTAGTTCGCGGCGATCTCAGCGTAGGTGCCGTCGGCAACCAGCTCGGCCACGGCCGCCTCGACGGCGTCGCAGAGCTCCTGATCGGCCGCGCGGAAAGCGATGCCGTACTGCTCGGCGCCGAGATTCTCATCGATGATCACAAAGCCCTCGTTCTCGGATGCATAGGCCTCGGCCACGGGCTTGTCGACAAACACGGCGTCCACACCGTTGCCGTCGAGTTCGGTAAAGCACTTGAGGAAGCTGTCGCAGGTGACAAGCTGATTGAACGTCGCCGCCAGATCCGCAAGATCGCCCTTGAGCAGCGCCTCGCCCGAGGTGCCGAGCTGCACCGCGACGTCCTTGCCCTCAAGCTCCGCCGAGGTCGTGATGCCGCTGTCGGCCTTCACGAGCACGACCTGCGTATTGTCATAGTAGGGGGCGGAGATCACATAGCCGGCCTCCTTCATGCTGTCGAGGATCGTCATGCCGGACCAGACACAGTCGCACTCACCGGCGTCGAGCTGAATGAGCTTGTTGTCCCAGTTGACCGGGAAGATCTCCAGCTTCCAGCCGAGCTTGTCGCAGACGGCCCGGCAGACCTCGACGTCAAAGCCGCTGTAGTCGCCATTGTCGTCCATGAAGCTAAACGGCGGGTACTCGGCGTCGATGCCCATGATAAAGCTCGTATTCCTGGCGGCAAAGGCCGCGGGACTGCCGGCACACAGCAGCGCGATTACCAGCACCAGTGCCAGGGAAACAGTCAGCAATTTTTTCATTTTCAAGTCCTCCTCGGAACAAAATCGTTTGTTTGCTTTCTTGTGCTACCATATTACCACGCTACCGAGCTAAAGTAAAGGACAATTTTGCCGTGTTTACGGATTCGTGCATTTTGCCGGGAATCCGCTTGCTGCGTCCCTTTTGCTTAGGTAATTTGTCCCGGTGTCCAGGGTCGCGCTCAGGGGGATCAGCAAGACCGGCGCTGAATCGGCATTGACGAACGGCTGGGGAACAGATATAATACATGCATAATTTCCCGCAGACATATCAAACTAAAAACAGGAATCCACCAGAAGGAGCGATCATTATGGCAAACAAATACGCCGGAACACAGACCGAGAAGAATCTCGAAGCGGCTTTCGCCGGTGAGAGCCAGGCCAGAAACAAATACACCTACTTCGCTTCCGCCGCGAAAAAAGAGGGCTATGAGCAGATTTCCGCACTGTTCCAGAAGACGGCGGACAATGAAAAAGAGCACGCCAAGATGTGGTTCAAGGAGCTGGGCGGCATCGGGAATACGGCCCAGAACCTCGGCGCGGCCGCCGACGGCGAGAACTACGAGTGGACCGACATGTACCAGGGCTTTGCCGAGACCGCCGAGGCCGAGGGCTTCCCCGAGCTGGCCGCGAAGTTCCGCATGGTCGCCGAGATCGAAAAACACCACGAGGAGCGCTATCGCGCACTGCTGAAAAATGTCGAGGCCCAGCAGGTCTTTGAAAAGAGCGAGGTCAAGGTCTGGGAGTGCCGCAACTGCGGCCACATTGTCGTCGGCACGAAGGCCCCCGACGTCTGCCCGGTCTGCGCCCACCCGCAGAGCTATTTCGAAGTCCACGCGGAGAACTATTGATACCGAAAACGCAGCGAGCGCCCCTGCCGGAGAATTCCGGCAGGGGCGCTCAAGCTGTCGACAAAGTGTCGACAGCTTGAAAGCAAAATGGGAACTTTCCGAAAAAGTTCCCATTTTGCATAGATTGAACGTGAAGAGGGGATTACCTTGCCGCGCGGGTTTGTCTACAGTCTGAGCGCCCCTGCCGGAGAATTCCGGCAGGGGCGCTCCTTTTTATTCTGATCGGTTATATCCCGGCTCAGCCGTCGACGGACTTGAACTCCACGATCGTCTCCCCCAGATCGGAGAGCACGCCGTTGTGGATGTCCGCCGTTCTGCGGACCTCGCCGTGGAAGCGGCGCGCGGGGTCAAAATGCACCTTTCCGTCTCCGAGCACCGGCCGAATGACGCCGAAGGCCGTGAACTGGGTCTTGTCGTCAAAGTGCTGATACTCCTCGATCGGCAGCACCATCAGGAAGGACGACTGGTCTTCGCAGGCACAGCGGCAGACAACATAGCGCGGCTCCCCGACGACACTGTCCTTTTTGCCGTAATTCACGGTCGTGACCGGATCGAGCGAGACGACGTCGGCATAGACCTCGGTATATACGGCGGCATCGGCGGAATAGCGCTGCTCCGGCGTGGTCGCGACGACGAACAGCCGCCAGGCCAGCAGTGCCGCCACAGCCACGATCACGACCAGCGCGGCGACGGGAAAGGGCTTTTTCGCGGCGGTGGGCAGCGTGTAACTCTCCGCGCCCTGTGAGGCACCCTGCGCTGCGTTTTGCGTGCGGGTCTGCACGTTGGTATACCGGGTGTTTTGCGTGCCGGTCTGTGTGTCGGCTCGCTGCGAGCCTCCCGCATTGGCAGACGCTCCGCCGACTGTTGCCCGAGGCGGCTGGGCGACCGGCGCGGCCGCGCCGCAGCAGGCGCAGAAGCGGTCGCCGTCCTGATTGATGGTGTTGCATTCCTTACAAGTCCACATGGCGTTCTCCTTTATCTGACTTCGGCCACGGCAATATAGGCCGGGCGATATACCGCGTGTACACCGTTGCTGTCATTGTGCATATCTGTGTTGATTTCAGCCAGGACGGCCGCCCGCGGGCGCCAGGAGCGCGCGCAGTGCAGCCCGACGACGGCGCCGTCGCGCCGGATCCAGGCGCCGCCCGGCACACAGTCGCCAAAGGCGATCCATGTGCCGTCGACGGCGATGGCAAGTTTTTCGCTGTCCTTTGCGGGCGGGACAGCGAAAATGAGCTCTTTTCCGTTCCATTCAGCCGCAAACGTGTTGGCCTTGCTCTTACTCTTGAAAATATAGACCCAATAGAGGATAAAGCTGAGCAAAATGAACGGCCCGCCAAGGACGGAAATCTGATCGACCGTGACCAGCGGATGGGAGAAGAGCATCGTCCACAGATCCTCAAGGATGAGCAGCGGGGCATAGGTCAATATGGCGCCGCCAAAGAGAGCGACGAATACGGAAACAAAAAACTTGCGGATCCAGAAGCCGACGCCGTTATCCTGCATCGTCGGGATCACCGTCGGGATCGTCACCTGCCGGTTCAGCTCCGAAAGCCGTTTCTCGCCGTCGGTAACCGTGTGCGAAGCTGTGCTTGTCGCGGCGCGCCGGGGCTCCGCAGCGGCGCCCTGTACAGGCGGCCTGCGCTCTCCCTGTGCCGGAGGCGGCGTCTGACTGCTCCGCTGCTGGCTTGCTCTCGGCGTATTGGCGGAAGCCGCACCTGTTTTCGGCGCGGCAGGCGCAGCCGCGGCCGGGCGGGCCGCGCCGCAGCAGGCGCAGAATCGGTCGCTGTCGTTATTTTTGGTTTCGCATTCGCTGCATATCCACATCGTTGTTCAGGCTCCTGTTCCAGGCTAGTCTTGATTGCGTGAATCCGAGACGGCTCCTCGCAATTACTGCCACGAATTCTCAAATTTCTTATAGGCCAGGATGTACTTGATCGCTGTGTCCTTCAAAGAGTCGTCCCAGTACAGCCTCATCTGACCGTCGATAAAATCGTTGGTTCCGAAATCAAAGAGGATGCTTCCGTCAGAGCCGTCACCGTAGTTGTCCACCATCAGCGGGATATCCTTATCGGGCGTCATCAGGATATCTCTGCCGCTGCTGTCTACAGAAAAGGTGCCCAGCGCGAAGGAGGCCTTGTGCCCCTCTTCGTTTGAAATCCACCAGTAATATCCGCCGCGTTCCGCGTTCTGATCGGCGAAAAAGACACACTTGGCCCCGGTGGACGGGTCGGTCCCACCCCAGAAATAGGCTGTCAGATCCCAGATCTCCTCGTCCGTGGCTTCCAGGAAATTCCACACAGCAGGGCGTGGCGTCGCTGTCGGGGCCGGGGTCGGGGTCTGGATCGGCGCCTGGGTCTGGACGGCTTTTACGGGCTCATGCTCGACGACCGCCGGCGTAGGGGCGACCGTGTCGCCGGTGCTCCGAGCCATCTGTCCGCCCAGCAGTCTGCCGCCGCCATAGGTCAGCGCCAGGATCACCAGAGCAAGAAGGATGCCTTTCGACTTTCCTTTCTTTGGGGCCGGGTCCGGGGCGGCGGGCCGGGCATCAGCGGCAGGAGCCTTCAGTCTTGCGCCGCACTTGACGCAATAAGAAGCGTTTGGGGCAATGGGCTGGCCGCAGTTCGGGCAAAAGCCTCCGGCCGTACGGGGACTCCCGCTGCTCGGGGTGTGGGCAGACTGCGGCGCCGTCTGAGACTGTCCGGGGTTGTCAGCCGCTCCCGAGTCTGTTTTCGGTGCGGCAGTGATCGGACGGGCTGCCCCGCAGCAAGCGCAGAAGCGATCGCTGTCGCTGTTTTTGGTTTCGCATTCGTTACAGATCCACATGTTCTTCCCACTCTCCCACCGGCTTTTTCTTCTTACTGAAGCTGGATGACACATGCACGCCGACAGCACTGCTCTCCTCTGTGGAGGCAGCCGCGCTGCCGCCAGATGCCTTCGGTGCGAATGACGCGGTGATAGCGGCGGAGGGCTTCCCGCTCACCTTCCCCATATGCACATGGACGCTCGGCGATACAGGGGGCGGCGGGGATGCGGTCTTCCCGGCAGGCTTGCCGAAGTCTGCCGCAGACGCGCCTGCGCCTGCGGCCGAACCTGTACTCACAGGCGAACCGGTGCTGACAGGCGGCGGTGTGGGCGTCGGTACGGAGGCGGCTGGCACGCTCGCCGCGGCAGGGCGCTTCCGGCGTGAAAAGAACGCGAGCAGCACAAGCACGCCGAATGCGGCGGCGGCAAAGAGCACATACATCCACCCTGTTCCGCCCTTCGCATCCTTCGCGCTGAGATAGGCGATGCGGTTCTGTTCCAAAAACCGGATCAGCTCATCCGATTCGATCGCCATCTGTATCTTTGAGGCGGTCTCGGCATCTACGTACAAGTGCGTGTTCACGCCGACGACCTGACCGGCCTCGTTGACCAGCGGCCCGCCGGAGTTGCCGGGGCTGATGTTCGCCTCGTGCTGCAGAAAGCGCACGCCGCCGATGTTCACGTGGATGCGGGAGACGCTCCCCTGCGTAAGTGTCAGATCATTGATCCCGGAGGGGGCCATATCGGCAAGCAGAGCCTCGACGCTGGCATAATCTGCCCAGTTCTCGATGACTTTGAGATCCGCAAGTCCCGGATAACCGATCGCATACACGGTATCGGTCACGTCCAGGCCGGCAGAGCTGTCGGCGAGAACGGCGCTGCTGCGCCCCGCGATCGGCGCGGACAGCCGGATGAGGGCGAGATCCGCCCGATCGGAGAGGATCACGTCCCTGTCATAGTCCTGCTCATACAATATGCCGCCCGCCATGACAAAGACACGCACACTGACCTGCCGCGCTATCTCTTCCATGCCGACGCCGGGCAGGCTCTCGGCAAGCAGTGCGAGGGTATCCTCGTCCATAGCGTCGACAACATGGCGATTGGTGGCGACGCAGGAGACCTCGCCGCTCCGCTCCTCAATGCAGATGCCGGTACCGGTACCGACGGTGACCGGCCGCCCGTCATAGCAGATGACAAGAGCGATCCGCACCACGCTGTTGCGTGAGCGCTGCACGGGCGTTTCCGCACAGGCGCTCGTCTGGCAGCAGAGTGCCAGCATCAAGGCGAGGAGTATCGCCACTGTGCTGCGAATCGATCTCATCGCCATCACGCATCCTTTCTCAGAAATCGGTCGGCGTCTGCCAGTAATCGTCACTGGGCTTTTTCTCCGCCGCCGGCTTCGCAGCAGGCGTATGCGAGAAGCTGCTGTGCACCGTTCCGGCGAGCGGCGAGCCGCAGGAGGTGCAGAACGAAGCCGTGGCAGCGTTGACGGCGCCGCAGGACGGGCAGGTCTTGCCCGCGGCGGTGCGCCCGCTCACGGCTGCGCTGCTCGCAGGGGCCGGTATGTGCTTTGGTTCGGCAGGAGCTGCCTCAGCGCTGCTTACAATGGCGGCAGCCGCGCCCGAAGCGGCCTTCGGGTCGGGGCCGAAGCGGTTATTCCCCGCGGTCCCCTCCGTGAACAGCAGGATCAGACTATAGATCGGGACCAGAAGAAACCAGCCGGAGTGGTCGGTATCGTGCATGCGCCGAACGGCCACGGCCATCCCCGGCAGCAGCATGACGAGAACGTAGATGCCAAGAATCTCCTGAATGCCGATCGCGGACACCGCCGTGGAGACAAGGCTGTTGAGCAGGAAAAAGTACCAGTACTCGCGTCTTCTGGCACGGCCGCGAAAGACGGCATAGTGTTTGAATACGCTGCTGATTGCTTCAATAATACTCATGGTGTTTCCTCCTTATCAACTGTTGCACGGTGTTTCCCGTCGGTCAGAAATCGGTCGGTACATAGAAGAGACCGGGCTTGTCCGGCTTCGGCGGCGTCGCCGCATCGGCGGACGATTCGGCAAGGTACGGCAGCTTGTCCGGCAGGATGATGACGTCGGCGGCAGGCTTTTTCGCCGCCTTGAAGCCGGAGAATGTGATGGTGCTGGAGAAGCCGCCTGTTTTCACGGCCGGCTTTTCCGTGCTGTGTGCCGCGGGAACGTCCCCGGTAATGGCCTTGAGCTCCTGCAGCACCTCGGCCATCGTGGGGCGCCCCTCGGGGTCGCGCAGCAGCATACGGCGGATGAGCGCTGCAAGCCGGTAAGGAATATTCCCCGAGACGGTCAGCGTGCCGCCGTCGAGCAGCGCGCCAAAGGCAAAACCGTACTCCTCCTCGTCGAATTCCGGCATCTCCCCGACCCAGTACAGGTGAAACAGCAGCCCAAGGCTGAACACGTCCACCTTAGTAGTCAGATGGATCTCCTTCCCGTCAAACACGACCTCGCCGGTCTCGGGCGCGATATACGGCTCGCTGAGCGGGATACCCTTCGGCTCCGGCGGATCGTATTCGAAATAGCAGCCGTCAAAGTCGATGAGCTTGGCGACAAGCTTTCCCGTCGAGCTGCGTTTGAACAGGATATTGTCCGGGCGGATGTCCGCATAGATGAGCTTTTTTTCATGCAGACGCATCATATTGCTCGTCAGTGTTTTGAGCAGCAGATACTTCTCTTTCTCAGGCATCGCGGCGATGTCCTTGACGTCGATATTTTCCGCATGAATACGCTCGGTGACCACATGGTAGCGGCACTCCCACAGGAAAAAGTCCTCGATCGTGACGATGTTGCCGTTATCGCAGGCGTTGACCGCGTCATAGATCGCGCGTTTCTGCTTGTAAAAGCGGATGCCCTGCGCCAGCTTTTCGCGAATGAGCTCCTTGTCGTAGGCGCTCTCGTCCTTCGGGCAGACCGGATCCTTGAAGCGTTTGATAAACCAGTCCTTCCCGTCCTTTTGCGCAAAGGTCCACTGCGCGCCGCCGGAGAGATTGAAAAAATCGTTTTCCAGGGTATAGCCCTTGACAACGGTCGCCTTAGCCATGGTCTGCGTCCTTCTCTATATCATACTCAAAGTAGTCAGTTTTGTAGCGCTCCCAGAGCGCACGCAGCTGTTCGCTGTCCTCGGCCTCCGCGGCCTCCTGCAGCGCCGGAATATACTCGCGCTCCAGCAGCTCAAGCCGCCCGGCATAGGCTTTCTGCAGTTCGGCAAAGCTCTCGAATCCCAGCGCGGCCAGCTGCAGCGTATGGTCATCCGCCGCCAGCGCGCCGAACTCCTCCCGCAGGGCATTTTCCCACGCAAGCGGGCTTTCGGCCTCGCGCAGCGTGCTCAGCAGCAGCCACTCCAGGCGGATCGGCGAGTCAAAATAAGAAAAGACGCCGTCCGTCGCTGAAAAGATCAGGCAGGGCAGAGAGACCTCCGTCTCGGCCGCGTGGATCACAAAGGGCACCGAGGCATTGACGGAATTGCTGAGAACCCCGTCCCGGCTGAGATCCTCCCAGGGGTCGTAGCCGCCGACAAGATCGTCCCGGCTCAGCTGGCGAAGTCCCCGCGGCAAGAGCACATAGTTTCTCGAATTGCCCGCCCAGAAGCTGCGCAGGCGCAGGCGCGCGTTGGGGAAAGCCTCGGCCGTCAGTGCGGCGAGCGTCGTGGGCAGCTCCTTGCTCAGCCTGCTGCTGATCCGGGACGTCCCCTCGCCGGCGAGCGCATCCTTTGCGGCAAGCAGTTCCTCCTCCAGCGCGTCATGCAGGGCAAGCGCCTGGTCTTCGGCGGTCTGACCGTTCTCTTCCTCTCTGTTGAGCTCGCTGAACCAGCGGCAGAGCCGCCGTCCGGCGAGATGCGAGGCGAGCCGCGCCCCGCTCCAACCCTCGGCCAGGAGATAGCGCCGCGCCCCGGTGCCGCCGCAGCCGTCCAGCACGGCGACAAGCGCGCGCATATCCTCCCGGGTGTCCAGCACGCGCTCGTCCTCGCAGGGGGCGGCGTCCTGCCCCCGCTCGCCGCGCGGTGCGCTGTGCACCGAGATCGTCAAGCTTACGAATGCCATAGCGTGTGTTTACTGCTGGATCGTCTTCACCAGCAGCTGCACGATCTGGGAATACTCCTCGCTGCGGGCGAGTTCGTTGAGCGTCTCGGCAAACTGGTTGGCCTGCGTCGCCACATGGATCACGTTGTCCCAGCCGCTGGCGATGGTCGTCCAGCGCTCCTCCTGCGGCGCGTAGAGCAGCAGACGCTTGCTCTCGTAATTCATATAGCCCGGGTCGTTTCCGCCGGCAGTGCCCCACCAGGCCGTCAGCTCAGCAAAGTCCTTAGCCATGGATTTCGGGTACAGGTCAACTCTTTTCCCGTAGCCCAGCTCGTGCGTCGCCGCATCCGTCCAGAGCACGATGATCTGACGGCGGTCGATGCCCGGCGTCTCCTTGGCCCAGTCGGAGCGGATGGCAAAGGCCAGCGCCTCCAGTCCGTCCTCCGGGTCGTCGCCGCCGCCGACAGCCTCGATCGAATCGACCACGGCGCGGAACTTGTCCACATCCTCGGGCATGTTGAAGAAGGGCGTGACCTGCATCGGCGCCTGGTGATCCTCCAGATAGGCCACGTAGTCGCGGAATGCGATCACGCGGATGCGCATCCGGTTCACCTCGCGGTGATCGGCGGCCATCTTGTTGCAGATGTCGTCATAGAGCCGGTTGGCGTTCTCCTTGACCGTCTGAATGCAGCGCCACATGCTGCCGGTCGCGTCGATCACCAGTACGATGTCGACGTCAAATTTCTTTCTCCTGTAATTACCTGCCATCGTTTTCCGTTCCTCTCTTCCACAGATTTGTTACATAGTCCCTGAGCTGTCGGAGCTTGGTGCCCAGCAGCTCCTCAAGATCGATCTCCGGCGTCTCGTCCGGTACGGGTGTCTCCTCCGTCAGCGGCTCTTCCGCCGGCTGCTCTTCCGGCCGGGGGATCGGCGCCTCACAGGGCTGATAAAACGAGCGTGCCGCAAGTTCCGTCGCCTCGCCGCAGTGCGGGCAGCGCTCCTCCCCGTCCGGGATCCTTTGTCCACAGTGAATACAAATCATAGCGTCCCTCACAAAGCGGCGCGATACCCGCTCAAAACCTGACGATATCAAGGGAAATATATATTATAGCATTATATCAACGGCACGGCCCCTTGTCCACCGTTTTATCAAAAATTGATTGGTTTTGTACCCTACATAATGACGGGCATCTCAGCTGGGTCGCATACGGGAACGAGGCGGCAGAGGCCGCGCGCAAGACGAGCGACTGGCCCGCGCTCTCGGATATCGCACTGGACGGCTATTCCCTGATCGTGGGTTTGACGACGGACGGCTCGGTCGTCGCCACCGATTATAATGCCCTTGTCGAAACCGGCAGCTACTGGGGGAACGGCCCCGCCCGTCTTTCGGATGGAACCATGTGCGCTGCATCTACGCCGCGCGCGGTGAGTATACCGACCACATCGTGGCGCTGCGCACCGACGGAACACTCGTTGCTGCCGGCGACAACAGCCTCGGCCAGTGCCGGGTGAATTGAATTCGCCGAAAGTGTCTGATACATCAAGCCCCCCGGAACCGCAGACAATTCCAGGGGGCTTGATGTATCTGCGTTCAATGTCGCTTTTGAAGCGACCAAATAGCTTTGAAGATCTCCTATACTGTGACCGGAAGCAAGACATATCCGATTCACACAGCAGCTATTCCATATATCGGTATGCCGTTCTCTTCTGAATGGAAACAGGACGTCGAAGAGAACTTGGAATAACGGAGCAAGTAATTGCGCAGGAAAAGGGCGACAGGAGGAAACGATTATGATCCACAGAGCGACTGAACTTATCAGCAAAACATTCGACGAACACGATGTGAAATACCGTGTCACAGAGGTCGGTGATGCGTCTATGGTAGAGGCCGCGTTCGAGGTAGAAGCCGGGCCGGAAGCGGTTGTCCGCTTTATTTCCAACGATGAGGACAATGATGTGGCCGTACGCATCTTCGGACTCCTGCACAAAATCCCGCAGGCAAAACGTGTTGACGTGATGGAAGCCTGCAATACGCTTTCGGCAAAGATTCGCTTTTTCAAATTCTATCTGGATTCAAACTCCAATGTGAATGCGGAAGCAGATTTGCCTGTCAGAACGGACGATGCGTGTCTCGGCGAGTGCTGTTTCGAGCTTTTTGTCCGCATCATGAGTATTCTGGATAACGAGTATCATATTCTCGCTGAGGCACTATACAGTGCACCGGCGGCAAACAGGCAGGAACCCTCGGAGATGCTGCGCATCTTGCAGGAGCTTCGTGATAAACCCCTTGTTTTGAATGAAGACACGGCGTTATAACAGGTCAGGGGCTGTTGCAAAAATGCGAGAAATCGCGAAAAACCCGGGTCGCTCACGTAGGGGAGGGCCTTGTGCCCTCCTGGCGGAATCAAGTTCATATAGCAAAGAAATGTTCGGCGGATTCGCACTATGTACGAAATCGCCGAACATTTTTGCTGGCAAATATCTTTGCGCGCCGGG
>ONNS01000088.1 GCA_900319275.1 uncultured Eubacteriales bacterium
GTCATCCCGGTCGAAAAGGCCATCCCGGCCCACACGCAGTCGCTGAGCATCGAGCACATCTCCCACTGGCTCGACAAGTATGACGGCCACATCGGCGTGGGCGTATGCTCCTGCCGCCGGTCTGAGACGATCCAGGGCCGCGGCTCGGGCGATATCAAGGCCGACTGGTGCGTTGCCGTCGGCGAGTTTTCCGATTACCTGTACGAGACCGGCAAGGGCCGCCGCATCACGAAGGAAGAGGCGCTTGCGATCTTCCAGCGCGCCGAGGATCTGGGCTATGTGCACCAGGTGACGAACATCGACGGTGAGAACAAGGTGTTCGGCATGTGCAACTGCGCGCCCGGCGTCTGCTACGCCCTGCGCACGAGCCAGCTGTTCAACACGCCCAACATGTCCCGCAGCGCCTATGTGGCCCATGTGGAAAAAGAAAAGTGCGTGGCCTGCGGCAAGTGCGTCGAGGTATGCCCGGCCGGCGCGGCCAAGCTGGGGCAGAAGCTGTGCACGAAGAACGGCCCCATGACCTACCCGAAGCACGAGCTGCCCGACGACACCGCCTGGGGTCCGGATCACTGGGACCCGGATTACAAGATCCACAACCAGGAGAACTGCTACGACAGCGGTACGGCCCCCTGCAAGACCGCCTGCCCGGCGCACATCGCGATCCAGGGCTATATCAAGATGGCCGCCCAGGGCCGGTATCTCGACGCGCTGAAGCTCATCAAGCAGGATAACCCGCTTCCCGCCGTCTGCGGCAGCATCTGCAACCGCCGCTGCGAGGAGGCCTGCACGCGCGGCACGGTCGACCAGGCCGTCGCCATCGACGAGATCAAGCGCTTTGTGGCCGAGCTTGAGCTGAGGGCCGAGAACCGCTACATCCCGCCGCTGAAGAACTTCAAGCCCGATTTCAGCAAATACCCCGAAAAGATCGCCATCATCGGCGCCGGCCCCGCGGGTCTGAGCTGCGCCTACTATCTGGCGAGTATGGGCTATGAGAACGTGACCGTGTTTGACCGGAATCCCGCTCCCGGCGGCATGCTGACTATGGGCATCCCGAGCTTCCGTCTCGAGAAGGACGTGCTGAACGCCGAGATCGACGTGCTGCGCCAGATGGGTGTCCACTTTGAGTGCGGCGTAGAGATCGGCAAGGACAAGACCATCCAGCAGCTGCGCGAGGAGGGCTTCAAGGCCTTCTATCTGGCCATCGGCGCCCAGAAGTCCAGCCCGATCGCGATCCCCGGCGAGGAACTCGAGGGTGTGTTCGGCGGCGTTGACTTCCTGCGCGAGGTCAATCTCGGCAACAAGCCGCTGATCGGCAAAAAGTGCGCGGTCATCGGCGCGGGCAACGTCGCAATGGACGTCTGCCGCACGGCCCTGCGTCTCGGTGCCGAGACGACGGTCGTTTACCGCCGCAGCGAGTCTGAGATGCCCGCCGACCGCGAGGAATACGAGGAAGCCCTGCGCGAGGGCGTGAAGTTCCGCTTCCTCTCGAACCCCGTGGAGGTGCTCGGCAAGGACGGCAAGGTCTGTGGGCTCAAGGTTGAGGTCATGGAGCTCGGCGAGCCGGACGAAAAAGGCCGCCGCAAGCCCATCGGCACCGGCAGGTTTGAGACCATCGAGGTCGATTCCGTTATCGGCGCGATCGGCCAGCGCATCGACTGGGGCGCGCTGGATCTCGGCGCGATGGAGAAGACCGAGAAGGGGCTCCCGAAGGCTGACGCCATCACCTATCAGACCGCGCAGAAGGACATCTTCACCGGCGGCGACGTGCTGACCGGGCCGAAGTTCGCCATCGACGCGATCGCCCAGGGCCGCGAGGGCGCTACCTCGATCCACCGCTATGTGCAGCCCGGCCAGGACCAGCTGATCTGGCGCAACCTGCGGCAGTTCAAGGAGCTGGACAAAGAGAACATCGTGCTGCAGCCCGGCTATGACACCGCCAAGCGCCAGGCGCCGCACTACGACGAGGCCAAAGCGAAGAGCTTTAAGAAGGACCGCCTGCCCTTCACCGAGGAGCAGGTGAAAGCCGAAGCCGCCCGCTGCCTGGGCTGCGGCGCCACCGAGATCGACGAGAACCAGTGCATCGGCTGCGGCCTGTGCACGACGAAGTGCGAGTTCGACGCCATCCACCTCGAGCGCGACCGGCCCGAGTGCTCCACGATGTACCGCGCCGAGGATAAGCTCAAGGCCATTCTCCCCTACGCGGCCAAGCGCGAGATCCGGATTCTGAAAAACAAGAAGAAATAAACCGTCAGAATACCCGATCGAACACATGCTGAACAAATCGCAATGCGATTTGTTCAGCATTTTTTCTTGTATTGCGCCCGTTCGGGTGGCGCTTTTTGCATTTTGGGGATGGAAATATTTGAGGATCTATGCTATAATGATTTTTAATAACAGAATAGTCGTTATAATGGGTTTTGTAATTCGAATCCATCATAATTATAGTAAATCCCCATGCGCATTATTTGTGCGTCACGATACATGAAAGCGTATGGCGCAGGGGGATTTATGCGCATGTTTTTCGGTTGCCCCGCAGGGGCGAGAAAAACGCGCCTTTCAAAATACTATGGAAGCGTCAGCTTTCATAGTAAACGAATTTGAAAAATGAGTTTACTATATTGCCATGTTTTTCGGTTGCCCCGCCAGGGGCGAGAAAAACGGCTTTTAATCCAATATAGTAAACGCAAATAGCATTTGCGTTTACTATAACATGATCTGAATTTTCCTCATCCTTTCAGATGAGATCCTGCCGAACTGCGGTGCAGCCACGAAACAAGAAGGTCAGGTGACACAAAATGACAGAAAAGCCGAGAAAAAACACGCTCATGCAGCTGCAGGTCAGTCTGCCTAAGAAGATGGTCATAACGACCGTCATTATGTCTGCACTGATCCTGTTTGTGTATTATTGCAATACGCCCAATCCGAATATGATTTTGATTGCGGGTCTTGTCCTCTGTTCCGCGCTGTTCGGATATGGCGGCGGGATCGTCGCAGCGGCGATCATGTTCGGCTATACGTTGTTCTTTTTTTCCACGGATCACAGCTTTACGCAGTTCACACCGCAGAACATGCAGAAGGTCATCGTCTCCGTGATCGGCATTGTTGCGGATATGCTGTTTGTCTGTGCACTGAAAAGAGCGGAGATCCGCGAATTCAAAGCTGTTGATGAGCTGACTGTACAGTTGAATCATCAGAAAGCGTCACTGAGCTCCCTTCTCAATCACATGCCTGCCATGAGCTTCTATAAGGATGCGCAGACGGGTGTGTACCTTGCCTGTAACCAGGCCTTTGCCGAATTTGCGCATAAAGAGAACCCGTCCGGTGTTGTGGGGCTTGCGGACGGCGAAATCTTTGACCCCGTAACGGCTGAGCATTTCGCGGCCTATGACAGGAAGGCGCTTTCCATGGATGAGCCATACGTCTTTTTTGAAGACGTCCCCGACGCAGCTGGAAATCAGAAACAGTTTCAGACAACAAAACTGAAGTTCATCGATGAAACAGGCCGGCTGTGCCTTCTCGGCATGTGCATGGATGTCACAGAGGTCGTCAGAATCAGAAAAGAAAATGAACAGACCAGAGCCGCTTATCAGGAAGCGCTGAGCACAAGCGCTGTCTATGAAAGTGTTGTCAACGCGCTGTCGGAAGACTATTTCAATCTGTTTTATGTCGATCTGAAAACAGACGAGTATATTGAGTACGGCTCGAGAACAGAAAAGGGACAGCACCTGCATGTGACGCGCGGGCGTGATTTCTTTACCGAATCGAGAAGAAATGCCCTTACCTTTGTCTATCCGCAGGATCAGAAGCAGTTTATTGAAGGAATAAGCAAGGAAAACCTGCTGAAAGAGATCGAAAAGCACGGATTTGTTATCTATCAATACCGTTTGCTGATCGACGGGGAGCCTGTCCATGTCATGATGAGGATTAAACGGGACGACCAGCATATTATCATCGGTGTCACTAATGTGGACACGCAGGTGAAGGACCGGATGGCTGCTGCGCGTGCGGCCGAAGAGGAAAAATCATACCGGCGTCTCACTGCACTCAACGGCAACCTGATTGTACTTTACTATGTTGACCTTGCAAGCGATCAGTACACAGAGTTCAGCGCCTCCAGGGAATATGACGATCTCGGGATTTCCAAGCAGGGCTCGGATTTCTTCAACACCTCCTATAAGAACAGTCTGCGGACGATCCATCCCGAAGACCAGGCCATGTTCCATTCACAGTTTACAAAAGAGAATGTCCTTGCAGCAATCAACCGGGACGGGATTTTTGTGCTGGATTACCGCCTTATGAGCGGTGATCTTCCAACCTATGTGAGACTGAAAGCGGCAAAGGTCGAAGAGGAAGGAAAAACCACACTGATTATCGGCCTGCTGAATGAAGACGCACAGATACGCCAGGAACAGGAATACGCGCGAAATCTCTCGGCCGCCAGAAAAATGGCAACCATCGACTCTCTGACGGGTGTCAAAAACAAACATGCCTATGTGCAATGGGAAGAGACAATAAATGAGAGCATCCAGCAGGGGACGCAGGACGCCTTCGCCGTCGTGGTTTGCGATATCAACAACCTGAAAGCAGTCAACGATCTGTACGGGCATAAAGAAGGGGATGTATGTATCAGGAATGCCTGCCTGAAGATTTGCAGGATTTTCAGTCACAGCCCGGTATTCCGAATCGGAGGCGACGAGTTCGTTGTCATTCTGTCCGGGGAGGATTATCGTCAACGGGCAAAGCTGATGGAGCAGATCAACGCTCTTCCGGCAGATCGCTCAAAGATCAGAATCGGAGAAACCGTTGCAGCCGGTATGGTCGAGTATAACAAAGAGCATCATATTTCTTTTCTGAGTGTCTTTGAAGAGGCTGACAGGGCCATGTATGCGAGAAAGCAGGCCGTAAAAGACGCTTTCCCGCCGGAGGTGAAATGAAGCTCCCCGCGTGCGAAGAAAAAGGTTCGCTGAATTCGTAAAAATTGCGAATTCAGCGAACCTTTCTTCCGCTATAATGCCATGTACCGCCGGGTGGTGGCCATACCCGCGCGCCCTCTCCCCTGCGGCGTTGACCGGGCTCTGCGCGTTTACTCGCATTTTGCAACACACACTTATTCTTTTACGACCGCACAGCGCTCGATCCCGTAATAGTCAAAGAGCGCAAGGGCTGTCTCGTCGATGCGCTCGCCGCAGACGATGATCGGCACGGCGGGCGGGCAGCTGACGGTAGGCGCGGCGAGAATCCGGCCGAGACAGCGCCCGACGGGCAGCGTTTCACACGCGGAAAAGAGCGCCTCGTGCGCGCGCAGCACCGGCTCCGGACGCTTGAGCCTCGGCGGCACTTCGCCGATCGGCGGTCTCTCCGGGACGTTGTTCAAGGCGCACTCCACGGCGGCGAGATCGTCCTCCGCCGTCTCGGGCGTGACCATCAGCACAAGATAATCGGGATCGGCAAACTCGCAGAAAATGTTCTGCTGTTCGAGCCGCGCCGCGAGCGCCGTGCCGGTATAGCCGCGCCCTTTGGGGCGGATGCACAGCTTCAGCGGCTCGTCCCCCGCCGTATCCCAGGGCAGGCGGGCTTTCAGCTTATCAAGCCGCGCCGCCGTCTGCCGGATGCGTGCCGGATAGTCCCCCGCGAGCAGCGCGTTGGCCGTGTCCAGCGACTGCAGAATCAGCCAGGAGGGGCTGGTACTGGCAAAGAGCTCCATGGCCGCGTCCATCCTGTCGGCGAGCCAGGCCGGTGCAGTCTGCGAAAGATGCAGATAGGCGCCGCCGGTCAGCACCGGGAGGGTCTTGTGCGCCGAATCGCAGCAGAGATCAGCGCCGAGGTCCAGCGGATGGCGGGACGGCGCGAGAAAGCGGAGATAGGCCCCGTGGGCGTTGTCCACCAGCAGCAGCGCCCCATAGCGATGGCACACGTCCGCGACGGCCGCGAGATCCACGGTGTTGCCCAGATAGTCCGGACTTGTCAGATAGACCGCCGTCACCTCGCCGGAGCGGAGACAGGCCTCGACGTCCCCGGCCGTGACCGGACAGCTCAGTACGCTGTCCGATCCCCACAGCCAGCGGATCTCAAGCTCCAGCAATCCCGCGGCGAGCACGAACACCTTGTGCGCGTTGCGCCCGGCCGCAATGACGGGCGCGCGCCCCTGCGCCCTCGCCGTCTGGGCGGCGAGGAACAGCATGGCGCGGATACAAAGCGACGAGCCCTCGCAGGAGTAGACCGTGCGCCGCGCGCCAAAGAGGCGCGCGGCGTTTTCTTCGCTCTCGCGGATGATGCCGCAGGGCGCGTAGAGGACGTCGGACCCGGCGATCTCGGTGATGTCGAGCGCCTCCGGCCCGAGGATCGCCCGGCCCTTATGTCCCGGCATGTGCAGCCGCCGCGCGCCGCTGTCGCGATAGCGGCGCACGAAATCGACGATCGGCGTCGTCATGCCTCGTCCTCATCCTCCATCGAGCGGGCCACGCCGAGCATGATCGCGCACTCCATGCGCTTGCGGAACAGCTCGCAGCCCTTTTCGTAGATGCCCATGACCGAGCCCGTGGCGTGGTAGGCGTTGGCCGCGCAGCCGCCGGAGCAGTAGAGCCTGGCCCAGCAGTCCCGGCACTCGTCCTTGGCGTATAGGTTGTTGTTGGCAAACTCCGCCTGCGCCGCCGGATTCGTCACGCCGTGCCACACGTCGCCGAGGCGGAACTTCTCCTCGCCGACAAACTGGTGGCAGGGGTAGAGATCGCCCCAGGGCGTCACGGCCATATACTCGGTGCCCGAGCCGCAGCCCGAGATGCGCTTATAGATGCAGGGGCCGCCCGTGAGGTCGATCATGTAGTGATAGAAAGTAAAAGGTCGCCCCTCCCGCTCGCGCTGCAGCATGAGCCTGGCCAGCTCCTCGTACTGCCGCATGACGATCGGCAGATCCGCGTCGGTCAGCGCCATCGGATCGTCCGGGGCACAGACCACGGGCTCCATGCTCAGCTCGGTAAAGCCGAGGTCGAGCATGGTCTGAATGTCCTTTAAGAAGTCGGGGTTCTGATGTGTGAAAGTGCCGCGCATATAGTAGTCTTTACCGCCGCGCGCTTCGACAAGCTGCTGGAACTTCGGCACGATGCGCTCCCAGCTGCCGCGCCCGGCGTAGTCCACACGGAAGCGGTCGTGGATCTCACGGCGCCCGTCGAGCGAGAGGACGACGTTGTGCATCTCGCGGTTGGCAAAGTCGATCACGTCGTCGTCGATCAGCATGCCGTTCGTTGTCAGCGTGAAGCGGAAATTCTTCCCGGCGGCCTTTTCAATGCTGCGGGCATAGGCCACAAGGTCCTTGACGACCTGCCAGTTCATCAGCGGCTCGCCGCCGAAGAAGTCGACCTCGAGATTGCGGCGGTGTCCAGAGTTGGCGACCAGGAAATCGAGCGCCTGTTTGCCGACCTCAAAGCTCATCAGGGCCCGCTCGCCGTGGTACTTGCCCTGGCTGGCAAAGCAATACGAGCAGTTGAGATTGCAGGTGTGCGCCACATGCAGGCACAGCGCCTTGACGACGTTGGCGCTGCGCTCCTTGAAGGTGCCGGCCATCGGCTGAAAGGTGTCTGGCGTGAAAAGCGCTCCGGCGTCGCGGAGCTCTTCAATATCCTCATAGCAGCGGTCGATCTCCTCGGCCGTCACTTCGCTCACCGCGGCGTATTTCTCGAGCATCGCCGCGCGGATCTCCTCGCGGCTGTGGTCCTCGAACAGGCCGATCATGTCATAGGCGAGCTCGTCGACCGCGTGGATCGAGCCGGAGCACACGTCCAGCACGATGTTGAAGCCGTTTAATTGATAGCGGTGGATCATTCTTTCTCCTTATTCCCCATACGAAAAATGCCGCCCGTTCGGCGGCATTTTCGATGCGAGTGATAATTACTTGCTCTGCTTCTTCTCAGCCTTCTCGCAGCGCTGGTTGGCGATGCCGCAGCTGGTCTTGCAGGCGGACTGGCAAGAGGTCTGGCATTCGCCGCAGCCGCCGTTGGCAGCGCTCTCGCACAGGTTACGGGTCTTCAGAGTGACGATATGTTTCATGAAAAGTACCTCCGAATAGTTTGTCTTATATTATATACCATTTTTTGCGCCTTTCGTCAAGGTGCAAATCCAATCAATGCTCTTACAACAGCACGACGCCGTTTTGCTCGCAGATGGAGACAGTCTCGTCGTCCCAGATCGAGGCCTGCACCTCGCCGATGTGGGCCTTGCCGAGCAGCAGCATGCTCAGACGGCTCTGGCCGATGCCGCCGCCGATCGTCAGAGGCAGTTCGCCGTTTAAGAGCATCTTGTGGTAGGGCAGCTCGCGGCGGCTGTCACAGCCGGCAATGTGCAGCTGGCGGTCGAGCGCGGCCGGGTCGACGCGGATGCCCATGGACGTCGTCATAGTCGGGGGCGCGGCCGTCGTGCGGCTGGCCCGAGCGCAGCGCGCCGCCGATGCCGATGATGAAGACGGTCTTGTGCTCCTTGACGAAGCGGTTTTCGCGCTCCTTCGGCGTCAGTTCCGGATAGCGGTCCTCGAGCTCCTGGGCCGTGACGAAGGTGACCTCGCGGCAGAGCTTGCCGAGGCTGCCGAGCTGGGGGTAAATAGCCTCGATCGTGTCCTGTGTGTCGCAGACGGCGCGCACGATATCCATGACCGTCAGCTTGAGATAGTCAAGCTTGCGGTCCTCTGGCAGGATGATCTTCTCCCAGTCCCACTGGTCGACGTAGACCGAGTGGAGGTTATCGAGCTCGCTCTCGTCGCGGCGGATGGCGTTCATATCGGTATAGAGCCCCTTGCCGGGGTAGAAACCGTAGCGCTTGAGCGCGAGGCGCTTCCACTTGGCGAGCGACTGCACAACCTCGGCCTTGGTGTCGGAGCGCAGGATGTCGAAGCTGACGGGGCGCTCGACGCCGCTGAGATTGTCGTTGAGACCGGAATCCTGCGCCACGAACAGCGGCGCGGACACGCGGTAGAGATTCAAAAGCGCGCCCAGCCTGTCCTCAAACAGGCGTTTGAGCAGGCTGATAGCCTTTTGTGTATCGTACATGGAAAGCAGCGGCCGGTAGCCCTGCGGCAGATGAGTTTTCATTTTGACGCCTCCTTTGGATCCTGGGACAGCAGCTCCATGATTTTCTGATAATAGCCCTCCGCATCGCGGCGGAAGTGTTTCTTGACGGTTTTGGCCTGCTGTTCGTCGGCGCAGAGGAGCTCAAGCCGGATGATCTCCCCCACCCCGTCGCTCATGGCGAGCGTGACCTTGCAGCCGTTCTCGTCCGTCTCGTGTTGGGCGGTGATCAGTGCGGCGCGGCGGATCTGCTCCTGCACCGGAGCGAGCAGCTTTTGCGTCTTGGAGCGGACGGAATAGGGCAGGCTCGACTCGACTGTTTCGGCGTTGCGCGCGCCCTTGTCGGTGATGACATAGCCCTCATCCTCGATCTCACGGACGTTGCCGTTTTCCACCAGTTCGCTGAGACAGTCGGCATAGTCGAAATAACCGACGCCGCTGTCGATCATGCAGAGCTGGCGCAGCGTCTCGCCGTCGACAGCACCGGGCAGACGGCGCAGTACAAAGAGGATCAGGATCTTGATTTCAAGCTCGTCGTGGATAAATCCGAAATGGTCCATCATGCTCTCCTCCCTCACGTCATTTATTAAGTCAATTGCGAAACATTGGTCTAGCAATTGATTAGTCATTGATTGTTACATCTTACACGCTCGCCGCGTAAAATTCAAGAACAAATTCACACAGCGGCGCGAGACGCGCATAGACTGTACTGAAATAACCATCCAAGGAGGGTATGCCATGCCTGACAATGCCGCACCGGCCGCGCTCGAGCAGACGCGCGCCGTCACCGATATGGTCAACGTCGATGTTCCGAAGATCTACGACAGCTGCCGCGACAAGGACTGTGTGGATGACCTGCGCATTTACCCCACGGCCTCGTCCCAGCAACACATCGAAAACGCGCTCAGTGTCCGGCCCCGCGGGGCGGAGCTGCTGTACGTGGACGTAAAGGTGGCGCCGATCAGCTTCAACCGCGGCCACTACACCGTGGACTGCACGTATTTCTACCGGCTGACCGGCGAGACCTTCCCCGCGGCACAGAGCGTCACGGGACTTGCCATCTTTGACAAGCGTGTGATCCTCTTCGGCTCGCTCGGGAGCGTCAAGTCGTTCTACTCGGGGGACACCGCGCCCGCGATCACCGCCGACGAGCTGCCGACCGCCGTTGTAAACGCCGTGGACCCGATCGCCCTCTCGATGCGTCTGGCGGACGCCGACAGCGCACAGCCAGGGGAGAGCGAAAACCGCACGATTCCCGCCTACATCGCCGCCGCTTTCGATGAACCGCTGGTGCTCAGCGACAGCGTACGCCGCTGGTACACGACTGTCGGCCAGTTCAGCATCGTGCGTCTGATGCGAGACAGCCAGCTCTCGATCCCGGCCTACGATTACAGCCTGCCCGAGAAGAGCTGCCCGGGGACGCACGACGACGATCCCTGCGCGCTCTTCGGCCGGATCGACTTTCCGGTCAGCGAATTCTTCCCGCCCGACGTCGTCGACGACAGCCCCGATTACCGCAGCCTGCGTTAACAGATGGAAAAGCGGCCCCCCGGAGGAATCCGAGGGGCCGCAATCCATAATTCCTTATTTTACTCTGACGAGCTTACCGGCCGCACGCATGCTCTCGATGATGTCATCGACAGCCTTCTCGCAGGCCTCGTGCTCGAGCGCCTCGGACATGACGCGCAGCACCGGCTCGGTGCCGCTCTTGCGCAGCAGCACGCGGCCGCTGTCGCCAAGCTCGGCCTCGGCGGCCTTGACAGCTGCCTGGACGGTCGGGTCGTTCATGGTCTCGTCCTTGTCGGTGACGACGACGTTTTTCAGCACCTGGGGATACATCGACATCTCGCCGGCCAGCATCGAGAGCGGCATCTTCTTTTCGAGCATTGCCATCATGACCATCAGCGAGGTCAGAATGCCGTCGCCGGTCGTGGCGTACTTGCCGAAGATGATGTGTCCGGACTGCTCACCGCCGAGGATATAGCCGTTGGCCATCATGTTTTCCGCAACATATTTGTCGCCCACCGCGGTCTTCTCGGTGTGGATCTTCAGCGCGTCGAGCGCCTTGTACAGGCCCATGTTGGACATGACCGTCGTGACGACCGTGTTGCCGTCCAGCTGGCCCTGCTCCCACAGCCACTTGCCGCAGAGATACATGATGTGGTCGCCGTTGACCACGTTGCCCTTTTCATCCACAGCGAGGCAGCGGTCGGCGTCGCCGTCGTAGGCAAAGCCGACGTCGAGAGCGCGCTCCACAACAAACTTCTGCAGGCCCTCGATGTGGGTCGAGCCGCACTTTTCGTTGATGTTCAAGCCGTCCGGCTCGTTATTGATGACATAGACCTTCGCACCGAGCGCCTCGTACACGGCGCGGGCGATGTTCCAGCTGGCGCCGTTGGCGCAGTCGAGCGCCACGCGCTTGCCGTTGAATCCGCGGGTCGGCACCGTCATCAGATAGCCGATGTAGCGGTTGCGCCCGGCGGCATAGTCGATCACGTTGCCCATGTGCTCCCGCTCGGCCAGGGGGATCTCCGGCAGTCTGCCATCGATGTAGGCCTCGATCTTCTCTTCGATCTCGGCTTCGATCTTCTGGCCGTTGGCGCGCATGATCTTGATGCCGTTGTCGTAGAACGGGTTATGGCTGGCAGAAATCATGATGCCGCAGTCAAAGCCGTCGGTGCGGCAGCAGTAGCTGACGGACGGCGTTGTGGTGACGTGCAGCAGATAGGCGTCGGCACCCGACGAGGTCAGGCCCGCGGACAGGGCATACTCCAGCGTATAGGAGCTGCGGCGCGTGTCCTTGCCGATGATGACGCGGGCGCGGCCGTCCTCATGGTTCTGCCCGTAATACCAGCCGAGATAGCGGCCGACCTGAAAGGCCTTTGCCGCCGTCAGCTCTTTATTTGCTTCGCCGCGAAAGCCGTCTGTTCCAAAGTATTTTCCCATTGTTATGACCATACCTTTCCGCTGCGCTTCAAGGCACAAAAAGGCATGAAACCGGTGCCTCTAACGCAGCTGTATAAAATCTGTTAGAATAGGCT
>ONNS01000089.1 GCA_900319275.1 uncultured Eubacteriales bacterium
GGTAATCCCCTCTTCACGTTCAATCTATGCAAAATGGGAACTTTTTCGGAAAGTTCCCATTTTGCTTTCAAGCTGTCGACACTTTGTCGACAGCTTGAGAGCGGCCGCTCGATAAGTATTATTGATATTCCGCGACGCTGATCCAGTCCTCGAGGATCTCGCGCTCGCCGGGGTTGTGCTTGGTCATCTGGTAGGCCGCGACGACAGGCATCCAGCGCTGGATGTACTGAATGGCCATATCGGCCTTTTTGGCGTAGATGTGCAGATATTTGTCGGCCAACTCCGGCTTCTCGATCGAGAACATCAGATAGGTCGCCGCGGCGTCTCCGCCGGCGTTGCCCGAGGTAGCGTGGGCCCAGTCGAGAATGCAGTAGCTGCCATCCTCTCGGATGACGACGTTCGAGGGCACAAAGTTGCCGTGGCAGAGCTTGGTGTGGTTTGCCATGCCGCCGATGCGGGTCTGCAGCTCGTAGCGGGTGCTGGCATCGATGTCGGTCAGGGACTTCACGGCATCGGACATCTTGATCTTGGTATTGCGCAGGCGGCGGGCCCGGTGCGAGCCGACCTCCAGCTGGATCTCGACAAAGCGCTCGAGGTATTCGTCGATCTTGTCCGGGTTCTCCTCCATCAGCTGGCGCATGGTCTTGCCTTCGACATTTTCCATTTCGAGCGCCCAGCCGCCTTCCTCGTTCTGGAAGACGCGCGTGACATGGGGCACGGGAACACCGCTCTCTTCTACGCAGACCTGGATAAACGCCTCGTTGAAGACGTCAGACTTCGGGTGCGAGGGAACAAAGCTTTTGACGACGCGGTCGCCTTCGCGATAGACAAGCTTGGTCGCGGTTTGTTTCAGAATCACTTTATCCGACATGGTCAGACTCCTCTCGTGTATCTATTCAATGGTTTCACCCGGAGAGCGCGGGGATTCGCGCTATACGGGGCAAGCTGTGAAGCGCAAAGGCCGATCAGATTAGGTCCGCCTTCTTGATATCCTCGCCGTAGTAGGCCAGCAGGTAGAGCTGCTTGATCTCGCTCATCAGCGGATAGCGCGGGTTGGCGCCCGTGCACTGGTCGTTGAAGGCGTTCTCGGTCATCTCGTCGAGCGTGGCGAGGAAGTCCTCTTCCTTGACACCGAAATCGCGGATGGACTTGGGGATCTCGATCTCAGCCTTGAGCTGTTCGATCTTGTCGATGAACTTGTCGAAGACCTCGTTGTCGTCAGCGCCGGTGATGCCGTTGTAGCGGGCGACCTCGCAGTAGCGCGCACGGGTGTGCGGGTGGTCATACTGCGGGAAGGTGCCCATCTTGGTCGGGTTGTCGTTGGCGTTGTAGCGCATGACATAGCTGAGGATCAGGGCGTTGGCGATGCCGTGCGGGATGTGGTGATAAGCGCCGAGCTTGTGGGCCATCGAGTGGTTCACACCGAGGAAGGCGTTGGCAAAGGCCTCGCCGGCCAGCGTGGAGGCCATGGCCATGTGCTCTCTCGCCACGGGGTCCTTCTCGAGATTCTTGTAGGCGCGCGGCAGATAATCGAAAATCAGCTTCGTGGCCTGCAGCGCAACGCCGTCGGTCATATCCGAGGCCATGACAGAGACATAAGCCTCGAGCGCGTGGGTCATCGCGTCGATACCGGAGGCGCAGGTCAGGCCCTTGGGCTGGGTCAGCATGTTGTTCGCATCGACGATCGCCATGTTCGGCATCAGCTCGTAGTCGGCCAGGGGCCACTTGGTCCCGGTGCGCCCGTCGGTGATGATGGCGAACGGGGTGACCTCGGAGCCGGTGCCCGAGGAGGTCGGGATCGCGACCATGTAGGCCTTCTTGCCCATCTTCGGGAAGGTGTAGATCCTCTTGCGGATGTCCATGAAGTCCATGGCCATATCGTCAAAGGGCGCGTCGGGGTTCTCGTACATGACCCACATGATCTTGGCCGCGTCCATCGGCGAGCCGCCGCCGAGGGCGATGATGACGTCGGGCTCGAACTTGCGCATCAGCTTGACGCCCTCTTCGGCGCACTGCAGCGTGGGATCGGGCGGGACGTTGGAGAACACCGTGTGGGCGATGCCCAGCTCGTCCAGCTTCTCCTCGATCGGGCGGACGGCGCCGCTCTTATACAGGAAGCCGCCGGTGACGATAAAGGCGCGCTTTTTCTGCATGACGGTGCCCAGCTCGTCGAGAGCCACACCCATGCAGCCCCTCTTGAAGTAGATCTTTTCGGGCGTGCGGAACCAAAGCATATTCTCTCTCCTCTCCGCAACGGTTTTAATATTGAGCAGATCCATGACGCCCACGTTGTGGGAGATGGAGTTGCCGCCCCAGCTGCCGCAGCCGAGCGTCAGCGACGGGGCCAGCTTGAAGTTGTAGATATCGCCGATGCCGCCCTGCGAGGAAGGCATATTGATGACAATACGGCAGGTTTTCATGCGATCGGCGTGCCTGGCGACCTTCTCGGGCTCGGCGTCGACATTGATGAACAGCGAGCTTGTGTGGCCCGGGCCGCCGGCCATGACGAGCGCCTCGGCCTTGTCGAGCGCCTCGTCAAAGGTCTCGGCCTTGTACATGGCGAGGACCGGCGAGAGCTTTTCGTGGGCGAAGGGCTCGGAGAAATCGGTGGTCTCGACCTCGGCGATCAGCACCTTGGTCTTCTCGGGGACCTCGACGCCGGACATCTGCGCGATCGTATGGGCGCTCTGGCCGACGATCCTGGCGTTCAGGGCGCCGTTGCGGATGATCGTGGAGCCGACCTTGGCGCGCTCTTCTTCGTTGAGGAAATAGGCGCCGTTGGCCTGGAACTCGGCCTTGACGGCATCATAGATGTCGGCCAGGACCGTGACAGACTGCTCGGAGGCGCAGATCATGCCGTTATCAAAGGTCTTGGAGTGCAGGATCGAGCTGACCGTCAGCTTGAGATCGGCGGAGGAGTCGATGATGACGGGCGTGTTGCCGGCGCCGACACCGAGCGCGGGCGTGCCGGAGGAATAGGCCGCATTGACCAGGCCAGGGCCGCCGGTGGCGAGGATGCAGTCGGCCTCGCGCATCAGACGGTGGCTGAGCTCGTGCTGCGGGAAGTCGATCCAGCCGATGATGTCCTTCGGTGCGCCGGCCTTGACAGCCGCCTCCAGGACGATTTTGGCCGCATCGATCGTACTGCGCTTGGCGCGCGGGTGCGGGGAGATCAGAATGGCGTTGCGGGTCTTCAGGCAGACGAGGCACTTGAAGATGGCCGTCGAGGTCGGGTTCGTGGTCGGGATGACGGCCGCGATCAGGCCAATCGGCTCGGCGATCTGCCGGGTGCCGTTGATCTTGTCCTCGGCTATGACACCACAGGTCTTGGTGTGGCGGTACTGATTGTAGATATACTCGGCGGCATAGTGATTTTTGATGACCTTATCCTCAACAATACCCATGCCGGTCTCTTCGACGGCTTCCTTGGCCAGGGGGATCCTCGCCTTGTTCGCAGCCATGGCCGCGGCCCGGAAGATCTCGTCGACCTGCTCCTGGGAAAACTTTGCGTACTCCTTCTGCGCCGCCTTCATGACGGCAATGCGCGCTTCCAGGTCCTCGATCGTCTGGATGCTGGGGTATTCCAGTTCGTTTGCCATACATTCACTCTCTTTCTTGCGTTTCATTCCAAATGCCGGTTTTTATTCATTCACATTCACAGGCTGAATTCTCTATCAGCCGAGCCCATATTACCCGATTGTCACAGTCCTGTCAATAGTGAAAAAACAAGAAAAAATCAAGCGTTTCCGGCGTTTGTGTCCTTCTGTTTCCGCCTGCTTTTTGTCGGATAAACAGGACTGGAAAAATATACTTTAATAATTTGAACAGTTTGAGTTTTAATGACCAATCTGCTGCCTGCGCTGCGTTCTTCGTGCCCGGATTCTGTGATTCCTGCACGAAAAGGCGCCGGGCAACTTTTTGGTCATAATCACAACAGCCGAGCGCGCACAAAGAGGTTAGTCGCCGCGCTGCTCAACTGCAGCGGCGATCTGGTTATAAAAGAGTTCGTTGTCGGTCACGAGCGACAGGGCCTTCACCGCCTGCAGGAACAGCGTCTTGTAATCCGCGTCGCCCTTGGCGCCGACAAGGATCTCGCGCCGCAGCTGTGCAGAGGCGACCGCGTTTTTCTGATAGCGGACATAGACCTCCAGCCGATCCTCCCGCACCTCGCCTTTGTTGTCGGCGGCAGCCGCTTCGATTGCCGCGTTGTTCGTCTCGCTCATTGCTTGTTTCCTCCCTCGCCCATCACGGCGTCATAGGCGCGCACAGCGTTTCGCACGCAGTCCTCGCAGGGGCAGAGCACCTTCCCGGTGCCTACGCCCTTGAGATCCTTGCACAAGAGCGCGCCGCAGCGGCGCGTGAAGTCCTCCTGGATCGCCCTTGTCTTGACGACCGCGCCGCGGCTGCCCTGCATCTGCAGACCGACCGCCGTGGCCGCGCCGACCATGGCACCGCAGGTGCCCTCCATATTGCCCATGCCGCCGGCAAAGCCCGCCGCCAGCTCAAATACCGTCTCCGCTGCGATCGGCAGCTCTTCCGTCAGCACTGCCGCCACGGCCTGGCAGCAGTTATGCGTGTGCGCCTGCCGCAGAGACGCCGCTTTTTCCGCTCTTTCTTCTGTAGTCATGCGAATTACCCCTCTCATTGCTTTTTTATGTCATCAACAATCTATCCGTGTTTTCCCGTTTATGTCAGATCCCGGGTCAGGTTCTGCACCCACTTGTATTTCCGGACGCGCAGCATGACCCAGGGGATCTTCCCCACCTCGTCAAGACAGGTGCAGGCATAGACCCACAGCACCGGCCAGTGAAACACAAAGGCGCCGAGCAGCGCCAGCGGGATCGCGATCCCCCACATGCACACAGCCAGACTGTACATATCAAAAATAGCGTCCCCGCCGCCATCCAGCACGCCGTTGATCGTGATCGTGTTGACGCAGCGGCCGATCATGTACACCGCCATGATCAGCATCATCCCCAGCAGATAGCTCCGCGCCTGCTCGGAGAGGAGCACAAACTTCAGCACCGCCGGCGTGACCGCCAGCACCAGCGCGGCGGACAAAAAGCCGACGACAAAGGACAGGTTTTTCAGCTTGATGCCGGTAGCTTTGCCGCGCTCAAGGTTCCCGGCGCCGAGCTCGTTGCCGACCATGATCCCGGCCGCGCTGCCCACGCCGTTGCAGGCGCAGCAGATCAGATCGCGCACCACGGCGGATACGGAGTTGGCCGCCGCCGCATCGACACCGAGGTGGCCCATGATCGCCGTATACGAGGTAAAGCCCACGCCCCAGAACAGCGAGCCGCCCATCAGCGGCAGGCACTGCTTGCGGAAATCGCGGGACAGCTGTCTGTTCCCCTTGAAAAAGCTCCGCCAGGCCGGGCAGATGAATTCACGCCGCGCCGAGAAGGCCAGGCACAGTCCCAGCTCCGCGATCCGCGAGATCGTCGTGGCCAGCGCGGCGCCGCGCGCTTCCATCCGTGGGGCGCCCAGGAGCCCGAAGATCAAAACCGAGTTGAGCAGCACGTTCAGCACCACGGCGCCCGAGCTGATCCACGCGCTGGGCTGTACGTGCTCCGTCACCTTCATGACGGCGAGATAGCTCTGGGAGATTCCGGTGATCAGGTACGACCAGCCCGCAATGCGCAGGTACGCGCTGCCGATCGCGATCAGCGAAGGGTCGGCGGCAAACACCTGCATGAGTGCCCTGGGGAACAGCTCGCAGGCGGCAAAGAAGACGAGACTCAGAAGTCCGCTCCAGCGCAGCATCAGATTAAACAGCTTTTGCAGTGTGGGAGTATCACGCTTCCCCCAGTACTGCGCGCCGAGGATCGAGCCGGCCGCCGTAATGGCCATCAGGAACATGTTCTGCACAAACTGTATTTGGGATGCGAGCGACACCGCGGTCATCTCTTCCTGTGCCACACGGCCGAGCATCAGGGCGTCACAGGCCGCGACCAGCGCCAGCATCAGGCTTTGAAAGGCGATCGGCAGGGACAGCTCCCGCAGCTTTTTATAAAACTTTTTGTTGTCTATGATGTCCATCGTGTCAGATCTTTCGTTCTGTATTGCCTACTGCCGCATCTGAGCGGCAAAGCGATTCCGTGTGAATGATTGTATCATATTCCCGCGGCGATCACAACAAAAACGTCTTCCTGCCCTGGCATGAAAAAAAGATCCCTCGCCTGCCGATACGGAAGGAGGGGAATCTTTTCTTATTGTCTTATTGGTTTTTGCCGACGATCTGGTACATCCGGTCGTCCGACAGCACGGTCGTCACGGTCAGATACCGGCCGAAAATCGCGGCCAGCTCGTCCGCGCTCATCAAGCCGTTGGAGACGTGGCTGGCTGCGCCGTGGTGGTGGGCGTCGATCATCTCCCGGCTCATGCCGTGGGCCACAGTCAGCGTACCGCCGGGCCTGAGCAGGCCGGACAGCCGCGCAATCAGCCGCTCGGGATCGGGGAAATGCGGAAAGGCGTTATAAATCACGATACAGTCGAACTGTTTCCCGAAGTCTTCTGTCTCCACATCCCCGCAGAGGATCGTGACCTCCGGCTGCGGATACTTGGCGCGGGCAATTTCGGCCATTTTCGGGGAAATATCGATCCCGGTGACGGAAGCGGCCTTCCGCTTCAGATAATCCGGCATCAGCACCCCCGTGCCGCAGGCCACGTCCAGGACGTCCTTGCCCTCGCTCACTGCGGCGTTATCCAGGATCGTATGGATGATCGCATCGCTCCGGATCATTTCCGCATCCCAGTCGGGCGCCAGACGGTCAAAGAATTCGATGACTTCTTTTGTCTCGATCATCGCTCAGTTGAAGAAGGTCGCGGTGTCGATCTGCTGATAGCCGCCGAAGCTGGCGGGAGCCGCCGCGATCTGCTCGGCCAGATCCAGCCCAAAGAATACCTGGGTGACCTCATTGATCTTGGCAGTCAGGTCGATATCGGCAAACTGCTCGGGATAGACGGTCTTGGCGATAAACCAGGTGTTGATCAGGGCGATCTCATAGTTGGTATAATAGGCGTTGTAAGCCATCTCGAGATACACTTCGCCGCTGCGCCAGGCCTTGCAGGTCTCGAACATCGTGGGATCCTCGGCAAAGAGGGGCTTGATGTTCTTCACGGCCGCGGCATCCATGATGATGATATCCATGTCTTCTCCAAGGGCGACAAACTTTTCCGCTTCAATGGCCTGGATGCCGGGGGCCTCCAGATCGGTGACAGCGTTCTTGACGTTTGCGACCTTGAAAGCGATGTAGTTCGGGGCGGTCATCAGATGGTTGGTGGTACCCCAGTTGCCAAGGCCGCAGATATAAACGGAGGGCTTCTCCTCCTCGGGAATGTCGGCGGTGCGCTTCTCGATCTCGGCGCGCTCGGACTCGATAAAGCTGACAAGCGCCTCGGCCTTCTCCTCGTTCTGGAAGATGACACCAAGCATACGCATCGTGCCGAAGAAATTGTCATCGAACACGCCGCCGGCGCCGGACTTCAGCGTGATCACGGGCACGCCCAGCTGCTCCTGCAGGGCGTCCTCCTTCTCCACATCCTGATACTCGGAGATGACGATGTCGGGGTTGCAGGCAAGGATCTTTTCGGCCTCGGCCGTCTGGGCCTGGGGGCCGCCCACGCCGCAGGAGGGCAAAGCCGAGAAGCGATCGGCGTAGGCCAGCATGTAGGGGCGGGCCACCGCGTCGAACATCTTGGGCCGCTCGGCAAGGGAGGTATTGTCAATGTCCTCCACGCCGCACAGCAGACTCACATCGCCGATATAGCTGTACATGCGCAATGCGCCGGCGCCGATGCAGACCAGCATGTCGTCGGCTTCTTTGTAGCCCAGCTGCTCGGCCACCGACTTTATGGCGCGCATCGACTGCGCATTCGAGATGCCCATGCCGTGCTTGCGCATTTCGCGCGCGAGGCGATCGCGACCTTCTTGCAGGTCGTCGCCACGGCTGATCTTGGAGAAGTACGCACGGATCTTGTTGCGTGCCGAGGACGTCTTCACGTAGCCCAGCCACCCGCGCGAAGGGGTTGCGCTCTTCTGGGTGAGGATCTCGACCCGGTCACCCATCTGGAGCTCGTAGGAGAGCGGGACGATGGACCCGTTGACCTTGGCACCCACGCAATGATGACCGACCTCGGTGTGGATGGCATAGGCGAAGTCGATGGGCG
>ONNS01000009.1 GCA_900319275.1 uncultured Eubacteriales bacterium
CTCGTCGTGCTGAAAGATCAAGTAACGCTCGGCGGCCCCGAGGTCCGAGTTTTTCGAGCTCAAATGTTTGATCGTTGCCAATGGCGCTGCCCACCTCCTTCAAGATTTCATATTTCCATTCCGCCAGATCGCCGAGCGCGCGACGGATCTCTGATTCAAGAGACTGATCGGGAAAACCGGAATTGAGCGCGCGGGCGATCTGGTTTAGATTGTTCCCGATGCGTTTTCCCTCGGTGATCAGCTCGTCGATTTTGGAAAGCAGTTCCTTGTTCACCGGCGAGAATTTGATCACGGGATTGATGACGAGCTTGTCCAAAGACGCGCGGATCATTTCAGATTGATTCATCTCATAGGCCTTGCACTTCAACAGGAAGAATTCATATTCATCATCGTCCAAGCGCGTTTTGATTACATGACTGCGCTTGGGCGTATCGTATGTCCCTCGCATTTTTGAACACCTCCATGTGAGAAAAAATGATCGTTTCTTTCGTTCTGCTGGGTTTGGGGAAGGCACTCCCCAACAAGTTTTGACCGGGACCGAAGAAGCAAATGCTGAAATTTGGGCCACGGGTCGATACTTGCTCTTAGTATCTGACCGTTACCCCGCACTCCGTTTTTTCATGTTTCTTCATCCGAATCTAACAGATTCCTGATAAAAAATGCTGTCGAAGAAAGTCAGGCAGACGCAATAATTGATAAAAAAGAAGGCAGGCATCAAGCCAAAGATCACGCGCAGTTTCTCTTGCTGCGTGATTCATTTTTGGACTTGATACCTGCCCTTTGCTTCCACATTCACGGGTGGGAGGACGGCTCACTATGCCAATGTATTCTATTTGTTAGGTAGCAACTCTGCCGTAAAGAGGAAAATCGTAAAATGGGATGACCGGAGATTCTCTGTGCCTGCACAAAACAAATTTACGCTTACACTTAGGACAGACGACTGCAAAATCCGCGGGAGTATCATCTGAAACATATTCCAGTGGGATCAGTTCCGATTCATTCTTTGCTTCCCGACTGACCGCGAACGCGATGTTCTTCGCTGTGCAGCTCGGATTAGGGCAATCGAAGGACGGAAGGCGACGGCGTTCCGTTTCTGCGATTTGGTTTTTCAATTTCGTTCTGTTTCCTCCGTGATCAATGCTTATGATACGAGCCTTTCACGATCCCCTGGATCTGCAATTCATCTACGATAATATCGGGATACATTTCTGTGTCGGGATTACAGGAATGAAGAATATACTTTTTATTCTTCAGATCGAAGCCGAGCTTCTTCAGATTGTTCTTTCCGTCAAAGAGTGCGATGACAAGATCGCCCTCGTTGGCTGTCTGCTGGCGCTTCACAAAAACATAATCTCCGGGGAAGATGCCCGCGCCGATCATGCTCTCGCCCTTGGCGATCAGCGCGAAGTAATCTCCCTTTTCTACCAGAGATTCCGGCATGCGGATGTACTCGATGAAACGCTGTTCCTCTTCCTGACCGGGGCCGCAGGCAACGGTTCCGAGCACCTGCAGCGCGTGGATCGGCGCTGCGTCCTCCATCATTTTTGTGCGCGCGGTGCGCCGGCCAGAATAATCCAGCGATCCGTCCTCGCGCATGGAAATGAGATAACGATGCACGGTAGAAAGAGGAATCCCTGTGCCTTCTACGATGTCGCGAACGCTGGGGATCTCATCATGCTCGCAAAAATGTTTGTCGATGTATTCCGCAATGATTTCCTTTTTCGATGGATCGATCCGTCGCATAAGGCCTCCAAATAAAAACACAAGATGTTTCGGTAATGAAAATATATCACGCGAAACATCTCGTGTCAATATCTTTTTGAAATTGTTTGTTACTTTTCAAATGTATAAGCAGCTTAGATATTCACTTCTGACCAGCTTTCGTTTGAATAAAAAACTCATTATGTGTCTCTAACGACAGTGATACCACACCCGGCTGGGAACGAGACCACATTAGTATCACTCTCGACCTTTTTGATTATATACAAATACTGGCAGAGGCCAAAAAGCAGATAGGTATTATTTGCAGAGCTAATCAAAGAAAAATATCTTCGTCTTCCAGTCTGATCACAAATCCGTGCGTGATACCGCTTTCGTTAAAAACGTCCACGCGGACATAGCGGGCCTGCCCTTTGACAAGAGCGCCGATGCGCTTACCTTCACGCAAAGAATGCATCGTGACAATAACTGATTTTTATATCTGGAGGTATAGATGCAGATTCTTGAAGATCTCTATCTCGGCGATATCCGTCCCAATGAGCGCAGCTTCAAGCGCAACAGCCAGTATGCGAAAGCACTGGGTGAGGTTGTCAAGGTCGGTGATCAATTAACTGAATCATTGAACGCTGAACAGAAGCACCTTTTTGAGGACTTCATGGACGCCCAGAGGGAGGTTACCGTCCTCACGGATTGTGTGGCTTTTGCCTGGCCTTTATGCTCGGCGCGAAAATTATGATGGACGTGCTGGCAGAAGGTTAGATGAAGGAAATCTGAACACTTTTCCCCTACTTGAAGCTATAATGATATAACTGGAAACGAAATAAAACCGGCAGGAGATCGCTCATTACGGGCGAGATCCTGCCGGTTGTTTGGTTTGCCGCGGTCATGCGCCGAGGGCTTCTTCAAATTTGGGAAGCCACCATTCGCGGTAGCCCGCCTTGGTGGGATGAATGGGGTCGGACATATACAATGCGCGTTCAGCCTCCGTAATGTCGTTGAACGCTTCGTCGGAATAGAGGTCAATGACAGTCACATTCCATTTTTCGGCGATCTGATACAGACCCTCCACCATGGTCCCATAGGCCGGGTTTCCGGTTGGCGGATTCGTGTAAAAGTAGATCGGGCAATCCCAGGTCTCTCTGACCCTTGCGATGATATATTCGATCGCACCGAAGGTGCTTGCGGTGTCGAAGGCAGCCGGGTCCGTGATAAAATCAGGGAACACCTGTCCGAACTCTGCGGAATGCGAGGTGTCGTTGGTCGAGAGCTGGCAGACAAAGGCGTCTACGGCCTCCGCCCTGTCCGGAGAAGCCAGGTAAGCGTCAAGGCGCTCCACATAGCTGTTTTCCTTATAGGTCGCAAGCGTTGTGCCGCTTACGGCCTCCTTGATCGTGTGGATCGCGTATTTTTTGCCGATAAAATCCACCATGCTCTCCCCGCCGGCGGAGGCGCCCTCTGTCACGGAGGAGCCAAGCCAGAAGATCGTTTTCCCTTTCAGGGGGCTGCTCTCCACCTCCGGCGTCTGAGCGACGGAATACGAATCTGTGTTGCCCTTCACGGTTACGGTAACGGAGAGCATCAGTCGCGTGCCCATGCAGTTGATATTGACCGCGCTGGTTTTGGAGCCGATGATCGGGTTTTCGATCTCCCATGCCACATCCTCGAGAACGCTTCCGTCGGACATGTGCGCGTCGATCCGCAGGCCGGTCGGATCGAAGGTATCGCCGGAATCATAGTTCATTTTTACCGGCTTGGAGACGATCTCAAGCTTTTCCAAGGTAGGTTCGGCGTCGGGAACGGCTGTTTCCGCCGCCTGCTGCGGGGTTTCTGTTTGCGCGCTCTCTTCCGCCGGGCGGTCTCCGCAGCCCGCGAGAAGCAGAAGACATACAAGCAGTATGGGGAGCCATCTTTTCATGCGTTCTTTCTCCTTTCAAACCGAATCCAGAAAAGAATACCCACAACCGTGAAAGCAGACACGATGCCTGCAGCCGCTCTCAGGGCGATCTGCCACGTCGGCGTGACCGCGATCACGGTGGCGTTGCCGATATTCATGGCGTTGGTCCTCGTCACGGAATAGACCACATTTTTCGCCGCTCTTGCCACAGCGCTGCTCAGCGCGGGATCGGCTTCTGAACCGTCCAAGGTTCCCATGCCGCCTTTCTGCCCGCACCAGTAGTCCTGACCGGCCAGCACGCCAAGGCGGTAGTCCATCCATTTGGCGTTCATGGACATATCGGTGATGGCAGCGCCCTCCATGCCGAATTCCTCGCGGAGCACGCCGGTCATCAGACCGCGGTGGGAGCCGGACCAGACCACGCCGATGCGGTTGAAGCTGGACATCACGTTCATGGCGCCCCCGCGGACAGCCCCCTCAAAGGGCTCCAGATACAGCTCGCGGATCGCCTGTTCATTGGCCCAGACGGAGATACCGTAGCGCCCCTCCTCCTGGTCATTGAGCGCGAAATGCTTGACGAAGGCCAGCGCGCCCCGATCCCGGATGCCCTGCACCTCTGCGGCGCAGATCTCTCCGGAGAGCCATCCGTCCTCGGAGTAATACTCGTTGTGGCGGCCGAGGTACTGGCTGCGGTGAATGTTGGCGCCGGGCGCATAGATGCCGGCGATGGCAGAGGCGTTTGCGCCCTGATTGCCGTGCATCATATCCTCGCCGATGCATTTGCCCACCGCCGTGATCAGCGCACGGTTAAAGGTGGCAGCCATGACGTCCTCGGAGGTAAAGGCCATACCGCTGCCGCCGCCCATGAGGCTCTTGGTGAAGCCGGTAGGGCCGTCCATCTCCTGCGTGGCAGGGAGGTTGATGGCGGGAAGGGCCTTGGTGTTATATGCGCCGTTGTACACAAGCTCCAGCATATCGGCATAGCCGATCTGGGAAATCAGCGCCTCCCAGGCCGAATCGCTGTAATCGACATCTACGAAATCAATGGCCTTCAGGCTCCCGCTTTTCCCCGTTTCCGCAGGCACGGCGTCGGCGTAATAGAGCGCCTTCATCTTTTCGGCGATGGCGGCGCGGCCGCTCTCCTCATGGGTCAGCCCGTCGGCCCACATGGCTTCGGTGACGGAAAGACGCTGTGTGCTCGGCCAGGTGCCGAGCCAGTCGGCACGGCTGAGATAGGTCACGCCCTGTCCGCCGGCGCCCTCGTATTTGTTCAGATCGGCGTTGTCAAACTGATTGGTGATCGGATTGCCGGTATAGCTTGAACGGGAATAGGTCGCAGTATCCAGCTCGGCGACCGTCCACTTTGCGGTAAGAGAGGCGTCGCCGGAGCCGATCAGGCGTCCTTCCTCGGCCCCTTTTGCCAGCAGGATGTTGTTGACGGCGTTGTGGGCGTCCGTGCCGACAGTAAAGTAGTAATCCCCGGCGTCGAGGATATAGGTTTGCGCCTGATTGGCGTCATAGCTTGTCAGATCGTCCTTGCGAACAGAGATCGTAAAGTGTTCCGTCGTGCCCGCGGCGATCTCCTTCTTGTCGAAGCCGCAGAGCTCCACCGAGGCCTTTTCCACCCCGTTCAGGCGGTCATACTCGGTATACGGAGACTGGAAGTAGATCTGCACCGTGTGCTTGCCGTCAACAGCGGAGTCGTTTTTCACGTCGACACTTACCGTCAGGCTCTCGCCCGCATCCTCGACGGCAAAATTCGAGTAGACAAAATCGGAGTAGCTGAGGCCGTAACCGAAGGGGAAGGCGACCTCCGCGCTGTAGTCAAAATCACCCGCGTTGCCCTGACCGAGCACATAGTCCTCGTAGCGCGTCTCAAAATACCGGTAGCCGACATAGATCCCCTCCTGATAGACGACGTAATTCAGGTTGCATTTGTCGATACCGGGCGCTGTGTTGTTCTGCGCGGCAGCAAGCCCGTAGGCCTCCGCGTTTGTGTACGGGAAGGCGTTGTAGTTTGCCATGGCGGGAGATGCGTGGTTGTCCTTGAGGAAGGTATCCACAATCCGACCGGAGGGATTGACCTTGCCTGCCAGGATATCAGCCACCGCGGGGATGCCGTTCATGCCCAGATTTCCGACCCAGAGCACGGCGTCGAGGTCATAGTCGTCAATGAAGTCCAACTGCAGCGTGCTGGAGGAATTGAGCAGCACCACGATCTTTTGGAAGACGCCTTCTTCCTTGAGCGCCTGCAGGTTTTCAAGAAGCTCCCGCTCCTCCCGGCAGAGCTGCAGATAGTCTCCGTCCGTCATGTACGCCGCAAGGCTCTCCAGCCCGGAGGGCAGATCCGCGCCCTCGCCGGAGGAACGGGAGAAGACGACGATGGCGCAGTCGCCGAAGTCGGCGAAGGTACTCTTGAGCGCGTCAGGGTATTTTTCCCAGGGGACCTCGTTGATGCGGTACTGATCGGGGCTTCCGCCGGAGAGATCCGCGTTGACCCGCTTATAGCCGGAGGTCTTATAGAACTTCCACAGCTCGGTGTTGACACAGCCGGGAGCGAAGCTGTCCTCCAGCGCACCGTATAAGCTCACAGCGTCGCCCGTAGCCATAAAGGCGGAGCCTGTTCCAGTCAGAACAGGGTCGGCTGCCGACTGGGAAAAGAGCGAAATTTTTGCATCCGGGGCCAGCGGCAGCGCATGGTTGCGGTTGAGCAGGAGCGCGGCGCCCTCTGCTTCCACCTGACGGCAGACAGCCCAGTCGTTGGCGCTCAGCTCCTCCTCGCTGTCATACTCTGTCCAATAAAAAATCTTCGCGTCCGGATCGGAAAGGATTTTCTGCGTTTCCGCTCCCAGCGCTGCGTTGATCATGGTTGCGTAGTAGTTCGTGACCGGGATCGCCGCAATAAGGATCACGGCAAGGATCGCAGCCAGCACCGTTGGCAGCTTCCAGTGATTGTTTCTTTTCATTTTGTATCCTCCCGCAGTTGATGTTGTGGAGAGGATAACGCAAAGACTGTAGAATGCAAGAAATATCGCACAGCCTTTCCGCAGGGCAGCATAAGCTTGTGCCGCTGCGCGTCAAGGTTGTGCGATAAGGCTTTTTCCTTGCCTGCTTTTTCCGTACAATCAAAGCAACGAAAAGCATAGGAGGAGCCTGCTATGAAAAAGAAACGCTTTGCCAGATGGATCGCCCTGGTGCTCTGTCTCGCCTCCGCCCTGAGCCTCGCCGCCTGCGGGGACAGCGGCGAGCCGGCGGCCGCACCTTCAGAAACGGCGGAGAGCGCGGAGACGGCAGCCGTCCCGGACAGAGGCGCGCCGGACCGCTCCGCGCTGAAATATACAGAGGCCATCGAGGCCTACCGAAAGAGCGATTGGTCAGCGAACTGGATCTGGACAAAGGGCTGTTCCGAGGATAGTTATGTGGCCTTCCGCAAAACCTTTACGCTGGACGAGGACCTGCCCTCGGCGACGGCCTTCATCTCCGCGGCGGACAAATACGTCCTCTGGGTAAACGGCGAACTGACGGTGCTGGACGGCTCGCTCAAGCGCGGACCTACGCCCTATGACTCCTATTATGACGAGGTGGAGATCACAAACCTCCAGGCAGGCGAGAACGTCATCGCGCTGCTTGCGGTGTTCAACGGACGCAGCGGCGACGGCTCCATCATGCCTGTGATCGTGGACGAAGAGGGGGACGAATATCCCCAGGCCGGCCTGCTGTTTGAAATGAAGCTCGGCAATACGAGCATCGCGTCTGACGCAAGCTGGAAGGCGCAGCGCCACACGGCGTACAAAAACCGCGTGACCGGCGGCGCGGATTATGTCCGCTACGAGCAGTCCTCCATGTTGGCCGAGCGCAACGTTTTCTTTGACGCCCGCGACGATCTCGGCGACTGGACGAGCCTCGGATACGATGACGCCGCCTGGGAAAACGCGAGCCTGATTGCAAGACCCGGGGATCTGCCTTTCGGCGCGCTCTACGCGCCGATCATTCGCCCGATCCGCTTCCATGAGGTGAGCGATTGCCTCAACGCCGCCGGTTATCTGAACCGTGAGCTGACCGAGGATACTGTGCTGGTGCTGGAGCTGCCCGGAAACATCCAGTTCACGGCCTGTTTCGAGCTGGAAGCGCCCGCCGGCAAAAAGCTGACCTTCTATACCGACACCTATACCGATCGGGAGAACATCCCCAATTTCAAGGACACCTACATCACCGCATCCGGCGCCCAGCGCTATGAAAACTATCCCTGGCGCTCCGGCTCCAGGCTGATCATCGAGGCCGAGGCCGGCGTGACCTTTACGAAGCTCGGCTACCGCAAGAGCGAATTCAACGGCGACTGGGTCACGCCCTTCCGCTCCTCCGACGCTGCGCTGGATCAGCTGTGGCAGGAGAGCCTGAACACCGTCGCCATCTGTATGCGCGACACCTATATGGACTGCCCCGAGCGGGAGCGCGGCCCCTATATGGGAGACGCCTCCAACCAGATCGACGCCGCGCTCTACGGCTATGACGAGAGCGCGTTGGCTATGACGAAAAAGGCGATCCTGGCCTGCATTGCATGGACCACCGACTCCGGCGCGATCCCCAGCCGCGCCCCCAGCGTCAAGCCGCAGGAGATCCCCAACCAAAGTCTGGCCTTTATGTCCAGCGCTTATCACTACTGGCTCCATTCGGGTGACAGCGAGACCATGACCGCCTATTACCGGGCTTTTGTCGATTACCTCAAGCTCTTTGAAATGGAAAACGGACTGCCCAAATACCGCGCGGGCTCCTGGCAGTGGAACGACTGGGGCAATAAGATCGACGCGGAGCTGCTGCAGGTGGGGCTGTATTATTACGCATTGAATCTGACCCGTCAGCTGGCGGCGGATCTCGCCATCACGGACGACGAGGCCTTCCTCACCGAGCGGATGGATTCCATGAAGGCTGCCTGGCGCGCGGCGTATACGACGCCGGAGGGCTTCCGCAGCGCAAACAGCAAGAACGTGGATGATCGGGCAAACGCCATGCTGGCTCTTTCCGGTCTGGCCGACGAGAGCGACTATGAGCAGATCTGCGCCGTGCTGACGAGTACCTGTGAAGCAAGCCCCTTTACCGAGAAGTACGTGCTGGAGGCGCTGTGCGTCATGAGCCGCGTCGATCTGGCCGTGCAGCGGATGCTTGAGCGCTATGATCCGATGCTCCATGACGAATGGGACACGCTCTGGGAGCAGTTCAACGACAATGTGGGCACCTATAACCACGGTTGGAGCGCCGCTCCGCTCTATATTCTCTCCAAATATGTCGTCGGCGTGCGCCCCACGGCGCCGGGCTTTGCGCGCTATGAGCTGACGCTGACCGAGATACTGGACGAATACGCCTGCAGCGTGTATACGCCGAGAGGCGAGCTCCGCGTGGAGAAAGCGGGCGACACGGTGACGCTCACCGCCATCGACGGGGAGGGGACCGTGATCCTGCCCAACGGCGAAACCGTGAGCATCACAGAGGCGGGGACCTATACCATGTCCCTTAAATAAATACAGAAGGGGTAGGACATGAGAAAGTATCAGAAATGGATCGGGCTCACCGCTCTGTTCGCGCTGTTGTTCAGCCTGGCTTTGAGCCTGACGAGCTCGGCTTTCTATTACTCCGGCTATGTGAACAGCTTCCTGGGCTTGACAGGGAAGACGATAGCTGTTGAGGGGGACACAAATTACTACCCCTCTGCCTATGGCGAGCTGAACGCTGTAAACGCCGATCGGCTGATGGCCGACGAAAAGGAGCACTGCATCCGCGCCATGCACGAGGGCACGGTCATGCTCCGCAACGAAAACGGCGCTCTGCCGCTCTCTGCGTCAGAGCGCAGGGTCACGATCTTCGGCAATAACGCGGCCGATCCGGTTTATCGTGCCAACGCCGGGAACGCCAGTTTTTCCGGTGAATACGGTGGGACGCTTTACGAGGCCTTTGAGCAGGCGGGCTTTCGCGTAAACCCGACAATACGCGGCGCCTACGAAAACAGCGGCGTGCGCCGCAATTCCGTCGCTTCCCGCGGCAATTCCTCCATCGGCGAGGTACCGGTCAGCTTTTATACGGATGCTATGAAGGCAAGCTTCGGCGAATATGCCGATGTGGCGTTTGTCCTTTTCACGCGCTACGGGGGAGAGGGTGTTGACCTTGATCTGAAGGATGCTGATGGCGTTCCCATGCTTTCCCTTCACGAAAGTGAAGCAGACCTTCTCCGAATGATCCGGCAGAGCGGCGTGTTCAAGAAGACGGTAGTCCTTATCAACAGCCCCTTTGCGATGGACGTGCAGTGGATCGAGGACGGGGAATACGGCGTTGACGCCTGCCTTGTCTTTGGAGCTGCCGGAGACTACGGTTTTATCGGCCTCGCGGATATCCTTACCGGCGCGGCTGATGTGACCGGGCACCTGGCCGACACCTGGGCAGCTTCAAGCCTGTCAAGCGCAGCGGTGCAGAACTTTGGCGACTATCAGTTTACGAATCTCGAAAAGCTCTATGGCGACCGCTATGTCGTCTATGCCGAGGATATCTACGTCGGTTATAAGTATTATGAGACCCGGTATCAGGATGAGGTGCTTGGGCTGAACAATGCAGCATCGTCTGCTGGCGCCTTTATGGGTGACAGCTGGAGCTACGCCGACGAAATGGCGTATCCCTTCGGCTACGGCCTGTCCTATGCGCGCTTCACGCAGGAACTGGAGGATATTATTTGGGATCAGAGCGCCCACACGGTGACTGCCAGGGTAAAGGTCACGAACGAGGGCGGGTTTGACAGAGAGTCAAAATCCCTTGTCCAACTCTACGCACAGCTGCCCTATGAGGCAGGCATGGCGCAGAAATCCGCCGTGCAGCTCATCGGTTTTCAAAAAACGTCTGCACTCGGCACCGGCGAGAGTGAAACGGTCACCGTGACGGTTTCCGATTACTTTTTCGCTACCTATGACGAAAACGCGCAGAACGGGGCGGACGATTCGAAAACAGGCTGCTATGTGTTTGACGCGGGAGACTACTATTTTGCCATCGGCAGCAGCGCTCACGACGCGCTCAATAATATCATGGCGAAAAAAGGCGTGAGCGGAATGTTCGACGAAAAGGGGAGCTCCGTCGCAGGAGACAGTGCCAAGGCTGTGAAAGCGACGCTCGACGCATACGATAACAGAAGTTATGCCATGAGCCCCGTGACGGGAGCCATCGTATCCAATCAGCTTCAAAACGCTGACCTCAACGAATATATTGACGGCGCTGTGGCCTATCTGAAGCGCGACGACTGGAACAGCTTCCCGAAGCCTGTTGAAGATCTGACCGCTACAGATGAAATGAAAGAGCTGATGATCGGCGCTTCCTATATAAAACCGGCAGACGCGCCGGATACCGGAGAGCTTCGCTTCGGTGAGGACGTGGGGTTGAAGCTCGTCAATATGATGGACGTTCCCTATGGCGATGCGGAATGGAAAAGCTTCATTGATCAGCTCAGTATCAGCAACCTTGCCACCGTTTGCGGCGATAACCGTGGCGTCGTGGCGATCCCGGAGGTCGGCAAGCCTGCAAACGCATCCACAAACGGCCCGAGCGGTGTTCAGGGGAGCTACATCAACGGCAACGGCAAGGCCTGTACGCTTTACGTTGACGAGCCGATTCAGGCCGCAACCTTTAACCTCGAGCTTGCTGCCGAGCGCGGCGCTTTTATGGCCGAAGACGCCGCCTATGCCAATGTTACCATGGTATTCGGTCCCGGCGCAAATATCCACCGTACCGCTTATCTCGGGCGCAACAGCGAATACTTTTCCGAGGACGGATTTCTGAGTTATCAGATGAGCCGCGCCAACGCTGTTCCCATGACGGAGAGAGGGATCATCACGGGCTTTAAGCATTTCTGCCTCAACGATCAGGAGGTCAACCGTCATGGGGTCGCTACCTTTGCGACCGAACAGGCCTGCCGCGAGATCTACTTCAAAGCCTTCGAGGGCGCTCTCGCAGATGGCGCAGGTCTTGGCGTGATGACGAGCTATAACCGCATCGGGCTCACGGCCTCTCCGGCTCATAAGGGTGCTCAGATCGAGATTCTCCGCAACGAATGGGGCTTTAAGGGCATTAATATCACCGACTCCAGTAAGGACGCCGCTGACTATGTCCTCACCGCGGAGTGTATCACAAGCGGCACCGACCTGTTTTTAAGCGACACAGGCAGGCAGTCTGAACTCAGCAATCTTGCTGTAAAGAACCGCGACGGAAATATCCTCAACTGGATGAAAACCGCGAATGAGCACTTCTACTATGCCCACAGCCGCAGCGTACTCATGAACGGCCTGGCCGAGGAGACGGTCATTGAGGAAACGGTATACTGGTGGCAACCCACACTCATCGCACTGTGTGCTGGCCTGGGGGCGTTGACCGTGGCTTCGCTCGCCGTGTACATATGGAAAGCGTATCGGAAAAAGGAGGCCAAGTAACATGAAAAAACTGACAATCGGGAGAGTACTGCTCCTCATTGCGGGGGCTGTGGCGCTTTCAGGAAGCGTTCTGTACCTTGTTTTCGACGGCACAGACAGGACATTTCATACCTTTGGTTTCATTCTCGGTATAGTCGGAGCGGCTTCCACAGCCATCGCGCTGTTCACGGACGCTGAGGTTTCCCCACTTGTGCCTGCGGTGCTTTACGCAGCAGCCTGTGCACTTGTTCTGAGGGTCGCGGTGCCGAGCCTCAGCGATGTGTGGAACCATGTAAACTTTATCGGGGGAAATGCCTTTCTTGGAATGACCTTTGCGGGTGTATATCTTACCGCAGCCATCCTTGGTGTAATTGTTTGCTTCGCGGGAATCACAAGAAAATAAGAAAAAATGCTCCTCTGCCCTGTTAAGAGCAGAGGGGCATTTTGATAGGGCAACACCGCTTAATGCGGCAAGAGCGAATGTCGAGAAAATATGGGCGTAGGGTCTGATGATGACACTTTTTCGCAGGCATACTTTGTGTATGGCAAGAAAAAGTGACGAAATCAGGGCACAAATTTTCCGGCAGGCGCCGCAGCCGTATTGTGCGGTGTTGCCCTAAGTCTGAGCAGGGAACAGAACACTGAGGAAAAACATGTTGCCATCGACCTTGATCTCCAGTTTTCCGCCGTACTGTTCCGCAACATACCGGATGCTTTTGGTTCCATAGCCGTGTCGGGCGGAATCGTCTTTCAGCGTCGAGAGGTTTCCGTCGGTATAATGGATGGTCCCGTCAAAGTAATTACATTCCTCGATCTCTAACTGGCCGTCATTCTCGTGACAGGTGAGGGTGATGACCTTGTTCTCCGGCTCTGCGAGCTTTTCCACCGCTTCGATCGCGTTGTCCAAAATGTTGCCGAAAAGAGAATAGGTTTGCACGGCACTGAGAAAAGCAAATTTCGGGCCGTCGGCCAGACAGGTGAAGGCGATCCCCTTTTTTCGACACACTATGGCTTTCTCGCAGAGAACAATATCCAGGATATCGTTGCCGGTTTTGATGTTGGCGTCGTAAAACTGAATCGCTTCACGCAGGGCATCCGTTTCTTCCTCGGTCAGCTTGCCCTCGATCCGATGGATGATGTGCTTGAGGTCATGGCACTTCATGTTGATGACCTCCATATTGGCCTTGACCGATTCAAACTGAAGTTTTTCCTGCTTCATGAGCTGGTTGAGAACGTTGATCTGCTGCTCCTTTTCATTCTGCGAAAAGATGCCGCGCCCAAACATCAGCACCACCAGGCTGAAGATGATGGTAAAGAGCTTGATGACGATATTCAGCGCCATGCTCTCGCCCTCATAGGTGCGCGCGATGCAGACGAGGACCGTCACGATAGCCACCGTTGAAACGGAGAGAAGCACGATGTTCCGCCTGGTGCGCTTATCGCTGGTCAGGCGCCCGCGCGGATGGAAAAGGAAAACCAGGAAGCTGTATGTCCCGAAGCGAACCAGGAAAAACAGCAACCATTCCCATCCTGTGAGATCCTGAGTTTGTGCGTGAAGCAGTGAAATTGTCGCGCGGTCGTTGATCCCCAGGAGGTTTTGCAGCAGCGGATAGACCTTGTTGCCAATCTGGTAGGCAGCCATACCGCAGGAAAAAGCCATCAGAAGCTCCTCCGGCGTATCCTCCCAGCAGAAAAGCAGAAACAGAAAGTTATATAAGGCGATCAAGAGATAGCAGACGACCCGCACAAGGAGGCTTTGCGCTTCCGTGTTCCATATGGCAAGCAAATAGGCTAATATGATGCCCTCCAGAAAAACGATCGCCAGGCGCAGAAAGAAGGCATTCCGCTTTCGGACCTGACCGCAAAACAGGGCGATGCTGAGCTGAGATTCCAGAAAGGTCAGGATCAGGGAAAAGCCGTCAAAGGCGTATTTCCCCAGAATCGAAACAATGGTATCAATCATGCCTCGCCGCCCCCGTGAACTGGGCAAAGCGGTCGGCAAATTCCTTGCGCTTCGGGTGGCTGATCTGAAGCGCCTCTCCCGCCACCTGTACCGTTAAGCCCTCGATCTTCTCCACATAGGCAAGGTTTACCAGCAGATAGTTGTTGCATCGGGCAAAGCCCTGCCCGTCCAGTGCCGCTTCCACGCTTTTCATGGTCTGATACTGGCGGAATTGGCCGGATCTCGTGTGGTATATGCAGTGGTGGGATCGCACCTCGACGTACGTGATGCGGTCCGGCGACAGCTTGACAAAGCCGGTCTCCGTGCGGATGAGAACGTCACGGTCCTCCTTCTTGGGGAGCTTGCTGAGCGCCCGCGTGAATTTGAGGGCGAAGGAGGGGTATTCCACCGGCTTGACGATGAAATCGGAGGCGGAGACCTCATAGCCCCGGATGGCATACTGCCCCATGCTGGTGACAAAAATCAGCATGACGTTTTCGTCCTTCTCCCGCAGCATCCGGGAGGCGTCCATCCCGTTCATCATGGGCATCATGATGTCCATGAACACGATCTCATAGTCTCCTGCGTATTGCTCAAGAAAGCTGATCACGTTGTAAAAAACGCAGATCTGCAGGGTCAGCTTATGCTCGTCGGCATATTTCTTCAGCGCGTTTTCCAGCCGAAGCGCGTGCTCCCTGTCATCCTCTACGATGGCGATTCGAATCATGTTTCTCATCCCCTTCATTCGATACTATAAACAATTGGCGCAAAAAAGTCAATTTGAAACGAAACTTCGTGGGCATGGGATGAAAGAGTGTGCTGTTTCAAAGCAAGGTTATGCGATTGGAATTGAAGAAGAGGCGTGAAACAAATATGCTGTCCATGCAACAACGGGGAAAATACGCCCCGATATAGGAGGAACGAAAATGAAAAAGCTTCTGTCCATCATCCTCGCAGTCGCCATGGTGGCGGTTCTGCTGGCCGGCTGCGGCGGCAGCGCGGCGTCCGGCAACGCGAAAACCGTCGGCGTCTACCTCTCTCCCGCAGAGCTTTCCTATTCCAACATGCGTCCCCAGTATAACTACTATCTGACCACCTTCACCCAGCAGGAGATCACGCTCCTGGACGACAACACCTATGTCGCCATCGTCTCCGCTTCCACCTTCTCCGCGCTGGAGCTGGCTGAGAGCACCAACGACGCCAAGGGCAACGAGCGCACCAACTCCATTGTCAAATACTACGGCACCTACACCTCTCAGGTAAACGATCTCGACGAGGATCTGCTGGACGTCGTCCTCTCCGCTCCCACCCGCGTCGTGGAGAGCTATGACCAGACCTACTGGCTGGATACCGACAACTGGAACGACGACATGGGCAAGAAGGTCGTGCCGCCCACGGGCGTTGATCAGAACACCGGCGCCGCGATCTACGACCCGGACGCCCAGCCCTGGACCGCCGCCCAGTTCCTCGAAAGCCTGAGCTTCACCGGCGCAAGCATCCAGGTCAACCAGAAGACCGCCAGCTTCGATTACACGCCCGAGCTTTCGGCCTGATCCTGTCCACATGACCCGGAGGGACAAGCGATGAAAAAATCCAATTTCTGGCGGGGCATTTCCGTGCTGCTGATCCTCGTGCTGAGCATAACCGGCTTCGGGACCGCCCTCGCCTTCCATCGGGAAGGAGACGTCAACCTCTTTCTCGGGACCCTGCCGCCGGTTCAGGCCGTGTCCGACGATACGAACTATTATCCTTCCGCTTACGGCAGCATGGAAGAAATGCGCGCGGACCTCAAGGCCTACCTGATCCAGTCGCAGGAGGAAGGAAGCGTCCTGCTCCGCAATGAGGATAAGGCGCTGCCGCTCGGCGCTTCGGACAAGGTGACGCTCTTTGGCTACGCGGCGGCCACGCCGGTCTACCACGGGGGTTCCGGCGGCCCGGCGAACACCGGCATCAACCTGTATGACGCGCTGAAGGAGGCGGGCGTTCCCGTCAACGAAACCGTATATAACGCCATCGTCGCCGCCGGCGGCAGCAGAACGAAAACCGGTCTGATCGGCGAGATCCCGGCTTCCAGCTACAGCAGCGTGACAAACAGCTTTTCCGATTACAGCGACGCGGCAATCTATGTCATGAGCCGTTTCGGCGGGGAAGAAGGCGACCTGAACCACGGCCTGCAGAGCGACTGGCAGGAGGGCCCGGCGGACATCCCCGAGCTGCGCCTGCACCCGGAGGAGATCGAAACCCTGAAGCTGATCCAGGACTCCGGCTTTGACAAGATCATCGTAGTGCTCAATTCCGGCTACGCCATGGAGCTGGGCGAGCTGCCCGAGTACGGCGTGGACGCGATCCTGTGGGTCGGCTATCCCGGCAACTACGGCTTTACCGGCGTCGCGAATCTTCTGACCGGCAAGGCCGACCCCTCCGGAAGAAACGTGATCACCTATGCCGCGGATTCCCTCAGCTCCGCCGCCATGCAGAACGCGGGCGACTTCACCTTCTCGAATCTCACCGGCCTCTACAAGAACAAGTACCTCGTCTATGCCGAGGGCATCTATGTAGGCTACAAGTACTATGAGACGCGCTATCAGGACACGGTGCTCGGCGTCAACAATGCCGACAGCGCCAAGGGCGTCTATGCTTCCAAAGACGGCAGCTGGAACTACGCGGACGAAATGGTCTACACCTTCGGCGCGGGGCAGAGCTATGCCGACTTTACCCAGGAGCTTCTGAGCGTCAATTGGGACTCTGCGAGCCACACCGTGACCGCCGAGGTCAAGGTCACCAACAACGGCGGCTTCGACGGAAAGAGCAAGGACGTGGTGCAGCTCTACGTCCAGCTGCCCTGGGAAGCCGGGCAGACCGAGAAGAGCGCCATCCAGCTTGCGGACTTCGGAAAGACCGCCGCCCTTGCCAGCGGCGAGAGCGAGACCGTGACGCTCAGCTTTTCCGATTACATCTTCGCCGCCTATGACAGCAAGGCTGTCAACGGCGCCGATCCCAGCAAAATGGGCGCCTATGTCTTCGACGCCGGCGATTACTACTTCGCCATCGGCGACGACGCCCACGACGCGCTCAACAATGTTCTCGCAGCCCGAGGCGCCGAGGGCATGACCGACGCGGAGGGCAATCCCGTGCCCGGCGACGTGGCCAAGGCCCACAAGGAGACCCTGGATCAGCTGGACAACAGCACCTGGGCCGTCTCCCCCTACACCGGCGAGGTCGTCAGCAATCATTTTGAAGACCGCGACATCAATTATTTCATCGACGGCGCCGTCACCTATCTGACCCGCGCCGACTGGAGCACCTTCCCCGACACCGTGACCACGCTGACGGCGACGCCGGAGATCCAGGATCTGATGGAGAACTTCCAGTACGTAAAGCCTGCCGACGCGCCGGATATCAGCGTCTACAAGTACAAGCAGGAAAACGGCATCGCCTTCATCGACATGAAGGATGTCCCCTTTGACGATCCTCAGTGGGAGAAGCTCATCGACGAGCTCGCCGTTACCGAGCTTGCTCAGATCGTCGGCGATAAGATGGCGCTCGACGCCATTGCCTCCATCGACTTCCCGGCTTATGCCGGCGGCGACGGCCCGGACGGGCACCAAAGCGGCGTGCTCTTCAATGCCGAAATGGTGGCCTCCAGCAGCTTCAGCAAGGAAGTGCTGCAAAAGCGCGGCGAATTCCTGGCCGAGGAGAGCTACTGGATCGGCTTCCGACAGATCTACGCGCCCGGCGGCAACCTTCACCGCACCCCCTACAGCGGCAGAAACTTTGAGTACTACTCCGAAGACGCCATCATGAGCTATCTCTGCGGTGAGATCCAGACCAAGGCGATGGCGGAAAACGGACTGGTGGGAACCTTCAAGCATTTCTGCGGCAACGACCAGGAGACCAACCGTCACGGCGTCGCCACCTTCATGACCGAGCAGGCCTACCGCGAAGGGCCGCTCAAGGGCTTTGAGGGCGGCCTGCAGAAGGGCCACAGCCTTGGCACGATGACGGCCTACAACCGCATCGGCTGCATCCCGACTGCCTCCGACTATGAGACCATGACCACCGTGCTGCGAGGCGAATGGGGCTTTACGGGCATCAACATGACCGACTCCTCCAAGGACTCGGCCAGCTACATGGGCACCGGTGACGCGCTGCGGGCGGGCACCAATCAGTTTAACAACGACCCTGGCCGCGTGCCCGAGGCCTCCAACTATCTGACCAAGGATCGTGACGGCTTTATCTGGGGCAAGCTGCGCGAGGTAGCGCACTACTATCTCTATTCCATGAGCCGCTCCAACCTGATTAACGGCCTGAACAAAGAGGTTCCCGTCGAGGACTTTACGCCGTGGTGGAAACCCGCGCTGATCGGCGTCAACGCAGCCGTTGGCGTGCTTGTGCTCGGATCCCTTGCGCTCTTCACAGTCTCCACCCTCAAGGCAAGGAAGAAGGAGGAGTAAGATGAAAAACCTGTTCAAAGACAGAAAACCCGGCTTCTATCTTACGCTGATCGCCGCGTGTCTCGCCGTTGTGGGCGCCCTCGTCTATCTCGTCGCGTATCAGGCCACGGCAGATCCCGTGACCGGCACGGTTGACCGTGTGTTCAATTGGCTGAATTTTGCCCTGATGCTTGCCGGTGGTCTGATCGCACTCGGCGGAGAAGCCCTGCGACTGCGTTTCGTACCGATCGTTGCCGGCGCCTGTTATGCCATTGGGCTGGCCCGCCATCTGGTAGAAACGGCGTATCCTCTGGCTGACGTACTGACCAAGGTGCCGTTCTTTGGCGGCGATCCCACGTTGGCTGTCACATTTGCCGCAGTCTTCGGCCTGGCAGCGCTGATCCACGTGGTGTCGTCTTTCATGGAGCATAATCAAGTCGTTCAATAAAAAACACAGGAGGAATAACACATGAAAAAGAAGCTTTCCCTTATCCTGGCAGCGCTGATGGCGCTTGCATTGCTGACGGCCTGCGGAAGCAGCAGCGCGCCTGCCGCAACGCAGGCTCCCGCAGCGACGGAGGCTCCCGCAGCCGAAAACACGAAGACCTTCCAGTTCGAGGGCAAGTTTGAGGAGCAGGGCGAATATGCCTCCATGCTCAACAACGCGTTCCTGCTGACGCTGGCCGCCGACGGAACGGCTGTCTGCGACAAGTACGCCTTTGCCAATTACGATGCCTCCGACGCTGATTCCAATCCTACCTACACGCAGTCCTATCTCTCCGGCAAATGGAAGGAAGTCGAAAAGGACGGCGTTCCCTGCCTGCAGATCAAGCTCGCTTATGTCGACGCCTCCGGCAACGAGTCCAACGGCACCACCAGCTATGCCTATGACGTAGCCGGCGAGTATTCCTTTGAAATGACCTACCCCGTCACCCCCGGTCAGTCCTACACCCGCAACGCTGTCATGACCGGCAAGGAAGGCACGCTCTATGCCGATGACAACGCTTTTATCCAGGCCTACAAGCAGGAGTTCGTGGCTCCCGAGAGCATCGGACAGTTTGTTGACGAGGAGCATAACGTGACCGCTTATCTGCAGGCGGACGGAACGATGCTTGTTTACGGAGGCTTCGATAAGTTTGCAGAGGGCAAGTGGTCTGTCACCGATGAAGGTGTTCAGGTCTCCGTCGGCGGTTCCCCCATTGCGGTTACGAACGAGGGCAGCTCTGCCAGCTTCTCCCTCGAGCGTACCATGGGAGAGGTCACCAATGAGTACACCCTCGTTTGCGCCGACGTGACCGCGCTGGCCGCTCCTGAAATCTCCGAGGAGGCTCCCTATACCGCGTCTATGGAGATGGGCGGCAATCCCACCACCGCAGAGCTTACGCTCAACGGCGACGGTACCGGCAATCTGAAGGTCTTCATGGACATCGCCGTCACCTATGAGCAGTTCGGCGACGCCGTCCTTCTGGATGCTGCCGGCGAGCTGGAGGGCTATGCCGCTTCCATCTGGGAGAACATTTCCCATGCCTACCTCCTGAACGCGGACAAGTCCATGCTGCCCGTGGCGCACGTGTGGAACGCGGATTCCCTGGTTCTCATCGCGCTGGATGAGGCGAACATGAAGGTTCAGTTCCCAGCCTACAGCATGGAGCGGGACGGCTTCACTTACGTTCTGTCCGAGGATGGCACGCAGCTGACCGTTACAGCTCCCTCTGAGGAAGAGATGGGCGCCTTTGCGCAGGTCTGGACTGCCACCGGCGCAGAAAACTGGACCGTTGGCGGCAACATCGCCGCCAAGGCAGAGTAATCGTACAGCACAAGGAAAAAGGCCCCGAATCCTCGGGGCCTTTCTTAAAAGATGATGCAAAGGAGCTCTTTATGAAAAAAACCGGCCGGGTCTGGAAGATCCTGACCCCGATCCTTGCTGTGCTGATGATCGTCTCTATCGTGGCGATCCCTGTCACAGCTTCCTTTGGCAATGCGATCAACGTCGCCCTTGGCGCGAAAACGCAGGAGATCGTCCCCGGAGAAGGCGCACAGATCTTCTTCTGGTCCGATTACGAAAGCGAAGAGGATCTCGTCGCTTTTGAACAGCAGCTGTGCCGCGATATTGAGTCCGAGGGTGCGGCGCTTCTCATCAACCGAGATAACACCCTGCCGCTCCCGGCGGGAACGAAGTTTACCACCTTCTCTCAGTCCAGCTTCAACCTCCTTTACGGCGGGACCGGCTCCGGCCAGGTCTCTGCGGACGACGCGATCACGCTCAAATCAGCGCTGGAGGAGAATTTTGGCGCAGGCACTGTCAATCTGGACATGTGGAAGTTCCTCGCCACCTCGGGCTATAAGCGCGAAAACGCAGCCACGACCGGCGGCAATCAGGCGCAGTACCGTATTAACGAGATCCCATGGAGCAAATACTCTGACGCCCTTAAAAACACCTTTTCCGAATACGGCGATGTAGCGCTTGTGGTTTTGGCCCGTTCCGGCGGTGAAGGCGCAGACCTGCCCTCTGGCCTTACGGAGCTTGAGGCGTATATGACCGACGGCGATTACCTCCGCCTCTGCAAGGAAGAAATCGAGATGTTTGAAAACCTACAGGCGCTCAAGGAGAACGGGACCTTCAAAAAGATCGTGGTTCTGCTTAACTCCTCCAACTCCCTGCAGCTCGATTTTGTCGATGATTACGGGATCGACGCTGTCCTGTGGATCGGCGACGTGGGAATGACCGGCATTCTGGGTGTATCCGATATCCTTGCGGGCAAGGTGAACCCCTCCGGCCGCATCGTGGATACTTTCCTCAAGGACAACCACTCCGGTCCTGCCATGCAGAACTTTGGCGCCTATCCCTGGACCAACGGCTCCGAATACGCTGTCGCCACCGCGCAGAACAACACCGACCCCGGCATCGACAAGTGCAACCGGGACTATGTGGTCTATCAGGAGGGCATCTATGTCGGTTACCGCTACTACGAGACCCGCTATGAGGACTTCGTCCTCAACCGCGGCAACGCCGGCGACTACAGGTACGACGACGATGTGGCCTTCCCCTTCGGCTACGGCCTGAGCTATACCGACTTTGCCTACTCGAATTTCAGCGTCGAGGATAAGGGCGAGACCTTCCAGGTCGAGCTCGACGTCAAAAACATCGGCAGCGTAGACGGCAAGCACACCGTGCAGATCTATTTCCAGTCTCCCTACACCCAGTATGATATCGACAATCTCGTCGAAAAGGCGGCTGTGGAGATCTGCGGCTTTGACAAGAAAATGGTTGCTGCCGGCGATACCGAGCACTTCACGATCACTGTCAATAAGGAGGATCTGACCTCCTATGACCATCTGAATGCCAAGACCTACATCCTTGAGGACGGCGACTACTACTTCACCGTGGGCAAGAACGCCCATGACGCCGTCAACAACATCCTGGCTGCGAAGGGCGCGGATGCCGGCCGTATGTCCGGCAGCGGCGACGCCTCCCTGACGCAGAAGTGGACCAACGCCAGCTTTGACAAGACCACCTACGCGGTGTCCTCCGTGACCGGAGAGCCCATCACCAACCGCTTTGAGAACGCCGACCTGAACAAGTACAGCGGCGCCGGCGGTCAGACCCTGACCTACCTCACCCGCAATGATTGGCTCGGCACCTTCCCCACGACCCAGACGCTCCATATCACGGACGAGATGTGGGCCGACGGCCTGACTCATGAGGAGAGCGGCCACCAGGCCATCGTCGAGCGGATGAAGAGCCTCTACTGGGCGGACGCGACCATGCCGCAGGTGGGCGTTTCCGGCTCGCTCAACGCCATTGATCTGGCGATGGCGGACTACGACGATCCCCGCTGGGCGGAGCTGATCTCCGAGATCCCCTATGCCGAGATGACGGACCTTGTGTACAACGGCTTCCACCTCACCCGCCCGGTGCCCTCCATCAACCTGCCCGGCACGAACGATGAAAACGGGCCGCAGGGCTTCACCAAGTCTCTGACCGGCGGCTCCTCTGCCATGGCCTACACCTCCGAGGACGTGATGGCCGCCACCTATAACCTCGAGCTGATCGAGAACATGGGCAAGTGCATCGGCGAGGACTTCCTGCACGCGACCGACGGCTCCGGCACGGTGTTCTCCGGCATCTACGGGCCCGGTGCCAATATCCACAGAACGCCCTATAGCGGCCGCAACTTTGAGTATTACTCCGAGGACGGCTGGGTAGCCGGCAAGGTCGCCGCCGTGGAGGTCGCGGCCATTCAGGATCGCGGCGTGTATGTGTTCACCAAGCACTTCGCGCTCAATGATCAGGAGGAGGGACGCTACGGGATCTCCACCTGGGCCAACGAGCAGGCCATCCGCGAGCTGTACCTCGAGGGCTTCGAGGGCAGCATCGTCGAGGGCGGCGGTCTGGGCGTAATGAGCTCCTTCAACCGCCTCGGCGTCGTGTGGTCCGGCGCGCATTACGGCCTGATGACCGGTATCCTCCGCGACGAGTGGGGCATGAAGGGCGCGGCCATCACCGACTGCTCCGTCTTTGCCAAATATATGGACTATCGCTACGGCGTCCTCGCCGGGCAGGATCTGTGGGACGGTCACGGCAGCGGTATGGCCACGCTGGACGGGCTGGACAACGATCCCGCGATCGTGAGCGCCGTTCAACGGGCGGCAAAGAATATCACGTATTCCATCACGCACAGCCATGCCATGAACATCGGCAACGCGACGATCCGCGTCATCACCCCGTGGTGGCAGATGGCCCTCTACGCCCTTGCCGCCGTGCTGACTCTCTGCACCGCCGGCAGCGCCGCGATGCTCATCCGCGCAAAGAAAAAAGCAAAGGAAAAATAACCGGAAGAGTCCCGCAGGCGAAGGCTTGCGGGGCTTTTTCAGAAAGAAGGGAGCCTATGCCGTTTCGGCACGAGATCAAGCATGAGATCAACCGACAGGACCTGCTGGTGCTGCGTTCCCGGCTGGGGGCCGTGATGGCGCGCGACAGCCACGCCCGCGGCGGAGCATACAGGATACGCAGTCTGTATTTTGATAACCTCTACGACCGGGCCCTTCTGGAAAAGCTGGACGGCTGCTCCGTAAGGGAGAAATACCGGCTTCGCTATTATAACGGCGATACCTCCTGCATCAAGCTGGAAAAGAAAAGCAAGGTGAACAGCCTCTGCCGCAAGGACTCTGTCTGCCTGAGCGCCCGGGAGGCGCAGGCTATTCTGGACGGCGAGCTTGACTGGCTCTGCGCGAGCGGAAAGCCGCTGCTTCAGGAGTTTTACGCGAAAAGTCAGGCTCTGGGCCTACGCCCGAAAACCATCGTGGACTATACGCGCGAGCCGTTCCTTTTCGCGCCCGGCAATGTGCGGGTAACGCTCGATACCGACATCCGCACAGGAATGCGCTGCACGGATTTTTTGAATCAGGAGATCGTGACCGTTCCCGCCGGCGACCCCTACGGTATTTTGGAGGTCAAATGGGACGCGTTTCTCCCCGACGTGATCCGGGACCTTGTACAACTGCCGGGCAGGCGTGCCGGGGCTTTTTCCAAATACGCCGCCTGCAGAATCTATGGATAACAGGTGAAAGCAATGCAAACATTTTCTGATATTTTCAATTCCAGTTTTCTGGAAAACGTGACTTCTGTCAGCCTTTTGGATATGGCGCTGGCGCTGCTGCTGTCTTTTGCGCTGGGCTTATTTATCCTTTTCGTATATAAAAAGACCTATCAGGGCGTCATGTACTCCTCCAGCTTCGGCGTAACGCTGATCGCGCTCACCATGATCACGACGGTGGTCATCCTGGCAGTGACCTCGAACGTGGTACTGTCCCTCGGCATGGTTGGCGCTCTGAGCATCGTCCGCTTCCGGACGGCGATCAAGGACCCGCTCGACATCGCGTTTCTGTTCTGGGCTATCGCGGTGGGCATCGTGCTGGCAGCCGGCTTTATCCCGCTGGCCGTGTTCGGCTCGCTGATCATCGGCCTCGTCCTGATCCTGTTTGTCAATCAGAAAACGCATCTCAGCCCCTACATCGTGGTGCTTAGCTGCGCAGACGGCGCGGCGGAGGACAGAGCGGCGGCCTTTCTGAAGCAGAAGGTGCAAAAGTGCATCGTAAAATCCAAAACGGTGCGCCCGGGGCTCATAGAGCTCAATATGGAGATCCGGCTGAAGGAGGATCGCACTGACTTCATAAACGATCTTGCCGCCCTGGAGGGCGTTCACAGCGCGGTGCTCGTCAGCTACAACGGCGAATACATGGGATGAGCCATGGTAAGCAGCAAGTATTTTGACCGGATCGTGGCTGCCGTCCTTGTGCTTGCCGTCGCGCTCACGGTGCTGATGATGAACGGGGAAGCCCTCGGCCTGTACCGAAGCCCTGCGGAACCCGCGGCGCCGGACTATGACACGCTGCTTTTCGACGACAGCTTCGTCCACAGCATCGACATCTCCATGCCGGACTGGGAGGTCTTTACCGCAAACTGTACCGATGAGAAGTACGGCGCCTGCACCGTAACGGTGGACGGCGAGACGCTGGAGCATGTGGGTATCCGCGCGAAAGGAAACGGCTCCGTGTTCGCCGTGGTCATGATGGACAGCAGCCGCTTCAGCTTCAAGCTGGAGTTTGACCACTTCCTGGAAAACCAGAGCTATCACGGTCTGGACAAGCTGAATCTGAACAATCTGGTGCAGGACGCCACCTATATGAAGGACGCCCTGGCCTATCACCTGATGCGGGAGATGGACGTTCCGGCGCCGCTGTGCTCCTATGTCTTCGTGACGGTAAACGGCGAAGACTGGGGCCTGTATCTGGCGGTGGAGGGGCTGGAGGACGGCTTTATGAACCGCAGCTTCGGCGCGGAGCACGGCCTTCTCTATAAGCCGGACAGTCAGGGCATGAACATAGGCTTTTTTGCAGGGATCATCCGTCGGCTGCCAAAGGATTTTACGCAGCGCGCGGAGGAAGCGGACCCGGAGCAGGTGGAGGCCTTCATGGAGCGCTTCGGCCTTGACGAACTGCAGAACGATGTGAATATGCTGAACTTCGCGTTCCTCGGTTACGACGCGCCGGATCTGCGCCTGCAATACAGCGGCGAGCGCCCCAAGGACTACGAAAACATTTTCTCAAAAGCCAACACCAGGATCGGGAAAGGGGACATGGCGCGCCTGATCGCGTCGCTCCGGCGCCTCTCTGCCTTCGAGGATCTGGAACATACGGTGGATATCGACGAGGTCATCCGCTATTTCGCCGTCCACAACTTCCTGGTCAACAGCGACAGCTACACCGGGTCCTCGGTTCACAACTACTACCTCTATGAGACGGACGGCCTGCTCTGTATGCTTCCGTGGGACTATAATCTGGCTTACGGGACCTTTTTGATGGACGCGGCCAGCGCCGTCAACGATCCGATCGACAGCCCGCTGAGCGTGTCCGGAGACGGCAGCCGACCGATGTTCGACTTCATCCTCCGCGACGCGTCTTACACCGCGCAATATCACGAGCAGATCCGAAGGATGCTCGGGGCGGTGGATATGGATGCCTATCTGGAGGAAACAGAGCGTATGATCTCCGAGTATGTCCGGCGCGATCCCACAAAGTTCGTTTCCTATGAGGAGTTTGAGGCCGGCGCACAAATGCTGAGGCTCTTCTGCCGGCTTCGGCGCGAAAGCGTGGAAGGTCAATTGGCGGGCCTCATTCCCGCTGACCGCGAAGGGCAGGCGGAGCACCCGGAGCTGCTGCTCAGCCCGGACGGTCTGGTTCTGCATACCCTGGGCGATGTGACCATGGGGATGGGAATCGACGGCTGGGAGGCCTATACCGCGCTCAGCGAAACTGCCGACGACCGGCAAGAATAAATATGCGTGATAAAACAAGGCTCTCTGCATTGAAACGGCAGGGAGCCTTGCCGTATACGATCTTTATCTCACAGCGGAAGCTTATGCCGTGTTAGTGCAAGCTTGTGCGATTCGGCTTTTTGCCAATCGTCTTGTCTGGTATAGTAAGCTTGTCAGCAGGCAGAGATTGATGATTGGAGAGGGGTATCGTGAGAAAAATCCTTTCAATGAACGAGAACTGGCTCTTCACAGGTCCGGATGGAAGAACGGTTCCAATCTCTGTTCCGCACACCTGGAATAATCTGGACGGACAGGACGGGGGCAACGATTACAGGCGCTGTCTCTGCGTGTATGAAAAGACCTTTCCCATGCCGGAGCATGATGAAATGGAGCGCGTCTACCTTCAATTTGACGGTGTGAATTCCGAATGTGAAGTCAGACTCAACGGGAGAACCGTCTGCACACACGAAGGCGGCTATTCCTGCTTCCGGAAAGATATCACGGACCGCCTTACAGAGAATAACAAGCTGACCGTTTCTGTGAGCAATCGGCCGAATGATCGCGTCTATCCGCAAAACGCGGATTTTACCTTTTATGGCGGGATCTACCGCGACGTGAAATTGATCGTTTTGAGTGACTTGCACTTTGACATGGATCATCACGGCGGTACCGGGATTCAGGTGAGTGCAAAGCCGAGCGACGACTATCTCTCCGGGACTGCGGTGATCCGTACCTGGCGAAACACCGGATTGGGCACCGTTCATATTACAGTCACCGACGCCAACGGGCATATAGTCGCCTCGGGAGATGGAGATTCTGTCTGCCTTCCGCTTCCAAATGCCCATTTATGGAATGGTGTGGAAGATCCGTATTTATACACAGCTACAGCGCAGCTGATCTATGTTGAAAAAGTGGAAGATGAGATCAGCACACGGTTTGGCATACGGGACTTCCGATGCGATCCCCGCGACGGCTTCTTCCTCAACGGCCGGCGCTATCCGCTGCGCGGCGTCAGCCGCCACCAGGACCGCAAGGGTCTCGGCAACGCGCTGACGCGCGAGATGCACCGCGAGGACATGGACATCATCTGCGAGATGGGCGCGAACACAATCCGCCTGGCGCACTATCAGCACGACCAGTATTTCTATGACCTCTGCGACGAGCGCGGCATGGTCGTCTGGGCCGAGATCCCCTATATCTCCGAGCATATGCCCAACGGGCGCGAGAACACGATCTCCCAGATGAAAGAGCTGATCGTGCAGTGCTACAACCACCCCTCGATCGTCTGCTGGGGCGTGTCGAACGAGATCACGATCTCCACGAAGGACAAGCAGGACATGCTTGACAACCACCGCGTCCTGAACGATCTCTGCCACAGGATGGACCCGACGCGCTTTACGACCCTGGCCTGCTACGCCATGTGCGGGCCCTTCAACCCCGTCGCGCACATCACCGACGTTGTGAGCTGGAACCTCTATCTCGGCTGGTATGTGCCTGGCCTGTTCCTGAACGATCTGTGGATGGAATTCTTCCACACCGTCTATCCCGACCGCTGTCTCGGCTATTCCGAGTACGGCTGCGAGGGTATGCCGAACCTGCACGCCTCCCACCCCCGGCGCGGCGACCACAGCGAGGAATACCAGGCCATCTACCACGAATACATGCTCAAATGCTTTGAGCGCCACCCCTGGATGTGGGCCACCCACGTCTGGAACATGTTCGACTTTGCGGCGGACGCGCGCAACCAGGGCGGCGAGCCGGGCATGAACCACAAGGGCCTTGTGACCTTCGACCGCAAGACGAAAAAGGACAGCTTCTATCTCTATAAGGCCTGGTGGTCGGACGAGCCCTTCGTCCATATCTGCTCCAAGCGCTTTGTCGACCGCACCGAGAGTAAGATTGAGGTCAAGGTCTACTCGAACCTCAACGAGGTGACGCTGTTTGTAAACGGCGACAAGCTCGAAACGAAGCACGGCGAGCACGTCTTCACCTTCACCGTTCCGATGAGCGCGGAGACGAAAGTCCGCGCCGTCAGCGGCGAATGCGCCGACAAGGCTGTGTTCCGCAGGGTCTCGAAGCCCAACCCCGCCTATGTTCTCAAGGACGCGGGCGACAAGGGCGCCAACTGGACCAACAAGGAGTAAGCCGATGAAGCAGCAGGTCTTCAACCCCTATCTCCCCAGCTGGGAGTACGTCCCGGACGGCGAGCCGCACGTCTTCGGCGACCGGGTCTATGTCTACGGCAGCCACGACGCCTTCGGCGCGCCGATCTTTTGCGTCAACGACTATGTCTGCTGGTCGGCGCCGGTGGACGATCTCTCGGACTGGCGCTGTGAGGGCGTGATCTATCAAAAGACCCAGGACCCGGGCAATCCCCTCGGCATCCGCAGTCTCTACGCGCCGGATGTGACCCGGGGGCCGGACGGGCGCTATTATCTCTACTACGCCTTCGATTTCCTCGGCGAGATGGGCGTCGCGGTCTGCGATACCCCGGCGGGGAAGTATGAGTTTTACGGCAAGGTCCGCCACAAAAACGGCAGGGTCTGGGGCAAGCAGTCGGGCGAGCAGTTCCCCTTTGACCCCGGCGTGCTGACGGACGACGACGGCCGCGTGTGGCTCTATTCCGGCTTTGCCACCAAGGTGCCCTTCGTCGCCTCCCGCTGGCACGATCTGCGCAACGACGGCGGCGTGGTGATGGAGCTGGAGCCGGACATGGTGACGATCAAAACCGAACCGAAGCTGCTTTTCCCGATCAAGGGCAAACCCGGCGCCTTCCCCCACGCCTTTTTCGAGGCCAGCTCCATCCGAAAGGTGGACGGGAAATACTGCTTCGTCTATTCGTCGCAGTATAACCACGACCTCTGCTACGCCATGTCGGACCGTCCCGACGGCGGATTTGAATACGGCGGCGTGCTGGTGGATCTGGGCGATCTGTACTTAAACGGCAACGAAGACGAGAGCCACGCCAATAACTACCTCGGCAACACCCACGGCGGGCTGCTGAACATCGGAGAGGACTGGTATATCTTCTACCACCGCCAGACAAACCGCAGCTCCTATGCCCGCCAGGCCTGCGCCGAGAAGCTGGAGCGAACGACGGACGGCGGCTTCAAGCAGGCGGAAGTGACCTCCTGTGGCCTCAACGGCGGCCCGCTCAAGGGCAAGGGGCGGTACGAAGCCCGCATTGCCTGCAACCTCTGGGCCAAGGGCCACGCCACCGGCCGCGTGGACGGCGCGAACCCAAAGAAGCGGCTCCGCGATCATCCCTATTTCACCCAGTCCGGCAGAGACCGGGAGGAACACGGCGACCAGTACATCGCCAACATGCGCGACGGCGCAACGGCAGGCTTCAAATACTTCCTGTTTGACGGGACGGAAACGCGTATCCGCGTCGAGGGGCGCGGCAGCGGCAGCTTCCTGGTCTCGGACGGACGGAAAACCGTGGCCGACGTGCCTGTAAACGGCGAGGGAGCATTTCGTATCGACGAGGGCGTTCATCCGCTCTTCTTTGAATACCGGGGCGAAGGCCCGGCAGATTTTCTTTTCTTCGAGATCAGATAGAGGAGGACAAAAGCATGGAAAGCACACAGGCCGTCAACCGCGCCAAACAGTGGCAGGTCGCGCTGTTTCCCTTCAATAACGCCGCGACCAACGTCTATTTCGCCTTTTACACCTATTTCACCTACTACGCGATCATGTACCTGTCCGGCTCCACCGCCGCCGCACTGGGCGGGACGGTAGCCAGCGCCGCCGTCGTTCTGGCGATCAGCACCTTCAACAGCCTCTTCGCGCCGCTGATGCGCGTGTTCGACGGCATCACCGACCCGATCTGCGGCTCCCTGATGGACAGAGCGCAGACCCGCTTCGGGAAGTTCCGCCCCTTCATGGTCGTCGGAAACTGCCTGCTCGCCCTGTCTCTGCTGCTGATGATGGTCTTCTTCCGCGGCCTGCCGGACAGCCTCGGGACGCTGCGCTGGGTCGTGTACATCGTCAGCTACATCGTCTATGTCATCGGCTACACCGCCCAGTGCGCCTGCACCAAGGCGGGGCAGACCTGCCTGACCAATGACCCGAAGCAGCGCAGCCAGTTCGTGATCTGGAACATGATCGGCATGATCGGCTCCATTGTGCTCATCAACGTCATGGCCGGCGGCGTGCTGACCAACGAGGCCATCTGCGCCAAGGGCACCATCCAGTACGAGGTGGACGGCGTGCTGCAGACCCTCCGGGGCGCGGCCTATGGGCCCCAGTTTTACAACATCATGGTGCCCTTCGTCATCATCCTGTCCGCAATCTACACCGCGATGGCGGTGGCCGCCATTGCCGAGAAGGATCGCCCGGAGTTCTGGGGCGTGAGCGAAAAGCCCGCCACCTTCAAGGACTATGTCGGCATTCTGAAGGGCAACAAGGAGATCCGCTGGCTGGTGACAAGCGCCGGGCTCAACAAGCTCGCCTCCACCGTCGCCACCTCCGGCACCGTGGCCTTCCTGGTCTACGGCTGCCTGATGGGCGACTACAACGGCCTGTTCATTCCCTTCTACGCTCTCTGTTTTGTGTTCATGGGCGTCTTCTTCCTGTGGGGCAGCAAAACCGCGGGCGCCAAAGGGCAAAAGCGCGGCGTGGCGCAGTTTACCTGCTTTGCCTTCCTTTTTTACATCGGCGTGCTGATCCTGCTGTGCCTCTATGATCACAATAACCCCGCCACCTGGCTCAGCCTCTTCTCCACGGAGGGCGGCTTCCACATCACCATCAATCTCTATACGGTGCTGTTCATCATCCTCTATGGCTGCGGCTACGGCGCCTTCAACTGCTGCGATAACCTGACCATCCCGATGGTGGCGGACTGCACCGACTACGAGACCTACCGCAGCGGCAACTATGTGCCCGGCATCATGGGCACCGTGTTCTCGCTGGTGGACAAGCTGATCTCCAGCCTGCAGACGCTGCTGCTGCAGCTGTTCATCGTGTTCCTCGTGCCCGGCCTCAACGCGCTGCCCGCCGAGGGCACGCCCTACATGGAGGGCATGAAGCTCTCCGCCGTCATCTGCTTCTGCCTGCTGCCGATGGCGGCCTGGCTTGTCACCATTTTCTGCATGACCCGCTACTCCCTCTCCGGCGAGAAAATGCGCGAGGTGCAGGCGGTCAACGCCGTGCGCAAGGCGGCCGTGCAGCGCGGCATGAGCATGGAACAGGCCATGGCGACCTGGCAGACCATCGACCAGGTGCCCGAGCGCTTCGTTCAGCAGGTGGACAAAAAGGACGAGAAGCAGAGCTTTCTCGACCGCGTGTACGAGAAGTATTTCACCAAAACCGAAAAGACCGGCGGCGTGCCGTCCTCCCAGGCTATTGAGATTCCCGATTAACAGGGAGAGATTAGACCATGAACACAATTCAAGTGACTACGCCCTGCGGTGTGGTGGAGGGATTCAAAAGCGACGGTATCAGCTGCTTTCTCGGGATTCCGTATGCAACGGCGGAGCGCTTTGCCTATCCCAGGGAAGTAACTTCATGGGAAGGCGTTTTTCGCGCGCAGCAGTATGGACCGGCTCCCATTCAGGAGAGAGCTTATGTCAGCGTGGACGCCAGTGACCCGAAAAATCACTATGCGCATGAGTTCTACCAAAATATTGAAACGACTTATTCCGAGGACTGCCTGAATTTGAACATCTGGGCTCCAGAGGATGCGAAAAACTGCCCGGTCTTGGTCATCATTTATGGCGGCGGTCTGGTATCCGGTCAGAATCACTCCGGTGAATGTAACGGTGAGTTTCTTGCCAGGCGCGGGATCGTTACCGTCGCCATGAATTACCGGGTCAATATTTTCGGCTTCATCGCCATGAAAGAGTTGGAAGATGAAAACGGAAAGAGCGGTAATTATGGCTACTATGACCAGCAAACAGCGATTTCCTGGATCCGACGCAACATTCAGAGCTTTGGCGGAGACCCGGACAACATGACGCTGATCGGACAGAGCGCGGGCGCCGCCAGCTGCGAGACACAGATCAAGTCTCCGCTCAACAAGGGTGTTTTCAAACAGGCAATCATCCAAAGCAGCGCCGGTTTCTCCACATATATCAAGCAGAAAAAGGACAAGTCCAAGGAATACGAAAAATGGCATAAGGTGTACGAGAAAACCGGCTGCAAATCCATAGAGGAATTCAAAAAGCTCCCCGCCAAAGCGATATACGACGCCTTTGCAGAGGCGTCTTCCAGGCAGCCGATCGGCTTTGTTACCTCCGTTTATGACGAAAACTTTACAAGCGAAATCAAAAATCAGCCTTGTCCGGTGAAAATCATGTGCTCGCTTACATCAGAAGATATATTTGCCTTTATCTTCTACATCATGTGCAAGTACCTGGTGAGATCCCAGAGCAAGAACGGACTGGACACCTATGCATATTACTTCCGCAGGCAGCTGCCCGGCGATGACAAAGGCGCCTGGCACGGCAGCGAATTACCGTATCTGTATGGCCCGTTGGAGGATTCATGGCGGCCGTTTGGAGAGGAAGACTATGCACTGCGGGAAAACATGATCTCCTATCTGATCAATTTCATGAAAACCGGCGATCCGAACGGCGGGGGCCTCCCGGAATGGACACCGTATAATCAATCAAAGAAGTTCATGGTTTTTGATGAAAAGCCGCCGCGTATGGGGAAAGCGGAAGTCGGTCGGCTGATCAAAAACACACTTCATCCGAGATGGATCGGAAAGTGAGACGGAATCAAAAGAGTGCTCTATAATAACGCTGGGAGGGGCGAAGCCGTTCCGGATGGGAGCCTGTCCGCCGCAGCAGAGATGCAGATCATCGACTGAAAGAGCTTTTTCTTTTTCTCTTTCTCCTCTTTTTCCAAAGTGCAGCCCCCGCCTCCGGGTGGAACGGGGGCTGCATGAAAAACATAGCGACAGATTGTAACAGTTTATCGTTGTTTTTCAAGCGAGAGCAATATACATAAATTTTGATACAGTTTCGCTCAAACGGGCGGCCTTTTGACATTGTAAAGGGCCGCCCGTTTTTCTATGATGAAATCAGGGAAGCTCTATTCTGATACGGAGGGAATGCGATGAAAAAACAGAGAAAAGCCAGAGATCCGGAGCATATCGGCTTTAAGGAATGCTTCGGCACGACCACCCTTTCTTTCACCAACGCGCTGACCGGCGTGCTCATGTCGTCCATGCTGATGGTCTACATGACAGAGTATTCCGGCATCAGCTACGCTGCGCTGCTGGCCACGATCCTGCTGATGGCGGCTCGTGTGATCGACGCGGTGGATGACCCGATCCAGGGCTTTATTATTGACAATTCAAAGCGCACCAGGATCGGCAAGTATAAACCCTTTTTCCTCATCAGCATCATCATGGAGGCGGTCGGCGCCATTGCCCTGTTCTCACTTCCTGGCTCCATGGCAAGCACGCCCGCGCTGATCATCGCCTGGGTCATTGTGTTCTACCTTGTTTATGACATTGGCAGCTCGTTTTATAAGGATCTACTTCTCTACCGCACCATGTCCACCGATGATAACCAGCGGACAAAGCTGGTGATTGGACCGAGGCTGATGTCCTTCCTCACCGGAGTTGTTGCCAACGTCGTGTTCACTGCGGCGATCGTCGCGCTCAACGCGGGCGGTGTGAGCTACCACGACGCCGCAGCCAGAGTCATCATGATCCTTGTTGTCGCCTCCGTGGCGATCTCTCTTATCGGCTGGTTCATGGTGAAGGAAAAGCATCATGTGGAGGAAGAACGTTCCGAGAAGCTGAAGCTTCAGGATTTCTTTGATTTGTTCAAAGAAAACAAGGCCATGGTCATATTTGCGCTCAAAGGCCTGTTTGCCGGTTTTATCTGGACGCTGATCTTCGCCACACCCATCTATTACATCAAATGGGGCTTCTGCGCAGATCTGAGCACTGGCATCGCGGACATGGAGCAATTCACCGTCTACAACGGCATCAACGCCATGATCACCGTCATCCCCATGGTTCTGGGCGCGATCCTGGGCAGACCGCTTTTGAAGCTCTTTAAGGATCCGGTCAAGATGACCTGCACACTGCTGCTCATTCAGGCGGTCGGCGGCGCCATCCTGTTCATCGCCCAGATCACAGGGCTTTTGCAGCACGCTCCCTGGCTGTTCTTTGCGACCATGTTCATTATGGCCACCGGCGTGGGGACTGACTTTGTGCCGCAGACCTTTGTGCAGATGGAGGTCGTGGACTATGGCATTTACAAAACCGGGAAAGACCGCTCCGCCCTGACCACGGTGACCGACGGCTTCATCACAAAGATGCAGACAGCTTTTTCCACGGCGATCGTAGGACTGGTGCTGACCGGGATCGGCTATACCGTGGAGGAAGGAAACCGCTTCGCAGGGGACGTCTCCCAGATCCCCACGATGCTCAACTGGTTCATCGTGATCATGGGTCTGGTCCCCGCCGTGCTGGGCGTTATCTCTGTCCTGATCTACAGGAAGTATCCTGTCACCAACGCGGTGCGCGGAGAAATGAAAGCCTATTTTGACAGGCAGAGTGAAGAATAGTATAAATAAAGCGGGTCGATCCACTCGACCCGCCTCGTATCAGCGCTTGGCGTGTGCTTTTTCCCGGTATTCTGTGGGCGTCATCTGATACTCGCGCTCAAATATTTTGTAAAACTGTGTGCGGTTCTCATAGCCCAGGGAAGCGGCGATCCTGCTCACCGGAAGCTCGGAGGCTTTGAGAAGCCGGGCTGCCTCGCGCAGCTGGATCTTTTGACAATAGACCTTCAGCGTATAGCCGGTGTGCTCTTTCATGATGCGGGAGAGGTATTCACAGGAATAGTGAAGCTCCTGGGCCAGTTCCGCGCGGCGGACATTGCCGTGGCGTTCCTCGATCAGCTTTTTCGCCTTTTCGAGAGTGATCAGCTCCCGTCCGTAGCCGAGGGAGACGTACTCGGCCCGATAGAGCTCCGGGTTCTCCAGCGCCGCAAACAGCCGAAGCAGCGACGAGTATACGTCAAACTGGTAACCCACACGCTTTTCGGAATAAGCTCGGATCAACTCATCGGCGATCTGCGGGATCGGGTCCTCACCCAAAAGCTGAAAGTCCACATAGTCCCGCTTGCACGCCGCTCTCTCCGACAGGTTCTCGCTGAAGAAGCGGTTGAGGATGCTTTTATAGCCGAAGGGCTGGACAAGCCCCTTCGGCCATTGCGTGATGAGCGAGGGGTCGATGCCGATATAGAGGATATCGGCGGAGGCCATGTCGGTTTCCCGGTGCATAGTGCTACGGTTCAGCAGACACAGATTCCCCGCCGAATAGTGCACTTCTTCGTCTTCGATCATGACCGAGGCCTCCCCGCGCATGATGTACATCAGCTCGAAGAAATTGTGCTTGTGCATATAGGTTTCCTGGAAAAAACCGCTCTCGGCGGGGGTGTGCAGGCAGAAGGAACGCCTGTCCATGTAGTTGGAAAAGAGGTATTCCTCCGGGGTGTGAACACTGGTCGCAACGGATAGCTTGGAAAAGTAATCCCGGTCGACGGTGTGATCGCGCAGATAGTTTACGATGGGGCCGCTCTCCTGCGCCCGGACCTCCTCGATATCCCGGAAGTATAGATGAACCACATTTTCCATAGCCTTCACCCCTCATTTGTTATTCTACCATACTGAAAGCTCAATGAAAAGGGAGGATTTCCGGTTTGAAACACCAATGCTATAACCCGTATCTCCCCGCTTGGGAGTATATCCCGGATGCGGAGCCCCGGCTTTTTGACGGCAGGCTGTATGTCTTCGGCAGCCATGACCGCTTCGGGAGCAAGGACTACTGCACCAACGACTATGTGGCCTGGTCGGCCCCGGAAGACGATCTCAGCGACTGGCGCTACGAGGGGGTCATTTACCGAAAAGAGCAGACCCCGTGGAACAGGGACCGGAAGTCCTATTACGCGCCGGACGTAGTCCGCGGGACGGATGGGTGCTATTATCTGTATTATTCGGTTGCCAATTCCTCCGTCACTTCTGTCGCCGTGTGCGATACCCCGGCAGGAAAATATACGTATCTGGGCGACGTGCGTTTCCCGGACGGCAGGGTCTACGGTTCCCGGGCGGAGGACTGGTTCGTGTTTGATCCGGCGGTTTTGGTGGATGATGATGGGCGCGTCTATCTCTATGTGGGGAGCGGGCAACCCTCCAACGGCCGCTTCGGACATGAGATCGTGGGACTGTTCGTGATGGAGCTAGAGCGGGATATGCTGACCATCAAATGTGATCCCACCATCCTTCTCCCGGCGGATTTCAACGCCAAAAAGCCTAATTACTGGGAAGGTCCCTCCATCCGCCATATCGGAAGCTGGTATTACCTGGTTTACCCCGCAACGGACATTACGGGCCTCAACTATGCCATGAGCCTTTTCCCCGACAAGGGCTTTATTCACAAAGGACCGATCCACTCCTCCAGCGACATCGGATATCGGGGGCGAAAGCTGATGGACGCCGCCTATCCCATGGGGAACAGCCATGGCGGTCTGGTCTGCGTAAAAGGGCAGTGGTATATCTTCGACCATCGCACGACCAACGGAAAGTGGAAAAACCGGCAGGCGGTCGCGGAGCCGATCCGTTTTGCGGAGGACGGCAGCATCGCCATGGTGGAGGCCACCAGCTGCGGCTTGAACGGCGGTCCGCTCAGAGGAAAGGGCAGCTACAGCGCGTCCATCGCCTGCTGTCTGCGCGGCGGGAGCGTTCTGGGCTTTCGCAACCCTATGGGCGGCCCTTTTGTGACACAGGACGGGCCGGACTACGAGCCTCCGGAGCCGACAGAGCATCCTGTTAACGCCAGCAGTGAAGCGAACGCGCCGAAGTCCTTCATCACCGATATCCGAAACGGCTGTGTTGTGGGCTATAAGTATTTTGATCTGACAGAGACCGCCGGGCTTGCTGTGACAGTACGCGGCGGAAACGGAACGCTGGAGCTGCTGGGCGGAGAAGAAGGAAAAGCGATCGCGGCCTTTATCCTCTCTCCTACGACAGACTGGACGACCTACCGCATTCCTTTCTCGCCCAATGAATTGGCAGCCGCGGCAGACTGCCCGGTGAAGCGCTGCCCCGTCTACCTGCGGTATCGGGGGAAGGGCAAGCTGGATCTGTTGGAAATCGCTTTTTCATAAACATAGAGAGGAGTTAAAAACATGAATTGGACGACAATCTGGAGTCAGGCGGCAGCGCCCTCTTTTGCGATGGGCATGCTGCAGGGGAAGAAGAAAACCGTGGTGTTCCCAGTCAGTTCTCCGGTTTCCGGTGAGCGGGTCCGCCTGCGCTTTTCCAACATCTACGGAAAGAAGCCCTATGTCATCGGCGCGGTCACGGTCCGGGGCAAGGGACAGCCGGTCCCTGTTACCTGCGGCGGGAAGAGAGCCTTCACGATCCCAACGGGCGGACATACCTTCTCCGATCCGGTCGCGCTGCCGGTTGCGGCAGGCGAGGCGTTGGAGATCCGGCTTTTCTATTCCTCCAAGGCGCAGGACAGCAACATGACCTTGGAGGAGGCTGTGGCTTACCCCGGAGATCATACTGCAGACGAAGCTCTGCCGGAAGTGAAAAAGGAGAGCTATAAGCAGCAATATAACCTTTATGACGCGGTCGTCTCTCTGGATCGGGTGGAGGTGGAATCCGAGGAGTGCAGCAAGCTGATCGTCGCCTTCGGTGACAGCATCACAGCCATGAATCGCTGGGTCAAACCACTGCAAAAGCGGCTGTTTGCGCGCTTTGGCGGGGGATATACCCTGCTGAACGCCGGGATCGGCGGAAACTGCCTGCTCTACCAGGTGCCCGGCTTCATGGGCAGCTCCTACGGAGAAAAAGGCGTCGCCCGTTTTGAGAGAGACGTTCTGAGCTTTGACGATCTTCATACCGTGATCCTGGCTCTGGGGGTCAACGATGTGGCGTATTACACGAAGAAAACAGAGCAGATAATCTCTTTTGATGCTTACACGGCGGCCATTCTGGAGCTGACCAAAGCCTTGAAAGAGCGCGGCGTCCGTGTCGTCATGCAGACGCTCACACCCCGGGAGGGCTTTGTCAAAAAAGGCTATACGCCGGAGATGGAAGCCCTGCGCGTGAAGATCAACGAATGGATCCGGGACTGCGGGCAGTTCGATTACGTGTTTGACGCGGATTTGCTGCTGCGGGACGAGAAGGACCCTTCCCGGGTGGATGAGCGTTACCACCAGGGCGACCACCTGCATCCCAACACCATGGGCGGCGAGCGGATGGCAGCGGCCTATGATCTGGCAGCGCTTACCGGTGAGGAGGCGTAAATGGGAAAGAAGTATTTTACGCTCAGCTTTGACGACGGTCTCGAGCAGGACAAGCGGATCATCGCCCTGATGAAGCAATACGGATTGAAGGGGACCTTCAATCTCAACTCCGGCCTGTTCGGGCAGCGCGGTGAGGTGATGGGGCTTGGCAGCTTCTCCTTTCGGGATTGCGAAGAGGGCGTAAGGCATCGCTGGCCCTTCTCCTATGTGCCGCATAACCGCATCCCGGAGGACGAGATCCTACAGGTCTACGAAGGCATGGAGATCGCCAGCCACGGCTTTCGCCATGAACCGCTGAAAAAGCTCGATAAACAGGGGCTGCGGGATTCGGTCGGCAAAGACAAGGAGAACCTGGAGCGCCTGACCGGAGCCCCCATCGTCGGCCATGCCTACGCCCAGGGCTCTGTTTCGCCGGCTGCGGAGGCCTTTTTGAAAGAGCAGGGCTACCTCTATGCCAGAGCGGTCTATCCCTCCGGCAGTTTTGAATTCCCGGCCGATCCCCTGAACTTTCGCCCCTCCTCCTCCGTGATCTTCGGCAATGCCATGACTCTGGTGGAGAGCTTCAAGCAGGCAGAAGCGGCGGGCAGGGATATGCTTTTATATCTCTGGGGTCACGGCTATGAGATGGACTACGGGAAGGGACAAGCAAGCTGGGACGGCCTGGAGCGTCTCTTTGCCGCCATCGCCGGCCAGCCGGACATTATCTACTGCACCAACAGCGAAGCGTTCCGCCATATGTAAAGGAGGGCATACCTATGAAGAAAACCAGCTTTAACGATCACTGGACATGCAAAAAGCAGGGCGACAGCGCAGACCCCAAAGCTGTCACGCTGCCCCATGACGCCATGCTTTTTGAGAAGCGGGACAGAAAGGCCGCTACAGCCGGAGCCTGCGGGTATTTTCCCGGCGGTAAGTATGAGTACGCCAAACGTTTTTTTCTCCCGGAAGCGGAGCGCGGCCGGACGCATATTCTGGAGTTCGAGGCAGTCTATAAAAGCGCGAAGGTGTATCTGAACGGAAGCCTCGCGGCGGAGCGGCCCTATGGGTACTCCAATTTCTATGTACCGCTGGATGAGTATCTTCGTTTCGGGAAAGAAAACGAGATCACCGTCATCGCGGACAACTCCGCCGTTCCCAACTCCCGCTGGTACTCCGGCAGCGGGATCTATCGCAATGTCAGCCTGTATTCCGGGCACTCCAGTCATATCCTCCCGGATGGCCTGCTGATCTCCACCCGGAACAATAACACGGTCCATGTGAAGGTCGGTGTCAGCGGCGGAGAGGAGATCCGCGTGATGATCTGCGACGGCGATTCCGTCGCGGCCGAGTCCGCTGCGCCTGTTATAGAGGGTGCGGCGGAGGTGTCGCTCCATGTCACGGCTCCACGCCTGTGGGACGCCGAGCACCCGGAGCTCTACCGCTGCTGTGTCGAGCTGCTGGAGAATGGCGAAGCGGTGGATGAAGCGGAGGATTCTTTCGGCTTCCGCACGCTGGCCTGGAACGGGAAGGGCTTTTTCGTCAACGGGAAGGAGACCCTGCTTCGCGGCGCGTGCATCCACCACGACAACGGCATTCTGGGCGCGTGCTCCTTCGCCGCGGCGGAAGAGCGCAGAGTGCGGCTTTTGAAGGAAGCGGGCTTCAACGCAATCCGCAGCGCCCACAATCCCGCGTCCAAAGCGCTGCTGGAGGCCTGCGACCGCCTGGGCATGTACGTAATGGACGAGTTTTGCGACAACTGGCTGGTGCACAAAAACCCCTACGACTATGCCGATCAGGAATTCCGGACCTGGTGGGAACGGGATCTGACGGCTATGGTGCTGAAAAACCATAACCACCCCTGCGTGGTGATGAATTCCATCGGCAACGAGATCTCTGAACTGGCGATCCCGGAGGGGCAGGAGATGTGCAGGAAGCTTGCTGTTCTGGCGAGAGCGCTCGATCCAGATAAGGCCGTGACGCTGGGCGTCAATCTGATGCTCTGCAGCATGACCGCCAAGGGCGGCGGGATCTACGGTGACAAAAAGGACGGTAAGGAAAACAAGAACGGCAGCCAGACGATGGATAATCTGCCTACCAGCGCATTCTTCAACCTGCTGATGAATCATCTGGGAGGGATCATCGAAAAGTCCGCGGCCAAGCCCGCGGCCGATAAGGCCACAGAGGTCGCGTTTTCCTATCTGGACATCGGAGGCTACAACTACGCTGCCTCCCGCTATGAGATGGACGGGAAGCTGCACCCGGACCGCGTGATCGTCGGTTCTGAGACGCTGCCGAAGAACCTCTATCATAACTGGCAGCTTGTCAAGAAGCTCCCTTATGTGATCGGCGACTTCATGTGGACCGGCTGGGACTATCTCGGCGAATCCGGCATCGGCACCGTGCGGTATAAAAGCTTCAAGAAGCCGGGTGAGGACGCCCCCATCATTTCCGGAGGCTGCGGCGTCATCGATATCTGCGGCAAGCTGCGCCCGGAGGTGCAGTGGAACCGCCTGGTCTGGGGCTTGAGCAACAAGCCCGGGATCGGCGTGGAGCCCCTGACCCACGCGGGAGAGACCGGGTCGGTCTCCATGTGGCGCGATACGGACGCCGTGGCGAGCTGGTCCTGGAAGGGCTGCGAGGGTAAAAAGACCAAGGTCACAGTCTATGCCTCGGGCGCCGCGGCTGAGCTGATCGTCAACGGCAAGACCTATGGCAGAAAGAAAGCCAAAGAATACAAGGCTGTCTTTCCGAAGGTGATCTACCAGCCGGGCACCATCACCGCTATCAGCTATGACGCAAACGGCGCGGAGATCGCAAGGGAGACCATGCACACGGCGGAAGGTGAGACAGTGCTTTGCCTCCGTCCGGATAAGACTGCACTGCGCGCCGACGGGCAGGATCTCTGCTATCTGGCGATCGACCTCACTGACCGGGATGGGATCACCAAATCCTCAGAGGATGTACCCGTTACCGTGACGGTGAACGGCGCGGGCAGCCTGCTGGCTCTCGGCTCTGCCAAGCCGAACATGGGCGAGTGCTTTACCGAAAAGACCCACACCACTTATTACGGCAAGGCGCTGGCTGTGATCCGCGCGGGAGACAGCGCGGGGAAGATCCAGGTCAAGGTCAGCACGCCCGGCATGGCAGAACAATGCGTAGAGCTGAATGTCACCGAAGCAAAGTAAAATGAAGTACCCATCGAAAGATTTCAACGGTTCTTTCGATGGGTACTTTTTCTGCGTGACAACCTTTTCAACGGCGGGCTTTTCTCTTCTTCACAAGCCTGACCACGAGCCATACGAGCAGGGAGATCAGCGCTGCGACGACGACAAGCACGATCACCAGCGCCGTGGTGAACATGGTCTTCAGATCCATGACCTTACCCGCGGCAGGCAGCGAGTCGTCATAGCTCCGCTCATTTGCCTCTTCCCCCTCAAAGCTGACGCGCCAAATGACGACACCGTCCTGCTCGGAGAGCTTTTCCAGCTCGGAGATCCTTGCGCTGTCAAGATTGCAGGCGGGGCGGGCGTAAGTGGTCATTTGATACATGCTGCTGGCGTTGACGGGATAATCCATGACCGAGCCAAACGAGAAAACAAAGCCCACATCCAGAGGGAAGGTAGGGATGTGCGGCGAGCGCAGCCAATAGCCGCTGGCCTCGCCCTTATAAAACGCCACTCTTGCGCGATCGTCCGCAAAGCCGTAGCTCTCGTTGGTGATCTCCGCGACAGACAGGGTAAAAATCCTGTCCCCGGACAAAACATTTTCAGCCGGATCAAAATCCACGGTGCCGGCCTTCGCGCCGGGCAGGGGAAGGCCGAGGCCGGAGATCACGATGGCGCTGTCGGACTTGAACGTGGGGATGAGGGCCTCGCGCTCGGCAGCTGAAAAACGCCCCTGGGAAAAGCGCTCACACCACTGTTGAAGATCGCTTCCCTGATAGTCAGTAGCGCCGGGATGCGCGCTTGCGTAGCTTTCTCCCCTGTCGGAAAAGGAGACGGACACACCGTCGATGCTGCGAAAAACAAGCGGATCGCCGTTATCGGCGCCGACGAGATTCAAAGAAGCCAGAAACATACCGTCTGTCCCCATACTCGTATGTGCGGGATTGAGGACAAGCCACTTGCCATCAAATCCGCTGTCAGCATCCGGCTCTCCAAAGCATAATACATCGCCCTGCTTTACCGCGTCAGCAGGCGCGGACGCTTCGGCAGCCACGCCTGAAAGCAAAAGAAGCAATGCCAGAAGAGCAGGCAGACTTCTCTTCAACATCATAACTATTCTTTTCATCGTGCGCCCCCCGGCTTAGAATAGCTTCAGCATAAGGGTTTTCCGGATGAATCACAATTTATCATTTGCTACTTGTGTCAACTTATAAAGCGTATTATAATAATTGTATAGAAACTTTACAGATTCAAGGAAGTGTCTGGCATGGTCAATGATATTCGTTCCCGTACAACAAAGAAAATGATCCGCTCCGCCTTTCATTGTCTGGTCGAAGATGGCTGCCGGGAGGTAACGGTCAGAGCGATCTGTACGGCTGCCGGGATCTCCCGCGCAACCTTCTATGCCCACTACAGCGATCTCTACGATCTAATCGCGGAGGACGAGCGCGAGGCCTTGTCGCAGCTCGGACTGGAGGACTTTGAGCACAACTATCGGGATACACAGGCGAGAGCGGAGATCTTTCTGCGCATTCTGACGCATTTGGATGAAAACGAGAAGATGTACAGCTATTATTTGTCCGTCCATGAGAAGTATTTTTTCTCTCTCGTTCTGCGTGACATCATGACGTCCGTTTCAGAAGAGCTGATCCGGCGGGGCCTGTTTTCCTCGCCCGAAAAGGCAAGGCTCAGCGTGCTCTATCACGCATCGGGCCTTCTGCAGACGCTGCGTCAGTGGCTGGAGTACGGAAAGACGAAGCCCTGCTCCAGAGAGGAATACGCCCGCATGCTCAGCGAAATAGCTTGAAATAATCCCTGGCAGATTCTAATGCTTCGCTCGCGGGGCTTCACAAGTTCTGAAGAAAGAGTTTGCTCTGAAACGGATTGAATGTTCTGGTTGAACCGTATCAAATCCTGTCAGACAGTCACCAAGTCATTTTTGCTTCAAAACTCTCTTATGGGTGTTGACACAAGGCCCTCCCCTACGTGAGCGACCCGGGTTTTTCGCGATTTCTCGCATTTTTGCAACAGCCTCCTGCTGGTTGTAAGTATTCTGTACGCCCACGGTCTACATCGTCAGCGGCACAGACCGCTTCATCGTGCGAGGGATCGTTGACAACTCTCCTCTGAACATCCCGCCGCGCCAGATCATCGGCTCGGACGAGACACTGGTTGCGCCGAACCAGGGCGAAACCGACGGGCTGAACTATGTGTTCGATGAAATCGACCAACTGGTTCTCGGCGGTGATTTCCTCATCAAAAACCTGAAGCAGATACTATACGATCAAATCATATTTGGAAGTATTGTAAGCGTGGGTTTCTGTAATTTGTATCCTTAACTGAGTGAATCCCCCGTCGGCGCCGCCCCATGCGTAGGGTGAGGGGACTTGAACACCTGCCGCCTGTGAGCACCCCTTTTCGGCGCTTTTTGTCCCGCCTCACTTGCTGGGCGCCAGCCCAGCGGCGTTCGTT
>ONNS01000092.1 GCA_900319275.1 uncultured Eubacteriales bacterium
ATCGCGTCGGTCAGCAGGTCGTTGCTGACCTCGTTGTGAAACACCGGCCCGATCACATGGCACCAGAGCAGTTCGTCCTCCTCCCACTCGTACACGACTGCCCAGAGGATGCCGAGCGCCGCGCCGAGGATCAACGGCGTGCGCTCGGCTTTGCCTTCCCGGATCATATAGGAGAGGCAGCCTGTGTGCTCAAAGATCAGGTGATAGACGTGCTCCGGGCAGTTCGTCGCTGTCAAAGCGCCGTCGGCCGAATAGCGCCAGGTGTACACGGTGGGGCTGCACAGCAGCGCATCCGCGAAAGAATCCGTTTTTCCGAAGCTGACAATATTCTCATCCATGAAAGTCACACCTCTCTTTATCGATATCATAACACAATTTATTTGCGGTACAAGATATAAAATTGCTGCATTCAAAAAGCGAGCAATAATGTTACCTGTTCCGCAAGAACTTTGCTTTACACCTCGGCCTCCACTTCGGTATAGTAAACCCAGCAGAACGAACCTGCAAGAAATTAAGGAGGCAATGCTATGGACACAGCGGTAAAAACAAAGCGCGGCCTGCTTGGCAATGCGTTTCGGAGCGACAGATGGAACTCCCGCATTACCACGGCCAACGTAACGCCCAAAGAAATGTGGCTGGGCTATGTGATCGGCCCCTACGGGATGCTGGTCGTGCAGTCCATCGTCAACAGCTATTACAACCAGTACATGACGGACGTGCTCGGCTTCACGGCGGAGCGGGCCATGTGGATGGCGAGCTTTATGGTCCTCTTCCCGCTGCTGTCGAAGATCTTCGACGCGGTGACCAACATCGTCATGTCCAAGATCATCGATTCCACGGTCTGCCGGCAGGGCAAGGTCCGTCCCTGGCTGATCCTGTCAATCCCGCTGGTGGTGCTCAGTGTGGTGCTGCTGTTCTGGATGCCCTTCTCCGGCCCCAGGACCCAGGCCGCGTGGGTCTGCTTCTCTTACGTGCTCTACTACTGTGTATCCTTCACCATGTGGAACATGTCCAAGGAGCTGACGCCCGCCCTTTCCACCCGCAATGTGCAGCAGCGCAAGAACCTGGCGACCGCCGCCGAGATCACCCGCAACATCGGCACCGGCATCGTCTCCATCCTCTTCCCGATGATCCTCTCCGGCGTCTGCGCCGCCATGAACGGCAACGACGCACAGGGCTATCTGCTCACCATGAGCCTGATGAGCTGCATCGCGATCCCCCTGACCTTCATCCAGTACTTCTTCACCCGTGAGCGCGTTACCGAGGAGCGCCGCGGCGGCGCGGGTCTGACCGACGAGGCTGCCCGCGTGGAAGCGCAGCACACCCTGGTCAAGCCTGAAGCCACGCTCCGCGAGCAGCTTGCCCAGTGCATCAAAGATAAATACTGGATCATCTTCGTGCTGATCGTGTTCACCTTCAACGTGCTCGGCAATATGCGCAACATTTCTCTGATCTATTACTGCGGCTGGGTCGTCCGCGGCAACCAGTACGGCGCCCGCGCGGCCATCCAGGCCACCTTCCAGATGATCGCCCTGTCCCCGATGGGCCCCGGCATCGCGCTGGTGCTGCCGATGGTCAAGAAGCTGGGGCGCACCAAGACCATCTGGATGGGCTCCATCCTGACCATCATCGGCTCGGTGTTCGCTTACGCCATGGCCGGCAACCGCATGTACATCATGATCGGCACCGCGCTGGCCGCCATCGGCAACATCGCCTTCTCCTACCTCATCATGTCCTACATGGGCGACGTGATCGACCATGTGGAATGGAAATCCGGCACCCGCTGCGACGGTCTTACCGGCGGCTTTGTCTCCGCCGCGATGATGTTTGCCGTGGGTATCGCCCAGGGTCTGTTCAACCTGGGTCTGATGCTCACCAAATACGCCCAGCCCACCGAGATCGGCCTGTCTGTCGAGGGCGTGAAGCTCTACGCCGACCAGCCCGCGGCCGCCACCGGCTGGATCAACTTCTCCTATCAGGGCACCTACATCGTGATGGGCGTCATGATCTTCCTCGTGTTCAAGTTCCTGTTCGATCTGGAAAAGAAGATGCCGCAGGTCTCCACCGAGCTGCAGGATCGCCGCGTGGCCGAATATGCCGCTCACGGTCTGGAGTATCTGCCGCCCGCCGAGCTGGAGCGCCGCGAGATCGAGGCCCAGAAGGCTGAGACCGAAGCCAACCGCGTCGCCGATCTGAAGGCCAGATGCGAAAAGCAGGGCCTGGACTTTGAAGCGGAAAACCAGAAATACCTGGATAAGCTGGCTGCCAGGCAGGCCAAGGCGGAAGCCAAGGCCGCGCGGAAAGCCGCAAAAGCAAAGAAATAAGATGTAAGACCTGCCAATGGGGCAGCGGCGCGCTGCCGCTGCCCCGTTTCGGCTTATACGAGGAGCAACACGATGAGAAGAATCATTAACTTCAACGAAAGCTGGACCTTCAACAAGCCCGGCGAGGCCGCCGCTGCGGTAACGCTGCCCCACACCTGGAACGCTGTGGACGGGCAGGATGGCGGCAACGACTACTGGCGCGGCGCAGCCACTTATTCCAAGGCCTTTGCCAAGCCGGAACTGAAGGACGGCGAGCGCTGCTTTATTGAGTTTGGCGGCGCGGCCATGACGGCGGACGTGATCCTGAACGGCAAGCATCTTTCCCACCACGAGGGCGGCTATTCCACGTTCCGGGCCGATCTCACCGATGCGCTGGAGGACGAAAACCTGCTGGTCGTCTCGGTGGATAACAGCGTCAACGACCGGGTCTATCCCCAGATGGCGGACTTCACCTTCTACGGCGGCATCTACCGGGACGTGAAGCTGATCGTCGTCCCGGACAGTCATTTCGAGCTTTTAAAAGACGGCACGCCCGGCATCAAGGTCACGCCGGAAGTGCGTCTGAAAGAGCGGGAGGCTTATGTCGCCGTAGAGACCTGGCCTGTCGGCGGCAGCGAGGTATGGCTGGAGATTGCGACAGAGCACGGGAAGGAATTCCGCAAGGTCGAGATCGGAAACGGACACACCTACACCAATATCATTCTGAAAAACGTCCACCTCTGGGACGGCGTGGACGATCCTTATCTCTACACGGTCACGGCAAAGCTCATCAAAAACGGCGAAGTCGTCGACGAGATCTCTACCCGCTTCGGCTGCCGGGAGTTCAAGATCGACCCGGAGAAGGGCTTTTTCCTCAACGGCCGCAGCTACCCGCTGCGGGGCGTGAGCCGTCACCAGGATCTCAAGGGCAAGGGCAACGCCCTCACATTTGAAGACCACAAGGCCGATATGGCCATCATCCGGGAGCTGGGCGCCAACACCCTGCGCCTGGCCCACTACCAGCACGCCCAGGAGTTCTACGATCTCTGCGACGAAAACGGCATCATCGTCTGGGCCGAGATCCCCTATATCTCCAAGCACATGACAAACGGCAAAGCCAATGCCCTGAGCCAGATGAAAGAGCTCATCACCCAGTGCTACAACCACCCCTCCGTCGTCTGCTGGGGGCTCTCCAACGAGATCACTGCCAGCGGCGCGGTGACCGAGGAGCTGCTGCAGGATCACCGGGAACTGAACGATCTCTGCCACGAGCTGGACAGCACCCGCCCCACGGTCATGGCCCACGCCTTCATGCTGGAAAAGGACAGCCCGCTGATTCCCATCTCCGACATCGCCAGCTATAACCTGTACTTCGGCTGGTATCTGGGGGAGCTGGAGCAGAACGAGCAGTTCTTCGACGAATACCACGCCATGTATCCCGACCGCGTCATCGGCTTCTCCGAGTACGGCGCGGACGCCAACACCGCTTTCCATTCCTCTCAGCCGGAGAAGGGGGATTACACCGAAGAATATCAGTGCGTGTACCACGAGCACATCCTGAAGCTCATTGAGGAGCGGCCTTATCTCTGGGCCACTCATGTGTGGAACCTCTTCGACTTCGCGGCTGACGGGCGCGACGAGGGCGGCAAGAAGGGCGAGAACCAGAAGGGGCTGGTGGAGTTTGACCACAAGACCAGAAAGGACGCCTTCTATCTCTACAAGGCCGCCTGGAGCAAAGAACCCTTTGTCCATCTCTGCGGCAAGCGCTACGCGGATCGCGCAGAGGATACGACGGAGATCAAGGTCTATTCCAACTGTGACGCCGTGACGCTCTGTGTGGACGGCGAGGAGTTGGAAACAAAGTCAGGCAAGACGGTTTTCAACTTTGCCGTAGCTCTGTCCGGTGAACACAAAATCAAAGCCGTCAGCGGAGAATATCATGACGCCATGACCATCCGCAAGGTCGAGACGCCCAATCCCGCCTACCTTTTCCGCAAGCAGGCGGTGATCAACTGGTTCGACGCGGCGGACTACGACCCGAGCTGCTATTCCATCAAGGACACCATGGGCGCCCTCTCCCGGAATCCCCGGACAGCTGCGATCCTGGGACGCATGATGGAGCGCATGACGGCCACGCGCGGCGACGTGGCCAAGGCTGCCAACGACAACGCCAATCTCCAGAAGATGATGGCGGGACTCAGTTTGGAGAGCCTCATCAAGCAGGCGGGCGACAGCGTACCCGGCGAGATGATCCGCAGCCTGAACGCCGCCCTGCAGCAGATCAAAAAGGAGAGCTGAAGATGATCTATAACGTCAGCATGAAGATCGCCCACCTGCTGGAAAACGAGCAGGCGGTTCAGGTGTTCGACCGCTTTCTGCCCGGGATGCGGAAGATGGCCGAGGGGAATCCCCAGGCCGCACAGCTTTCTGTCGAACAGCTGGTGCGCTATACCCGCAACCCCAAGGCCAACGAAGTGATCGCCGCGCTGGACGAGGCGCTGAACGCGCTGAACACCCCGGAAAACGCCGTCAGCCCCAGCGAGCGGAAGCTGATCGAGCGCTTCAAAGCGATCGACGCCGAGGACAAAGCAAAAACGAAAAAGCCCGCCGATCACCGGCAGGACGCAATTTGCCCCGGGCAGCCCTGGCTGGACACCAAAGGCGAGCGCATCCAGGCCCACGGCGGTGCTGTTTGGTATGAGGACGGCCTTTACTACTGGTACGGCGAGAACAAGGAGCACACGGATGGGCAAAACGGCATCTGGACCTGGGGCCTCAAGGTTTACGCCTCCGCCGATCTGATGAACTGGGAAGATCGGGGCTTCCTGATCCCGCCGGAGCTGGACGATCCCAACTCTGCGCTGTTTCCCACCAAGCGCGTGGACAGGCCCCATATCCTCAAGTGCGAAATGACCGGGAAGTATGTCTGCTGGATCAAGCTCTCCGGCCCGGAGGCGGCCTTTACGATCTGGCAGGCGGACAAGCTGCTTGGCCCCTATGAGATGGTGGAAAACCTCTACAACCCCGGCGGCCACAAAGCGGGCGACTTCGACCTGATCGCCGATCCGAAAAACGGGAAAGCTTATATCTACTTCGACGCCGATCACGCCTCCATGCTCTGCATGGAGCTGAGCGAGGATTATCTGTACGCGGAAACAGAAGTGGCCAAAAGCTACGCGAATCTGACGCCGCCCTTCACCCGCGAAGCCCCGGCCCTGTTTGAAAAGGACGGGAAGAAATACATGCTTACCAGCGGCATGACTGGCTATGTGCCGAATAAGAGTGACAGCGCCGCGTGCGACAGATGGGACGGTGTGTTCGAGAGCATGGGCGATCCCCATGTGAATGACGTCTCCTGCGCCTCCTTCAACAGCCAGATCTCCAAGATTTTCCGCGTGGAGGGCACGGACCGCTTCATCGCCATGGCAGACCGCTGGCTGCCGGAGACAAAGGTGGATGCTCGGCTCGCCGACGTCTTCACCCGCGTGATTGCGGGTACCTATGATCCCGAGCATTTCCAAGCCACGGACGCCGAGCGCCGGGAGATGTATGCGGCCAATCAACTGGAAAACGCAAACACTTCCATCGCGGACTATGTCTGGCTCCCCATCGAATGGGAGGACGGCAGACCTGTCCTGCGCTGGCAGGAATCCTGGAAACCCTGAAAGGAGCACAAGGAATGAAGATCATCAAGGCGCCTACCACGAAAGAAGCCTCCGCGCTGGAGCTGAAAAACCGGGCGCTTGCCCGCAGGGCCGCGGCGGAGGGCTTTGTTCTTCTCGAAAACGACGGCACCCTGCCGCTCAGGGAAAAGCGGATCGCGCTCTACGGCGCGGGCGCACGCATGACCGTCAAGGGCGGCACCGGCTCCGGCGCGGTCCGGGAGCGCTGCAGCGTGACTATCGAGCAGGGGCTGATAAACGCCGGCTATGAGATCGCCAGCACGCCCTGGCTGAATCGCTTTGACCGCTTTTATGCCGACACCTACGAGACCTACCGGCAGGAGCAGGAGGAGCGGGTCAAGGGCATGCAGAATTTCTATCAGATCCTCGGCACCGTGCAGCCCTTCCGCCATCCCACCGGGATCCCCATCACAGAGGACGACGTGGCAGCTTCCGGCTGCGACACGGCGCTGTACGTGCTGGCCCGTCAGGCCGGCGAGGGCAACGACCGCGTGGATGAGCAGGGTGACTACCGTCTGGATGACGTGGAACGGGAGAATCTGGAGTTCGTGTCGGCGCACTATCAAAACCTTGTCGTCATCGTCAACTGCGGCGGTGTGATCGACCTGAGCTTTCTGGATACGCTGCATGTCTCGGCCCTGGTCTACTTCGTGCAGGGCGGCGAGGAGGGCGGCAACGCGCTGGCCGACGTGCTCTCCGGCAGGCTGAACTTCTCCGGCAGGCTTGCCACTAGCTGGGCCTATCGGTTCGAGGATCTTCCTTCCAATACCACCTATTCCTACCTGGGCCGGGACAAGTACAACCAGGAATACAACGAGGGCATCTATGTAGGTTATCGCTTCTTTGACAGCTTCGGCGTCAAGCCCCGCTACCGCTTCGGCTACGGTCTGAGCTATACGAGCTTTGCGGCGAGCTTGATCGGGATCGTCCCGGAAAACGGAGAGATATCCGTCAAGGCCGCGGTCAAGAATACCGGCGAGCGCGCCGGGCGGGAGACTGTATTGCTCTATGCCTCCGTGCCCTTTGGCGAGACCGGAGCCGAGGCAAAGCGTCTGGCCGCCTTCGCCAAGACAAAGGAGCTGCGCCCCGGCGAGGAGGAGACGGTCGTTCTCTCGATCCCGCTGCGCGAGCTGAGCTGTTATGACGAAACGCAGGCCGCCTGGGTGCTGCGCGCCGGGGAATACCCGCTCTTTCTGGGCGACGTTCCCTGCGCCGTGCTGACGCTGGCGGATGAGCATATCCTGGAGCAGTGCGTGAACGTCTGCCCGCCGCAGCATGAGATCGCGGAGATCACGCCGCCCGCGCGTCCTGCCTTCTGCGCCGATGGGCTGCCCCGGCTGGCCCTGGACGCGATCGTTCCCGAAACGCTGGTACACCGCTATGAGACGCCGGAGACGAGCGATCCGGTGACCGACGGCATGAGCGCCGAGCAACTGATCCGCCTCACCGTGGGCGGCGGGACCTCCAACAAGAACCTGCAGATGGAAGCTATGGGCGCCTCCGGTACCACGACGCCGGAGCTGTATGAGGCTCTCGGCATCCCCAATGTGATCCTCTCCGACGGCCCGGCGGGACTGAACCTGACCAGTCAGGTGGTGGAGCTGCCGGACGGCAGCACCAAGGCCGCCCGTGTGCCGGAAAATCTGGAGGCCTACAAGCGCTATTTCTTCGGCTTCGCGGGCATGGCGCTGAAAAGCCAGATGGCCGATCCGAAGGACGGTATCGTGCATTACCAGTACGCCACCGCCTGGCCCTGCAGTCAGCTGCTGGCCCAGAGCTTTGACCAGGCTCTTCTGGAGGAAGTCGGTGACGCGGTTGGCGCGGAAATGGAGGCCTTTGGCGTAACTGTGTGGCTTGCTCCGGGCATGAACATCCACCGCAATCCGCTCTGCGGACGCACCTTTGAGTACTATTCCGAAGACCCTGTGGTTTCCGGCAAGCTGGCAGCCGCCATCGTGCGCGGCGTGCAGAAGCACCCCGGCAAGGGCATGAGCGTCAAGCACTTCGCGGCCAACAACTGCGAACTGGAGCGCAACATGTCCTCCTCCAATCTGGTCAACGGTGTTTATTGCACGAACAACTACGATCTGCTGGTCAAGGTGCTGCGCAACGAGTGGGGCTTTGAGGGGCTGGTCATGTCCGACTGGGATTCCATGAAGGCTTCCAGGGAGGATTGTACCGTTCCTGCCAGCGGTGACGTGCAGAAAGCCGCAGCCGCCCAGTGTGATCTGGTGATGCCCGGCCGTCCGGATCAGCTTAACGCTCTGCAAAAGGGCTTGGAAGGCGGAACCGTCCGGTTGGATGACCTTCGCCGCAGTGCGGCGCGGGTACTGTGGATGGTACGGCAGAACAGCATTTTGGCGTGCAGGGATCTCTGATCCGGCACGCTGATATGAAATGGCCCAGGGGCACGGATATCGGCGTCCCTGGGCTGTCTTTGTTCTTGTCAGATTTCCTTCATTGTTCCATCCATCAGCACGTCGATTATGATCTTTGCTGACAAACGAAAAGCGTAGATAAACGTCTCACAATCCGTGAGCACATTGACTTCCCTCTGGGCGGTAATGTAGTCCTCAAACATTTCTTTCTGCTTTTCGGTGAGAGTATCAGTTAGAGCATCCCCAGCTTTTACGAGGTCATCCAGAGCTTTCGCATACTGGCTGTTGCGCTTGAAGCTGCGCTCGCTTGGGCGAATATCGCCGAGGTAAAGGTCTTCCAGAATCAGCACCTCGGCACCTCCATCAGCAGTAGACGAGCTCGCTCAGCACGACCTCTTCTGCCCGGTTGCGGATGCTGTTCATGTGAAGAACCCACTCCATTTGATCGGCCGCCTTGAGCGCCTCGGTCACGCCTTCCTGTTTCGCCATCTGACGGGTAAGAAGCTCCATTCGTCCTTCACAGGCTTCTTCGATCTCCTGAAGGTGCGAATACAGTTTTCCGGACAGCAAGAGTTCCGAATAGAGTACAGGATGCCGATCTTTCAGATAGCGTTTCCGCATCCGGCCATATTTGCCGACAGACCGCTTCTCATCTTCCCCAAAGGTAAGGTTAGGAATGAGCACATCGCCAACCTGTGTATAGGTGCCGCCGTTCTGCTCGAAAAAGGATTTCTGCGTTTTCATGGGATATACCTCCAAAATAATATTTGGAAGTATCGTAAGCGTGAGTTTCGGTTATTTGTATCCTTAACTAAATGAATTTTGCGGCTCATGACGTTCGGGAGATAGACGGTCTTGTTCTCGGGCGTGACCTGGAAGGCCTGCTGGATCGTGTCGTCGTCGCCGACATAGAGCAGCGTCGAGCCCTCGTTGAGCACGTCGGTGATCATCAGCACCACAAAGTCAAAGTGCTTGTCATCGCGGATCTTCTCCATCTCGGCCATGAACTCGTCGCGGCGGTTGAGCAGCGCGTGAGCGTCGTCGCAGGTGATCTGGCTGACGGCCAGGTTCTGACCGGAAATGTGGAACTCCTTATAGTCGGTCAGCAGCAGCTCGCGAGCGCTCTTTTCCTCACCGCCGAAGGAGAACAGACTCTTGCCGAGCTCCTCCAGATTGATATTTGCAAAGCGCGCGAGACGCTGGGCCATGGCGATATCTTTCTTCGTGCAGGTGGGGGATTTGAACAAAACGGTGTCCGACAAAATCGCTCCGGCCATCAGCCCTGCGATCTTCGGCGAGGGGACAACGCCGTATTCCTGGTACATCGAGGTGATGATCGTATTCGTGCTGCCGACGGGCTCGTTGCGCACGCGGATCGGCTGGCGGGTCTGGATGTCGGCCAGACGGTGGTGGTCAATGATCTCCAGAATGTCGACCTCGTCGAGCCCGGGGACCGACTGGGCAGCCTCGTTGTGATCAACCAGCACAACGCGCTTGCGCCGGGGTTTCAGCAGATGGTAGCGCGAGAGCGTACCGACGACGCGGTCGTTCTCATCGAGGATCGGGTACGAGCGGTAGCGGCTTTTGAGCGTGATCTCCTGCACATCGTCCACGTAGTCCTGCAGGTGGAAGCTGATCAGATCCTTCTTCTGGCAGACACGCTCGACAGGATTGGCCTGGTAGATGATGCGCGAGACGCGCCGCGCGCTCAACGGGGTCGAAATGACCACCGTGCGTTCGGCTTTTTCTGCCCATTCCGGCTGGATATCCGCACGGCAGATGATCAGGCACCTGACGCCGGAGCGCAGCGCGTTTTCGATGACCTCAGGCTGATTGCCGCAGATCAGGATCGAATCTGGGTTCGTCAGTGCCTGGTCCTCGTAATTCTGGGGCAGCGTGATAAACAGCTCGCCCGAGATCGAACTGACCTCAGTGCTGTACTCGTTGACAAGTGTACCTTCGATCACGCTGAGCAGATTGAACAGCGGCAGATCGACAATGTGGTTTTCGTTGACGGTCTGCAGCTCGAAGGTTGCAATATCGCCGGCCGACAGCATACCGAGCAGTGTGCCGTCCTCGTTGACGATTGGCAGCGAGGAGAGATCTCCGTCCCGCAGCGTGCGCCAGGCCAGATCCATCGGCACCGAGCCGCTGAGCGCGGGAGGACGGTCAAAGTCCAGATCGCAGACCTGAGTGCGCATATTGTGGATGTGGATCGGCGGCTCGAAGCCGAAGCGCTTGAGGAGACGCTGCGTCTCATCGTTGATCGAGCCGATGCGGGCCGCCTTGTATTCGCGGTCGCCCAGGGCGTTGCGGAGGTTGGCATAGGCGATGGCCGCCACGATCGAATCCGTGTCGGGGTTCCGGTGGCCGGTCACGTAGATATCACTCATGGGAGACTCCTTTATCTGTTATTCGATGTATTATATAATTGTATTATATCCCGGCTGATCAGAATGTGCAAGTGCGATTGTTTTCACGCTTAGACTGTGATAGAATAAAAACACAAGCAAAGGGGGGCAGAGTATGACTTTAATCAAACGTTTCACGGCGCTGCTGCTGTGTGTGCTGCTGCTGGGCGGCATGGGCCGCGCGTGGGCGCTCGACGAGGAGCGCGTGGGCACGCCCTTTGGCGAGATCGTCTATTGCCGTCCCTCGCTGACTGCGATGCAAAACGCGGTAGACGCGCTGGAGGAGGCGCTTGCGCGCGGAGAGTCACTTGCGCGGCTGGAACAGCTGCTCGACGAGATCGTAGAAGCCTACGACAGCTTCAATACCATGGCCACGCTTGCGGAGATCGAAAACTACCGGGATCTCGGCGATGCCTACTGGCAGCAGGAAAGTGCCTGGTGCGGCGAACAGTTGGGTGCGCTGCAGCAGCTTCTGGACGAGGCTTACGGCGCCTGCGCACGCAGTGCGAGCGGAGAAGCACTGGAAAATGAGTATTTCTGGCCCGGCTTTGTGGAAGAATACGGCGATGGCAATGAGACGCTGTACACCGATGCGCTGCTCGCGCTGATGCAGGAGGAAAACCGCCTTGTGAGCGAATACCGCGCGCTGCTGGCCGACGCGACGGTCGATCTCGGACAGGGCGAGGTGAATTATAGAGAGATCCTCGCAACGCTTGACGGCGACGAGCTCACCCGTGCCGAGGAGCTGTACAGCCGCAAGTATAACGCCGCGTTTGCCGATCTGTATCTGCGCCTGCTGCGTACGCGGCAGCAGCAGGCCCGGGAGCTCGGCTATGAGGACTATGCGGCGATGGCCTATGACTTCAACTATGAGCGGGACTATACAGCCGCACAGGCGGAAGACTATCTGAAAAGCATCCGCGAGGAACTGATCCCGGTCTATCGCGCCGTTATGGCGAGCGATCCCTACGCCGGGGTATACTACGACTATGTGGATGAGGAGACGCTGCTGGGGATCCTGGACGCCGCGGCTGCGGCGATCGGCGGCGCGGCGGAGGAAGCCTGTGACTTCATGCTGCGCTATGGGCTGTACGATGTGAGCCCCGGCCGCAACAAGGCGGATCTGAGCTTTCAGGTGTATCTGAGCGTCTATGACGAGCCCTATGTGTTTATGAACCCCTATGGGGATAGCGAGGATATCCTGACGCTCTGCCACGAGTTCGGGCACTTTACGGACACCTTCTGCAACAGCAACGCGATCGAGAGCATCGACCTGGCCGAGGTCTATTCCCAGGCCTCGGAATATCTGTCGCTGTGCGCGCTCCGCGGCGTTCTGCCGGAAGGAGAACTGGAAAACCTGCTGCGTCTCAAGCTGCTCGACACGCTGGAGCTCTATGCCCAGCAGGGCGCCTGGGCCGCGTTCGAGAGTGCCGTATATGCGAGCGATCCCGATGCGCTCAACGCCGAGGGCCTCAACGCCCTCAGCCTGCGCGTCTGCCGGGAATACGGCCTGTGTGAGGAGGGCGATGAGACGTATGCCATGCTGTGGATGGAGGTCCCGCACCTCTTCGAGCAGCCGATGTATATTATCTCCTATCCGGTGTCGAACGATCTGGCGCTGCAGCTCTACGCGATGGAGCGTGAGGAAAAAGGCAGCGGCGCGGCGCGCTATCTGCAGATGCTTGAGCGCTGCGATCCCGGCAGCGGTGAGACGCTCACCGGCATCGCCGAGCTCATCGAGCGCTATGGCTTTGAGGACCCCTTTGCCGAGGGCCGCATTCCTAAGACCGCGGCGCTGCTGGCGGAGGCTTTCGGTCTCGGCGATCAGACATAGAGAAAACGAATGACAGCCCCGCCGGATCCCGGCGGGGCTGTCGGCCAAACCTACCCTCTCATTATATACAAAATGACGAAAATAAGTCAATAAAAACAAGATTCAAAAACTGAAATTGTGTATAATAACAAAAAATAGCACATATCTTTGGTCAGCATTGCCACTTGTAAACGGACCGAGGATATGGTATTGTACAGCCAGAGAGAAAGAGAAGCCCCGATAAGCCTTCCAAAATGATCATATAGATTGTAAGGCGGTTCGGAGGATCCCGCTCCGTACCGGAGGATCTTGAAGCCGACCGGGAATGTTCACCGACAGCACAGACGATCTCACTTAACGAGAAAACCGGCACAAGGTGCGCGAACAGAAGCAGCTGAAAAGATCGGTGAGTGGATTCCATCATCGGCCAGACAGGTTCAGTCTAATGAAAGAGAGGTAAACAAACGATGTTAGATACTAAGAATTCCATATGACCCTCAACTGCAGCGCACGGAAAGAAGAAACACACAAAAGCAGTTGAGGGTCATTTCTTTTATACGGTGAATACCGTCGGACGATCGGCACCCGGAAGGGTGCTTTTTTTGCTGCCTAAAGTTGATTTCAAATCTGCGCTGTGGTATGCTTGGCTTGACGGTTTTTCCGATCCTATTCACATATACTACTATAGAGGTAAACGGCATGAATATAAGAAAAGAACGTTACCTTGCGGTGCTGCTGTTCGCCCTGCTTGTGCTGAGCGGCTGCGCCGCCCGGCGTGAGATGGTTCCGGACAATCTGCCGCCGAGTGCGCCGGAGGCGCCGTACACGGCTGCGCCGGACGCAGCGCCGGTCGAGCCTGCGCCGACCGTGCGCAGCGCGGACAGCGGCAATTATGAAGAAGTCCTCATCAATGCCGACAACTGGCGGCAGTTTTTCGAGATCGTCGAGCTGCCGATGACGGTCAAGAATTCCTTCGGCGAGATCGATGAGATCAAACAGTACTACTGTGTGGTCCTGCGCGACGAGTACGCGCAGCGCATGCGCTATCACGCCGGGTGGAGTGTGAAATTCACCTTTACCTTCCCGATCGACATCGAGACGCTGGACTTCAAGCCCGATGCCTTCCAGTACTTCCACACCGACGACCACCTCTTCGCGACCGAGGCCACGCGCGACGCCGTGTTCGACTGGAACGCCCTCGGCAAGGACGCCTGGGGCCAGGAGCGGGACGTCTATCTGCTGACGCATTCGGCGGATTTCCAGAACGCCTTTTTCCAGGGTACGGCCAGCTATGCCTATGACGTGTGGCAGGGCTTTTATATCAACATCGATCAAATACGGCTCGAGAGCGTCAGCGGCTCGGTGCAGTTCAACCAGTGGTGACAGGGGAGAGAATGATGATAGTTTCCATTTTGATCGGCGCCGTCTGGGGCGCGCTGGGTTGCGCCGTCAATTTCTTTCTGTTGAAAGCGGCGGTGAAGAAGAGCAATGCCAACGCCGTGCTGGGCAGCAGCATGACGCGCATGCTGGTGGACGCAGCAGCGCTCGGCGCGATCTTCCTGGCGCGCCATATTCTGCCGATCGACTTTGCAGCCGCAATGATCTCGACCGCCGTCGTATTGTCGCTCGGCAGCATTCTGTCGGCGCTGCTGCTGATGAAAAAGCATTGAGGACTATCTATGCCAAGCTATCCGATTCTGAAAAACAAGCTGTTTTTATACCTGACGGAGTTTTTCACCGGTGTATCCGTCATGGCCGTAGAGCTCGGGGCCAGCCGCCTGCTGGCGCCCTATTTCTCCTCGAGCCAGATCGTCTGGACGATCATCATCGGGACGATCATGATCGCCATGGCGCTCGGCAATCTCTACGGCGGGCGCGCCGCGGATAAAAATCCCGACCCGGCGCGGCTCTACCGCCGCATCCTGATCGCGGCCGTGTGGATCGCCGCGATCCCAGTCGCGGGGAAGTTCGTGATCCTCGGCATCTCGGGGCTGCTGATCGTTACGGTCAGCACGAATTTCCTGATTTTCGCTGCGTTTGCCAGCTGCCTCGTCGTCTTTGTCTATCCTCTGTTCCTGCTCGGCACGGTCACGCCCTGCCTTGTCAAGGCGACGGTGGAGAGCCTTGACGACAGCGGCCGCACTGTGGGGCGGCTCGGCGCCTGCAACACGATCGGCAGCATCCTCGGCACCTTTCTGCCGACCTTTGTCACGATCCCGACGGTCGGGACGGCCGTGACCTTCCTGATCTTCGGCGGCATTCTGCTGGCGCTCGCGCTGGCCTTTTTTCTCTCATCCCGCAAGGGGCTGCGCGCGGTGATCATCGGCGCGCTGCTGTTTGCGCTGTGCGCGCTCTTTGGCCGCAGCACGGCCTTTGCCTTCTGGGAGGACGGTCTCGCCTATGAGGGCGAATCGGTCTATAACTATCTGCAGGTCAAGGAGGACGACGAGCGCGTTGTGCTCTCGACCAATGTGCTCTTCGGCATCCAGAGCGTGACCGTCAAGGACGGCTCGCTGACCGGGCTCTATTATGACTATGCGCTGGCCGCGCCGGTGATCTGCGACGAAGGGCAGACGCTCTCGGTGCTGGTGCTCGGCAACGGGACAGGGACCTTTGCGCGGCAGTGCCGCCGCTATTTTCCCGACTGCCGGGTCGAGGGCGTCGAGATCGACGGGAAAATCACGGCGCTTGCGCACCGGTGTTTCGATATGCCGGAGGAGATCGCTGTCACTGAGTACGACGGCCGCGCTTTTCTCGCCGCTGTTGATACGAAATACGATGTGATTTTAGTCGACGCCTATCAGGATATCACGATCCCGTTTCAGATGTCCTCTATCGAGTTCTTCACGCTGGTGCGCGAGCATCTCACCGACGGCGGCGTGATGGTCGTCAACATGAATATGCACGCCGACGGGGCGGACAGCATCAACGCCCGGCTCTGCGATACGATCGCGGCGGTTTTCCCGGTGTGCATGACCGCCGATGTGCCTTATTCGACCAACCGCGAGCTCTTTGCCTGCGTGGACGGTGAGTTTCCCGCGCGGCTCGAGCAAGGCATCGCACGGCTTCCGGAAGGGGCGCTCAAAAACTTGATGGGCCGTGTGCTCTTAAGTCTCACGCCGGTGAGCGCGGGCGGCCATATCCTCACGGACGACCGCGCCCCGGTCGAGCTGCTGGGCATGCGCGCGATCGACGGCCTGATCGCCGACGAGCTCGGCTATTATAAAGAGGTCTTCCGCCGCGGCGGGATACAGGGCATCCTGGATGAGGTACAATAAAATAAGAAGACGGAACTCTGAAAAAGGAATCATACAAGACTCCGATTATTTTGGGACAGGAGACGGTTCCTTGTCCCACACGATCGTGTGCTGTCCGCTGCCTGTATTGAGCGTAGGGGCCGACGCCCTCGGCGGCCCGGCGGGATAGCCTGAAAGAGACAGCAATCTCCGGCGAATTCGGATTTGTGATCCCGTTTTCGCCGGAGATTTCTATAATGAATAAAGGATGGCGAAAAGCCAAAAAGCTTTTCGCCGCGCCACTTTGTGGCGCAGCAAAACAGCACAGCTGTTTTGCCGTATATTCATTGCAATGAGCATCGGG
>ONNS01000093.1 GCA_900319275.1 uncultured Eubacteriales bacterium
TTATAGCCTGCCCGCGTCCCCAATCCTGCCAGACAGTTACCAAGACATTTTTGTTTCAAAACTCTCTTATGGGTGTTGGCACAAGCCCCTCCCCTACGTAAGAGACCTTCTTTTACTCGGTTTCCTGCATTTTGCAACACGCCCTTTGCATTTCCCGGTATCGTGCTGCGATTCAGCGACATATCTGGGTCGATCACAGTTGCCTGCGGGGAAATAAGGTGCTATACTTTATGCGGTATACAGCGTACGGCTTTCTCAACAGCTGCCGGAGAGAGCAGCGCAAGGAAAAGACGGTGCCGTTTGGCTGCATGCGGCATAGAATACAGATTCCGGCAACGGAAATCATTGATACATAGAGAAAGAAAGGACAGGTTGAAATCGATGGATAGACAGACAGAGAGCAAATGTCTCGGACTGGTGGAAAACTACCGGATCCTGGAATCAGGCAATAAATGGGAATTTAAGGAAATGCTGCTGGCCTGCGCCGGAATCTATCTCGCGGCGGGAGAGACACCGGATCTGGACAAAGTCAAGGCGTGCAAAAAGCTGCTGAAAAGCAAGGCGGGGCTTTTCTCCAATTTCCGCGGCACGGATGAGCTGCTGGTGCGCTGCAAGATGGCGCTCTCGCCCGATCCCGAAGGCTATTTTGAAAGCGTGAAGGACGCGTATCAGCGCATCAAGACCTTCTTCAGCGGCGAGCAGACCGTGCTGGCCGCCATGATCCTGGCCGAGCAGGGCAATCTGGAAGAGACGGCGGAGAAGACAAAGCAGATCTATAAAGAGATGAAGGCCGCGCACCCCTGGCTGACGTCCGAAAACGATCTGCCGTTTGCGGCGCTGATGGCGGTCTCCGGAAAAGACGCCTCCGCGGTCTATGCGGAAGCGGAGGAAATCTATGCGCGGCTCAAGGAGCAGCTGAAGGCGGACAGGGACACGCTGCAGATGCTCAGCCATATTCTGGCCATCCGCGGCGGCCGGGCGGAAGACAAATGTGAAAAGTTGTGTGCGCTCTCCAGCGGCCTGAAAGCGGCGGGACATTCGCTCGGCTGGGGGAGTCGGCAGGCGATTCTCGGCATCCTTGCCGATTCCGGCCTTCCCGCCGACGTGCTCGCGGAGCGGATCGGCGAGGCGGACGATTTTCTGAAACAGCACAAGCCCTTCCGCGGCCTCTTCGGCGTCGGGAAAGCCTGCCGGCGGATGTTTGCCGTTCAGATGGTGCAGGCGTCGCTCTCGGGAGAGGAAGGGCTTGACGCTTCGCTGATGATGACAGCCTCTGTGGAGCTGGCCATCATCACGATGATCCTCATGATGATCATTATCAGCAGTACGGCCTCGTCTTCCTCGTCCTCCCACTGACACCGTACACAAAACTGCAATCCGACACGATCCTGTGTCAACGGCACATGATCCGGGCACAATAAAGGAGGAGGGGAGAGGGGCATGAACGTATTCGATATCATAGGCCCGGTCATGATCGGGCCGTCCAGCTCCCATACGGCGGGGGCGGTTCGCCTCGGTAGGGTCGTCAACAAGCTCGCGGAGGGGAAGGCGTGCCGGAAGGTCGTCATTACCCTGTCGGGCTCCTTTGCCCAGACCTACAAGGGGCACGGCACCGACCGCGCCCTGCTGGCCGGGATCATGGGCTATCACAGCTATTCCCCCGAGATCCGCGACGCCCTCGCGATCGCTGCGGCGCGCGGGATCGACTACAGCTTTGAAAAAGAAAACATCCGCGGCGCGCATCCGAACACCGCGCGGATTCGTTATGTCCTGGAGGACGGGACCGAGGGCCTTGTCCAGGGCGCCAGCGTCGGCGGCGGGAACATCGTCATCGACCACATCAATGGCATGGACGTGGAATTCAACGGCGCAAGCCACACGATCCTCGTCATGCATCTCGACCGGCCCGGTGTGATCGCCGCCGTCACGAATGTGATGCACTGGCAGTACCGCGAGCTGAACATCTCAGGCTTTCGGCTCTCCCGCTCCGGCCGGGGGCAGGAGGCGATCATGACGATTGAGACGGACAATCTGCCGCCCGATCAGCTGATCGAAGACATCAAAAACCTGGACAATGTGACGAACGCCATTCTGATCCGCAAGCTGTAGGAGGGAAGACATGCTGACATATGAATCCGTCGACGAGCTTGTGAAGGCCGCCGAGTCGAACAGCGAGACCATCAGCGCTCTGGTGCTCCGCGACCAGGCCGAGAGCATGGACCGGAGCGAACATAGCGTATATGAAAAGATGGAGCGCGACTTTGCAGTCATGCGCAGCGCGGTCGACGAGGGCATGAAGCGCGACCTGCGCTCGATGTCGGGACTGACCGGCGGCGAGGGCTATCGCATGGGCGAGTACAGCAGGCGCGGCGAGGCGCTGTGCGGCTCGCTCCTCTCCGGCGCGATGACGCGCGCGCTGGCCGTGGCCGGCTGCAACGCGTCCATGGGCCGCATCGTGGCCGCGCCGACGGCCGGCAGCTGCGGCATTCTGCCGGGCTGCCTCCTCTCCCTGTGTGACGAAAGGGATGTGCCCGAGCGCGCGGCGGTCATGGCCATGTTCACGGCCGGCGCCTTCGGCCTTGTCATGGCGAAAAAAGCGAGCATTGCCGGCGCGCAGGGCGGCTGCCAGGCCGAGTGCGGCAGCGCCGCGGCCATGGCCGCGGCCGCTCTTGTGGAACTCATGGGCGGCACTCCGGCGCAATGCGCGGACGCCTGCGCTATCGCGATCGCGAGCCAGCTGGGACTCGTCTGCGACCCTGTGGCGGGACTTGTGGAGATCCCCTGCATCAAACGCAATGCCAGCGGCGTCGCCATCGCCTTTGCGAGCGCCGATATGGCCCTGGCCGGCGTCGCGCCGAAGATCCCCGCGGACGAGTGCATCGACGCCATGCGCGAGGTGGGGGACCTGCTCCCGTCTTCTCTCAAGGAGACCGCGCTCGGCGGTCTCGCGGCCACGCCGACGGGACAGAAACTCAGAAAACAGGTCTTCGGCAAATAATCTTACCCGCCGCACAGCGCCGACGCCAACACGTCCGCGATCCGCTCGGAGGCGTGACCGTCGCCGTAGGGATTCGCTGCGCGGCGCATGGCTTCATAGGCGGTATCATCGGTGAGCAGACGGCAAAATTCCCGATAGACGCTCTCCTCCGCCGTTCCCGCCAGCCGCACCGTCCCGGCTTCGATCCCCTCGGGCCGCTCGGTCGTGTCACGCAGGACGAGCACCGGAACGCCGAGACTCGGCGCCTCCTCTTGGATGCCGCCGGAGTCGGTCAGGATCAGATCGCTGCGCGCCATGAAGTTGTGAAAATCCAGTACATCCATCGGCTCGATCAGATGGATGCGCACATGCCCCGCCAAAATCCCCGCCGCCTCCCGGACGGCGGGATTTTTGTGCACCGGATAGATGATTTTGATCTCCGGATGCTCCTCCGCGACGCGGCGGATCGCCCGGAACATCCCGCGCATCGGCGCGCCGAGATTTTCCCGGCGGTGCGCCGTGAGCAGAACAAGACGGCTTCCGGCCGCCCATTGGAGCTCCGGGTGCGTATAGTCCGCCCGCACGGTCGTCCGTAGCGCGTCGATCGCCGTGTTGCCTGTGACGGTGACCGTCTCAGGGCGGTGCCCCTCCCGCAGCAGGTTGCCCCGGCTGCTCTCCGTCGGGGCAAAGTGAAAGCGGCTGATCAGCGAGATCGCCTCGCGGTTGAATTCCTCGGGAAAGGGCGAGCGGATATCATAAGTCCGCAGCCCCGCCTCGACATGCCCCACCGGGATCTGCAGATAAAAGCAGGCGAGGGCCGTCACAAAGGCGGTCGTCGTGTCGCCGTGGACAAGCACCGCGTCCGGCGCCTCCCGCTCCAACACGCGGCGGATCGCGGGCAGGGCCGCGGCTGTGATGTCAAAGAGCGTCTGCCGCTCGCGCATGATCGCCAGATCCCAGTCGGGGACGACCGCAAACGCGTCCAGCACCTGCCGCAGCATCTGCCGGTGCTGCCCGGTGACGCATACGCTTGTCCGCAGCGCCGTGCGCTGCTGCAGCGCCTTTACGACCGGGCACATTTTAATCGCCTCCGGACGTGTTCCAAACACCAACAGTACCTTTTTCACGCTCTCCATGCCGCCCTCCTTGCCTTTTGCCGGGTGGGAGACAAGCCGCCGCCCGCTCTACAGCGTATTCCCTGCAGCGCGCGCGTATGTATACAGGGCGACGCGCATCGTTTCGGAAAATTAGCGGAAAATGAACGGAAAAATAATCCGAAAAAAGTAAAGAAATGTTTTGTGTATTCGGGGCTTTTATGATAGAATGACTATATATGAGCCTTCCGACCGATACTGCCCGGACAGAAGGAACAGATAAGAGGAGAATAGTATGAAGAAAGTTCAATTTACGGAAACCATTCTTCGCGACGCCAACCAGTCCCTCGTGGCGACCCGTCTCGGCTACGACCAGTTCGAGCCGATTCTCGACGAGATCGACAGGGCCGGTTTTTACTCGGTGGAGTGCTGGGGCGGCGCCACGTTTGACGTCTGCCTGCGCTTCCTGCACGAAGACCCTTGGGAGCGTCTGCGCAAGATCCGCAAAAAGCTGCCCAACACCAAGCTGCAGATGCTGCTGCGCGGCCAGAACCTGCTGGGCTATAAGCCCTATCCCGACGACGTCGTGCGCCGCTTTGTGCGTGCGGCCGTCAAGAACGGCATTGATATTGTCCGCACCTTCGATGCCTTGAACGACACCCGCAACCTCAAGGTCGCGATCGAAGAGACGGTCAAGGCCGGGGCCATGGCCTCCGGCGCGATCTCGTACACAACCAGCCCCGTCCACACGCTCGACAAGTACGTCGCCCAGGCCAAGGAAATGGCACAGATGGGCGTCGGCTCGATCTGCATCAAAGATATGGCCGGTATCCTCAGCCCGAAGGACGCCTATGACCTTGTCGCCGCGATCAAGGACGCGGTCGACCTGCCGCTCGTCGTCCACACGCACAGCACCACGGGTCTCGCGTTCATGACCTATATGAAGGCGGTCGAGGCCGGGGCCGATGTGATCGACACCGCGATCTCTCCCTTCTCCGGCGGCACCAGCCAGCCCGCGACCGAGACTCTCAACTATGCGCTGCGCGAGCTCGGCTACGAGACCGGCCTCAACGACGACGCCCTGCTGAAGATGGCGAACTTCTTCAAGCCCATCCGCGCCGACTTCCTTTCAGACGGCACGCTCAACCCGATCTCGATGGCGACCGACACCCAGTGCCTCAACTACCAGATCCCCGGCGGCATGCTCTCGAACCTTTTAAGCCAGATGAAGATGCTCAACGCCCTCGACAAGTACGAGGACGCCCTGCTCGAGACGCCGCGCGTGCGCGCCGACATGGGCTATCCGCCGCTTGTGACGCCGACCAGCCAGCTCATCGGCACCCAGGCCGTGCAGAACGTCATGGCAGGGGAGCGCTACAAGAACGTCGGTGCCGAGATGCGCGCCTACTGCCGCGGCGAATACGGCCAGACGCCCGCCCCGATCGACCCCGAGATCCGCGCGAAGATCCTCAAGGGCGAGCAGCCCATCGAGGGCCGCTTTGCCGACACGCTGCCGAAGGACAGCTTTGAGAAGGCCAAGGCGCAGCTCGGCGACACCGCCCGCTGTGACGAGGACGTGCTGAGCTACATTTCCTTCCCCGAGGTGGCCGAAAAGTTCTTTGCCGAGCGCAAGGCCGCGGAGGAGAAGGTCGTCCGCTATTCGATCACGCAGCTGTAAAGTGAGGGAATGCAATGGATGATTTAGTACATATCAGCATCGGCAACGCCGCGATCACGGCATTGCTTGGCTATCTGGTAGTCTTCTTCGGCCTCATTCTGCTGATGCTCGTGATCATGGCCATGGGCCGAATCATGCACAGGGAAAAGAGCGCCCCCACCGTGGCCGAGGCTTCGGCGGCGGCCCCGGTCATGGAGCTGAAGCTGACGGCCGAGACGGCCCCCGGCACGGCCGGTGAATTGAAGCTCTACGACACCGATCCGCGCGACGCCGCCATGGTCATGGCCATCGTCGCCGATACGCTGCACAAACCGCTGAACGAACTGCGTTTTATTTCCATCCGGGAGGTCAAGGAAGATGAAGTATAAGGTAACGCTCAATAAGCGTGTTTATGAAGTCGAGGTCGAGCAGGGCGAGGCCATGCTCCTCAATGAATATGAGCTCGCTGCGCCCGCCGCGCCCGCGGCGCCGGCTGCGGCCCCTGTCGCCGCTGCGGCTCCCGCCGCCGCGCCCGCGGCGCCGGTCAATCTCGCCGCCGGCGAGACCGTCAAGAGCCCGATGCCCGGAAACATCCTGCGCATCAACGTCACACAGGGCCAGCAGGTCGCCGAGGGCGACGTGCTGCTGATCCTTGAGGCCATGAAGATGGAAAACGAGGTCGTCGCGACCAAGGCCGGCACCGTCGCGCAGATCGTGACCAGCAAGGGCGCCGTCGTCGAGACCGGCACGCCCCTCGTCGTCATCGCGTAAGGAGGCAGCGATGGATATATTGGGTGTCCTTGGCAAGCTGGGGCTGGAGTCCGGCTTCGCCGCCTTCTTCACCACCGAGGGCGGCTGGAAGAACATCGTGATGATCATCATCGCGTTTGTGCTGCTCTACCTCGGCATTGAGAAAAAATTTGAACCGCTGCTGCTGGTCGGCATCGCCTTCGGCTGCCTGCTGACCAACCTGAGCTACTTTGTGGGCATGGGCGCCAACGCCCTCTACCACCCCGAGCTCTGGTCGGACTTCCTGGATGCGGCCAGCCCCTACTACCATAGCTACGGCCACATCATGTCGAACGCCGGCTTGCTCGACTTCTTCTATATCGGCGTCAAGGCCGGTATTTACCCCTCGATCATCTTCATGGGCGTCGGCGCCATGACCGACTTCGGCCCGCTGCTCTCGAATCCGAAGAGCCTGCTGCTGGGCGCCGCCGCGCAGCTCGGCGTGTTTCTGGCCTTCTTCGGCGCGGTGCTGCTGGGCTTCACCGGCCCGCAGGCCGCCTCCATCGGCATCATCGGCGGCGCGGACGGCCCCACGGCCATCTATCTGACGACCAAGCTGGCCCCCGAGCTGCTTGGGCCCATCGCGATCGCAGCTTATTCCTATATGGCGCTGATCCCGATGATCCAGCCGCCGATCATGAAGCTGATGACCACCGACAAGATGCGCAAGGTCAAGATGGTGCAGAGCCGCGAGGTCTCGAAGGCCGAGAAGATCGTCTTCCCGATCGTCGTCGCCACCTTCGTCATTCTGCTGCTGCCCTCCACCGCGCCGCTGATCGGCTGCCTGATGCTCGGCAACCTCTTCCGCGAGACCGGCGTGACCGAGCGCCTGTCCGACACCGTGCAGAACGCGCTGATGAACATCATCACGATCTTCCTCGGCACCTCGGTCGGCGCCACGATGGTCGCACAGAACTTCCTGAATCTCGACACGATCAAAATCATTTTCCTCGGCCTCGTCGCCTTTGCGATCTCCACGGCCGGCGGGCTGGCCGGCGGCATTGTGATGTACAAGACCTCCGGCGGCAAGATCAACCCCCTGATCGGCTCGGCGGGCGTGTCTGCAGTGCCGATGGCCGCCCGTGTCTCGCAGGATGTGGGCCGCAAGTACAACAAGACCAACTTCCTTCTGATGCACGCCATGGGCCCGAACGTGGCCGGCGTTATCGGCTCGGCCATCGCGGCAGGCTTCCTGCTGAGTATGTTCGGCTGAGAACGGGATACAGCAATACCAACTAATCGCGGCCGCGTCCGATCAGACGCGGCCGGGTTTTTGGCGCTTTAGCTTGACAAAACCCCTGGTTCTACCAGGGGTGGATAAAAAAGCCTTGGCAAATAATAAAGCCTTCAAGTTTTGAACTGATGATTTGCCGGCGCATCAACAAATTACAAGAAGGCTTTATATGGGAATAATATAGCACCACAATCCAGCACAATGCAAGATAGAAGAATATGACCTGTTTAC